>CAZGYE010000218.1:0-10143 GCA_964530165.1 uncultured Planctomycetaceae bacterium
GGAGCAGCGCATGTGGGGTCTTTCGGGTGGCGGGGCGCGAATCGGATTCGAACGGGAAATCACGATTCGAGTGGAAGCGGATCGAGTGATTGTCGGCCGGGATCAGATCATTCCCATCGGAGACGGCCAGAGGAAGAAAGAGCTCCTCGACGACATCTTGCGGGCCATTGACGCGTACACCCGTACGTGGGGGCCGCCGCCGGAGGACTTCTACTGGATCCCCTCCATCCGGTTTCTGGTCAGTCCGGGCGGCAATCAGCACTACGAGCGGTTGTACGGCCGCCTGAGCCGCTTCAGAATCTCGTCTCGCGCGGACTTTACGCTGGAGCCTTTCCAATCGCCGCCTCGTGAGGAGCCATTGCATGAGTCGTCGCGCCGCACAGACTGAATTGGAGTTCGGCTCCGATTCCTTTCTCGATATCATCGCGAACATCGTCGGCGTCTTGATCATCCTGATTGTGGTGGCCGGCATGCGTGTCAGCAACGCGCCGGTTCCGCTAACGACGATCGCGTCCGCCGACGAACTCGATCGGGCCGTACCAGAAGCGGCTCTCCTGCCACAGGTCGCGGCGATGACGCGGCCCAAGGAGCCGTCACTCGAATTGGTCCGCGTCGCCCGCGAGGTGCAGGCCGACGTCGACCTCATCGAGAGCGAGACCACGACCCACCTGAGAGAATCGCAGCGTTTGGCTGTCAAAGAAGAAGACCTTCGGCGGCAGCTCGAATCGATCTCACTCGCGCTGGCCAACCAAACCGACGCCCTCGAAACCGACGCCCGCCGCATTGCCCTAGCGCGTGCGGCCATCCATCGGTCCAACGCGACGCTGGCTCAGTTGCAAACCGAACTCGAGGAAGCGAAATCGCAAAAGTCGCCGGTCGAGCAAATCAAGCACTGGCTCACGCCCCTCAGCCGCACAGTGCATGGGAAGGAGCTGCACTTTCGCCTGGCCGAGAACCGCGTGGCACGCGTCCCCCTTGAGGAGCTGATCGATCGACTCCGCGCCCAGGTGGATCGACAGAAACATTGGCTGGCGAAGTTTCCCCGCCATCAGGGGACCGTCGGACCGGTCGGCGGGTTCACAATGGAATATGTCGTCGAGCGACAGCAGCTCTCGGGGGTTGGCCAGTTGCGTTACGGACGGGGCGCCATGCAGATTGGCGTCTCACAGTGGCAATTGAAAGTGGAGCCGGACCTCCAAGGCGAATCGGGCGACGTCGCCCTGAATCCAGGCTCGGCGTTTCATCTCGCGCTGAAAACGGCCGAGCCGGGGACGACGCTGACGTTTTGGGTCTATCCCGACAGTTTCTCGCTGTTCCGTCGGCTGCAGAAATTCGCGCACCGGGAAGGCTTGACGGTCGCCGCCCGACCGCTGCCGCACGGTGTCCCGATCGCCGGCTCCCCTCACGGCACAAAATCGGCCGGGCAGTGACTTGAACGCTGGTCTCGCTATGGCTTATGGAATGAGGGCGGCGGGACTCGAACCCACGACCTACGGATTAAAAGTCCGTTGCTCTACCAGCTGAGCTACGCCCCCGCTTGTGTGCTGTTGTGCTTCCTCAATGTTTCCTTGTTATGACCAAGTCTACCAAGTCGAATCACCAGAACAAGCCGAGGAAATCCTGTCCGAGGCAGTACGGTTTCCAACGACGAATGGATGTCGTCGACGGACTCCGACCGACAGCCGCATTACCAAGATGAAAGACGGCTTCGGCAAAGTGGTGGATGACTGGCAGCGTTCTGGAGTTGTTTGGTAAGATGCGTTGCTGAGATCACTTTCAGCAATCCAGGAACACCGAGATGCCGACCAACCAGCATTGTTCGTCAAGGCGAGGTGTGAAGCGGGCCGTCTGTTGTTGGTTTGGGGGCTTGCTGGTTGCCGCGACGTCGTGTGGACCAATTCGAGCGGCCGCCGGCGAATCGGTGCGCCGTCAGATCGAAGCCGATTGGGAACGGCAAGACGCCTGCCGTCTGAGACAGATCCGCGAGCCGGGCCTCGTCCGTTTTCCCGGCGAACAGCTCGATTGGCCGGGCGTGAAGGCCGGTGGGCGATTGCGCGTGCCGTTGGCAGCGGCGCCCAAACTGGACGGGCGGCTTGACGACGCTTGCTGGCAGAACGCAGCCTCGATTGCGGCTGCCGACGCCGATTTGCCGGCCTTCCGCTTGTGTCACGATGCGCAGAACGTGTACATCGCGGTTTCGTTGCCGACGTCTGCGGAGGCCCGTTTCCGCGGCCGCAAGACGAAGGGCAGTTTGTTGTCGCTCGATAAGGCTCAGGTCGCATTGGGTGCTCCGGACACGCAAGAAGTGTTGTTTCACGGTCCCGCGCTGTCTCAGGATCGGGCGCGGGTCGTGCGGGCATCGGGACGAACGACAATCGAAATGGCGGTCCCGCGCGAGGCGTTTCCGGGGCGGTTTCCAACCGAGCTGCAGGCCCCACACGGGAAGCCGGTCGGTTTGGCCGCGGCCGGCCACTGGCGACTCGTTTGGGAGAAAGAAGCGCAATTGGGTTTCGGCAAGAACCGCATCACGCTGGAGCTGCGCGCGTCGCGACCCATCAGCCCACCGGTCGACGTGACGGTCGAGTCGGTCGTTTTCACTCCGTTGCGACCGGTTCGACAAGTCGTTTTTCAAAAACAATTGCAGCAGGCTGCAGCGATCTCGGTCGAGTTTGACATCGCAGCCGGTGGGGCCGCGGCGGTGATCGTTTCAGCGCGGCAAGGGGACTATGCGTTTCGTGAGGGACGATCGTTTTTCATCGAACCGGTGCAGGAGACGTTAGCGAGAGCGCGGCGACTCGCGAGAGAATTCCGTCTTCCGGTCCCCGAGGCGCTCGGCGAGTTGACGCGTCGAGCCACCCAGCTCTGCGCAAAAGAAAAGCAGCAGGGTCCCCAAAGGGCCGAACGTCGGGCGCTCTCTCTCGAGGCGCGGTGGCTGGCCCGACGGATGGCCTTTGAAAATCCCCGTCTCGATTTCGATCGTTTGCTCCTCATCAAACGCTTCACGCAAGAATCTTACCCCGACGTCTGTCTCAACCACATGCCGTGGGTCTCCCGTCCGGGGGGCGATTTGTGTGTCGTGTCGCTTGCAGGGCCCGATCAACCGTGCACGGTGTGCAACGTGATCGATGGGCAATTGGGGCCGGGACACGTTCACGGGATGGACCTCTGGTGGGACGCTGATCGGATCGTGTTCGGCTACGCCAAGGCCGCCAGCGACCTGCCGCCGAAAGGTTGGACCGACCGCCGCATGAACTACCATCTGCGCCGCACCGAAGAGCCGACGCACCTGTTCGAGATCGGGATCGACGGCGGCGGGCTGCGGCAAATCACCGACGGCGAGTGGAGCGATTTGGACCCCACCTATCTTCCCAGCGGCGATGTCGCGTTCGTCTCGGAGCGGTGCGGGTATTCGCTGCAGTGTAACGAGAACGACAAGGACGAAACGTCGTGCAATCTGTACGTCGTGAGCGCCGACGGCGGGCGCATCTTTCGGCTGAGTGCAACCAAGGACGGCGATTACCTGCCGCATACGCTCGACGACGGCACCATTGGCTACACGCGATGGGAGTACCAGGAACGCGGCTGGGCGCACATCCAGTCGATCTGGACGGTTCGTCCCGACGGGACGGGGGCCGACGCCCTGTTCAAACAGCACCTCAACAATCCGTGGGCGCTGGAAGACGTGCGGTCCATTTCGGGCAGCGGAAAACTCGTGGCGATTGCCGCCGGTCATCACACGCTGGCCGCCGGTCCGGTCGTCGTGATCGATCCCGGGCTGGGGATGAACAATACCGCGGGGATCCGCATTGTCACGCCCGGTGTCGAGCCGCCGGAAGGAGGCATGAGCGGGACGCCGGCCCCCGAGGGCGGCGTCGTCGGCGCCGGCGGGTATTACATGACGCCGTGGCCCATCTCCGAGGGGACCTTTCTGGCCTCCTACACTTTCGGCCCGCAGACCGACCCGACCGGATACGGCATCTACCTGATCGACGTTTACGGGACAAAGGAGCTCGTCTATCGCGATCCGACGATTTCGTGTTCCGCGCCGACCCCGCTGCGTCCGCGTCCGCGTCCGCCCGTCTTGCCGTCGATGACCGATTCGACCACGGCCAATGCGACGTGCTACATCAGCGATGTCAGCCGCGGGGTGGAGGGAGTGCCCAAAGAAGCGATTCGCTACATACGGATTTCGCATCGGGAGGCGTGGCCGTACGACAACCGGCGCGGCGGTCAGCGGTACGAGCCGAACGTCAAGACGGTGATGATCAACTGGACGCCGGCACGGGTGATCGGCACCGTGCCGGTCGAAGCCGACGGCAGCGCCCATTTCCGCGTGCCGGCCGACACGCCCGTCTATTTCCAACTGCTCGACAAGGACCACATGGAACTGCGGCGAATGCGGTCGTTCATCAGTCTGCAGCCGGGCGAGGTTCGTGGCTGTGTCGGCTGCCACGAATCCCGGGCCGAAGCGCCGCCGCATCAGGGGGGAACGCTGGCCCTGGCGCGTTTGCCGTCGACGCCGTTTCCACCGCCTTGGGGAAATCGCCCCGTCAGTTTCCTGCGCGACGTGCAGCCCGTGTTTGACCGGCATTGCGTAAGGTGTCACAGCGGGCTCAAGAGTGCCGGCGGTCTGGATTTCTCCGGCGGCCTAACAGCAAAACACAACCGGGCCTACGACACGATCCTCGAGCGGGGACTGGTCGCCCGCTCGAACATCGGCGACGACGCGAGAGTCACCGAACCGCTGGCCTTCGGCTCGCACCGCAGTAAGCTCGTCGCGGTGTTGCGTAGCGGAGCTTGCAGCAAACGGGCGAACCTCAGCCCCGATGATTGGCTGAGACTGGTCACCTGGATCGACGCCAATGCGCCCTATCACGACCGCTTCATCAACAAACGCCCGGCCAACCCGCCGTACGATCTGCCGGGCGACCGAGAGCTGGTCGCCAAGCTGTTGGCCGTCGACAGCAGGCGTTGCAGCGAATGTCACAAGGCCGACGACGTCACCCGAGTCGACTGGATCGATTTACGGCAACCAACGCGAACCCGCTTCCTGGCGTCGCCGCTGGCTGGCGGGAAGTCCAACGACCAGCACCGTTGCCAAGGCCGCGTCTACAAGGACGCGAACGACTCCGACTACCAAACGGTCCTGCGACTCGTGACGACCGCCGTGCAGAAAGCGTGGGCCCACCCCCGCCGAGACCTGCGGGCCATCCGCTGAGAAGGACAAGAAAGGCTGTTTCGAGGAAGATCAACCCTTGTAAGAAACATTGGCGGAAACTGTGAGAATTCACCGCAGAAGGTTTCTCGGCGGCAGTCTCGGGCTTCTACTGCCGTTGGCGTCCGCGCGGGGCGACGGCCTGCCGCCGGCCCTTGGAAGCGATCTCTTGCATTGGGACGGCAAGCACTGGCAGGGGGTCGGACAATTTCGAGAACAGCTTCTGGCTATCGACGTTGTCAACCAACGTTACGGGTGGGCGGTGGGCAAGAATGGGGCCGTGTTGCATTTCGACGGAAAAGGGTGGACTCCGCTCGAGGGACCGGCAGGCGATCTGCACACGGTCGTCTGCCTGAGCGAAAACGAAGGCTGGATGGCGGGCGAGTCACTGTGGCGGATCGAGGGAAAGAGCTGGCGCAAATACAACAACCCGACCGAGCACTCGCGCACGCTCTACAGGGTTGCGTTTCGAAACGGCGAAGGCTGGGCGGTCGGCGTGCGGGGCGCGATCGCCTATTTCGACGGTCGACAGTGGGCCGCCCAGCCGGTCGCGGTGCCGACCGATGCCCTGCGGGGCGTGAGCATCGCCGGTGAGGAAGATGTTTGGGCTGTGGGCGAGCGCGGAAGGATGATCCATTTCAACGGAAAAGCTTGGCGATCCGTTACCGGGCCCGCCACTCCCGGATGGACCGTGAACTACCTTCACGCTGTGCACTTCCTGTCGCCCAAGAACGGTTGGGCCGTCGGCGGGCAGGGAACAATCATCCACTACGACGGCCGCGCCTGGTCGCTCATCGAGAGTCCGACCGGCAAGTTTCTGCTGGCCGTTCATTTCAACGCTCCGGACGACGGGTGGGCGGCGGGCGGCAACTTTCCCGACGGCGCGGTGATCCTGCACTACGACGGCAGCAAATGGACCCAACTCGCCAGCCCGACCAGGCGACCGATCCAGGACCTCTGTTTCGTCTCCCCCACAAACGGTTGGGCAGTGGCCAGCGCCGCCAAGCCGGTGACGACCGAGCGATGAGTCTCAAAACGCGTGCTGGAAACAGAGCGGGGAGGCCACGCGGCGACGTTGCTCAGGGACGAAAACTCGGATGGGCCGGGTTGCCGCCCGCTTCGAGATAGGCCAGCAGATCGAGGATCTCGTCCTTGCTGAGCGTGTTGAGTAGGCCCAGCGGCATCGGCGAGACGCCGGATGTGGTTTGAAACTCGATGTCTGCCTTGACGACGGCGGTCGTCTCTTCGGGAGTGAGCGGATTGGTCGAGATCGTCAGCGTCTTGGCCGTCCCGCCCACGATGCGGCCGACAATGACGAAACCCTTCGTGGTTACGATCTTGACGTCCCGGAATTTTTCGTTGACGACCTTGGAAGGCGTCATCATTGATTCCAAGAGCGCCAGGCGATCGAACCGCCGGCCGACGTCGGTCAGATCGGGGCCGATCGCGGTCCCCTGGCTGCCGAATCGATGGCAGCGGACGCACAACGCGGCCGTGTACATGGCCTTGCCCCGCTGGAAGTCGCGGCCTCGGTCGACGTCATCCAACGAACTGCTCAGATCGGTAACTTTCCAGTCTTTGACGAAGGAACGGTTCGAGGCGCGGGAATCGATGTCCGCGGGCTGTTGTTTTTTCGCGGCAAGAATTGGCGCCAGTTGCTCGCGCTGGGTATTGGTCAATGTGGCCAGAGCGTCAGAGCGGATGAAACTGACGAATTTCGGCATCGACTGGCCGCCGCGGAAATCGGCCGCTTCACGCAGCCAGTGGAAGTAGGTTCTGCGCTGCTCGAGCGTCCAACCGCTCTTGACGTTCCTCAGCACGTAGAGAAAGAAAAGTCGTTCCTCCTGCGTCGAGGCGGAGTTTAGCAGCGGTATCGATTTTCGCAGCACGTTCGGCGCGCGGAGATACACGAGCAGTTCGCACAAGAGTTGATTGACCGGCACGGTTTGGGCGGGGTACAGCGGATCGAGCCGGTCGATGACCTTCGCAGCGGCCATGTCGTCGGGCCGGCCCATTCTGGAGAAACAAATCGCGTCAGCGCGCAGCGCGATCAATTGTTGGCCGGCAGTGCACTTGTTGAGAGGGAAGCCGTTAAGCCGGTCGAGCAGCTTCGGCTGCAGGTCTGCGTCGCCGACACGCGAGAGTGCCAACAGCGCCGTCAGCCCGGCGGTCGAGTACGGTTCCGCCAGCGCCCGCTGCTGCCAGGTTTCCGGCGGCTGATGTTCGACGGCGATCCGCGCGGCATGTCGAATCCAGGGGTCTGAGCTTCCCAAATGCGGCCAGGCGGTTTCGACGGCCTGCGGATGCCGGTGTCCGTGAAATGCTTCCAGCTCTCGCCGCAACCGGCGAGCCCGAGCGGCCTGCCGGCGGCGGCTGAGCTGCTGCGGAGTGGCCGGTCGTTGCTTCACCGCTTCACCGACGTAACGAACGCGATACAAGCCCGACTGGGTTCGGCGACCGCCCGTGATGAAGTACATTGCTCCGTCCGGGCCGAAGTCGAGAGCGGTCACATTCAACGGCCGGCCCTCAATGAAGGTCTCGGCGCTGCCGACGTAACTGGCCCCGCTTGCAGTCAAATGCACCGCGAAGATTCTGCCGTACGCCCAGTCCAAAGCGAACAGCGCCCGGCGATACTTGGGTGGGAAACGGCTCTTGGTGCCGAACTTGACCCCGGTGGGCGAGCCTTTGCCGATGTCGAGGTTCGACGGTGGGCTGTCGGGGTAGAAGGCGGGCCATTTGCTGGTCCCCTGCCGCCAGCCGTAGTCGCCGCCGGAGACGATGTGGTTGATACGCGTCGGCCGATACCATGGAGCGCCGATGTCTCCCTCCATGTCGGCGTCGTAGGTGAACATCTCGCCGTCGGTGTTGAAAGCGACGCCAAAAGGATTTCGAAATCCACCGGCGATGATTTCCCATGTCTCGCCGTCCCGATCGGTGCGGACAATGTGACCGGCGGGCAATCGCACGCCGGCATTGAACAGTTGCTGGTCCCAAGCGGGCGTCAACAGCCGGTCGCCGGCGTAATTCCGCAAAGGCGATGTCCCCGTGGTGAAACCGCTCGGCAAGCGGACGTCATTCCCATGGACCAGGTAGATCCGATTATCGGGACCCAGCGCCATGCCGTTGCGCCCATGACCGACGCCTCCCTCGGTCTTCCTCAACAGCTTGACTTCGTCGAATTGATCGTCGCCGTTGGTGTCTCGCAGTCGATACAGCGCTTTGGAGTTGTTGGCGTTGACGTACAGACTCTCGAAGGCGAACAACAGGCCTCGACATTCTTTGAGCGTCTCGTTGATGGTTTCGATCTTGGGGCGCTCGTTTTCCGCCCGCGGAAGCGTGAGCCGCAACAGGCCCTGGTCCTCGCGGCCCACGATCAGACGACCGCGTGGATCGAAAGCCAAGCTGACCCAAGAACCCTCTCCTTCGCCGGCCGAGCAGATCAACTCCACCGCGAAGCCGGGCGGTGCCGTTATTCGGGCGAGACCAGTGGCGGTGGCTTTCCCGAGCGCCTGTTTCCACTGGTTGTAGTCGTCGCTCGCGCCGAGCGGATCTCCCCACGGTTGAACACCGAGCTGCCCGAAACTGACCGCCTGTGGCCAACCAGACGCGTCAAAGCCGGTGGCATGCCAGCCGCGCTCTTCGGAGAGCGAGGCCAGCCAGCTCTGGTCGGTGACGATCGACTGCGCCGCTGGGCCGGGACCGATCAATTCGAGCCGCACCATCACGCCGGCCGGACCGATGCGATTCGAAGCGCACAGGGAGAGCACGTTCCTGCCCGGACGAATCTGAGCGGTGACGTCGAAGGTCGCGATTTGTTTTGACTCCTTGATCTCGGCGACCCGATGACCGTTTACGTAGACGGTCATGTCATCATCGGCGAGTCCGGAAAGTCTGGCCGCGGCCGGTTGCACGGCGACGTCAAACGCCTTTCGAAAGGTGGCGGTCTGTTTTGATTTGGGATAAGGATCGGCCCAAATCCACTGCGGGATCGGTCCCACACCGGCGCCGAGGGCCGCCTCGCTCGACACAGGGACCACAACAAACGCCGACCACAGAGCCAGCACAACAACGACGGCTTGCGGGAGCCGGCTGGTTGACATCAGGGGGCTGACCTCCACTGTGTGTAACCGCGAAACGCCGCCATTGTACACGGCGGTGGTATTCATTTCATCCAACGCGGATCGTTTCGCAAGCGGTTGCAATGGCTTACAATGGCCGGAGACGGAGAGAGGACACCCGCACGAACGATCCCGATTTGGAGAGACTCTCGCGATGGCCGAAGATGCACTTCGATTCGTTACCGAAGCCGAGATGCAGGTGGAAGAGTTGCCTTGGGGTCCACACGAATGGCTCGTGCGGCCCGGTTTGACCGAGTCCGAGGAACTGCTGCTTGTCCGCGTCCGCATGCCGCCCGGGAAGGGGCACGCGTTCCATCGGCATCCGGAGATGGAGGAGATCATTTACGTCGTCTCGGGCCAAGCCGAGCAGTGGGTCGATCGCGAGAACCGGGTGCTCACTGCCGGACAAGCGGCACACATTCCCAAGGACGTGGTCCACGGAACTTACAATGCGGGCGACGAGACGCTGGTTTTCCTGGCTGTTCTCTCGCCGGGGAAAATCACGGGGCCGCCGCTGGTCGACGTGGCGCAAGAGACGCCATGGAAAGAACTGCATTCCTAACCGCCGCCGCCCGCGTATAATACATGATGAGAGTCAAGCTTGGAGACAATCTGCAAGCTCAGTCTCTTGTCGTCAGAAGAAAGATTGATTAGGAATCCAGGAAGACAGGAACATGGAAGTATCAGTTTCGATGGGGACGAAGCTCTCGCAGCCGATAGGCAGATCAACGCAGTGAAACCATCGGCGAACAACTTTCCAAAACCGACACAGATTCTTTGACCCTCGACTTCTTTTCCTGTCTTCCTGTT
>CAZGYE010000219.1:0-10099 GCA_964530165.1 uncultured Planctomycetaceae bacterium
GTGCTGACCGCGGCAGATATCACCGCTGTCGGGCCGGACGCATGGACCGGCTGGAAGGCTGAGCTGCTGACGGAGCTCTACGATCGCGCTATGCTGATTCTCAGTGGCCTTCATCACAAGTATCATGAGCACCAACGGCTCGAACGGATCAAGCAGCAGGTGCAGTCATCCATTGTGCCGCTCGAATCCGAGCAGGATGAATTGCAGTGGCGGAATGAGCTGGACGCTCAGTTGGACTCGTTTCCGCCCCACTATCTGACCGACACCGCGCCAGCACGGATTGCCGCCGATCTCGACCTGGTCGGACGGCTCGAGCCGGGCGATGTCATCACCCAAAGCCGCTACGACCGAGAGACCGGTACCTTCGAGTACCGCTTTATCACGCGGGACGAACTGGCGGAGGGTTGTTTCCACAAGATTGCCGGCGTGCTGACCGCCCATCGGCTGGAGATTCTCAACGCACACATCAGCACCAGCAGCGGGGGCGTCGTCGTCGACAGGTTTCGCGTAATCGACAACGACTTTGCCGGCGAAGCGCCCGCTGCTCGCGTCGATGAGATCGCGGAGGGAATTCGGCAGGTTCTCAACGGACACACAAGCGTGGAAGAGATGTTCAGTCGGCATCAACGCTTCGGCGCCGCTCGCCATGCCGAGCCGGTCTCGAACCTGCCGATGCGCGTCGTCATCGACAATGACTCGTCCGACCGCTGCACGATCATCGACGTCTTCGCGCACGACCGCACAGGGCTGCTGTACACGATCTCGCTGGCAATCCACAATATGGGGTTGTCGGTGCTGCAAGCCAAGATCGCGACGCATTTCGATCAGATTGTCGACGTGTTCTACGTGAGGGACTCACACGGACGAAAAATTAAGGACAACCAACGCCTGCGGGAGATTGAGTACGAATTGGCCAACGAGATCGACGTGTTCGAGGAGCGCGGATTCCTGTCGTTTGTTTCCTGAAGTTACGGGACGAACGTTTCGAGCAGGACCAAATCGGCTGTTGGTGCGAAGTGCACGTCGGGACAACTGGCAGGTAGCAGCACGGTTTGTCCCGTCGTGAGGTGGGTCCGGTCTGTTCCGCAAACCATCCGGGCGCTGCCGGCCAGCACCATGACGATGTGAAAACGTTCGTCGGGCGACAGCACGAACGGTTTTTCCGTCCGGTGTCGGCGGAGCACGAAGTAATCGCAGCGGACGAGCTCTTCGACAGGGTGATCGCACTTGGAGATCACCTGCGGGACCACGGGATCGACGGGGCCCCGGTCGAAATCGATGCAGCACAGCGCTTCGTTGACGTGCAGCGGACGAGGTTTCCCGTCCGAGCCCAGGCGTCCCCAATCGTGAAGGCGAAACGTCAAATCGCTCGATTGCTGAATTTCCGCCAACAGAATCCCTTCGCCAATGGCGTGCACCGTCCCGGCCGGGATGAACACACAATCTCCCCGGCCAGCGGTGAACCGATGCAGACACTCTTCGATGTTTCCGCCGTCCAGACTCCGCTCGAGCCGGCGTCGGTCAACGCCCGTTTTCAAGCCGGCGTAGATCCGGCTGCCCGGTCGGGCATCGAGAATCACCCAGGTTTCGGTCTTGCCATTCTCGAGGGGATCGTAGCCGATCGCCAGGCGGTCGTCGGGATGGACCTGCAAGGACAATCGGTCGTGCGCGTCGAGGAACTTGATCAACAGCGGAAACTGATCGCGCCCCGCTTGTCGGCCGAACAGTTCCCTTTCCCGTTCCGCCACGAGCCGGCGGAGAGTCCAGCCGGCGTAGGGGCCTTTGGCAGCAACGCTTTGATCGTCCCCATGATCGGCGATTTCCCAACTCTCGGCGAAATCGACTGCATCGCCGATCGGCTTGCCGAGAACGGCGCCCAGCCGGGTCCCTCCCCAACGAATCCTCTTCAGGATCGGATGAAATTCGAGCGGCTGCATCACGTCCACTCCACGGAATTTCGATTTGCCAGTTCCCGTTTCACTTGGTATAGTCCGGTTCGCTCTTTGTCCAGTTCGAGTTCAACTCATTCGTGTGAACTTTAACGCGGGGCCCGGAGGTCGAGCGTGCAGGAGCAAGAAATCGAATTAGCGGTCGGTGAGGTTGTGCAAATCGGCCGGTACACGGTCACCGTCATCGACATCGACGGGACCGAAGTCAGTTTTCGTATCGATTTGCCTGAATCGGATGAGCGTGAATTAGATGAACTCGTCATAGAAAACAGTCAACCCGCGATGCGCCACGGCAAATGAACTCGCGGCCGAATGGTCGGGCGCCAAGCCGATTTCCGCGGCAGATCAAGCGCTACTTTTCGGCGAGTGCGTCTACGGCCTCATTGCGGGTCTGAAAAAAATCCCAAAGCCTGTCGAGATGCGTCACGTTGATCACTTCGGCGCAGTAGCAGGTCAGCCCGCTCACCGCAAACTTGCCGCTGCGCGCATTCAGACGCTTCCAGAGTCGAAACAGCACCTCGATCAACGCCGAGCCGAAAAACTGCGTGTGCAACAAGTCCAAAACCACTCGCGGCGGATTGGCCGTTTGAGCAACTTCGAGAAGCACATCCTTCACATGATCGAGATGCAACTTTTACGCCTGATCGATCAACATATTTCACCGTATTGAATCCCCGCATCTGGGCAAAGCAATCCCGCAGAAAGTCCAGCGCCATCCCTCCGGCTCCGACGTATCGCCGCCGCTGCCATGCCTTGACGATGTCTCGACCCGCCGCCAGTTGCCGCAAACGTGCAATGGCAGGTACTGAGGGGATGAAGATCCGGAACAGGCACGTTTCCCGTTGCCGGATTGGGTAGTGCGATAGGGCGCCGATCAGCTCCAAGGAACGCTCCCGAAGTGCTGTGATTTCTCCTTCAAGTGCCGTCGGATCCATCCGGGTCATCAGTGTGTCATTCCCCTCGCGGCGATCCTCGAGCTCGTCGAGAATGTCCTCGACCATTTGGCCCCACCGTCCGATCGACAAGAGCGCCTCGTATTCCGGATCGAGCGGCCTCAAGTGGGGATTGAGCACGTGCAAGCCGGCCAGAATGCCGTAGCTGCCTTTTCTCATCGTGATGGCTCTGAGTTCCTGCAGGGAGACGTCCTGGTCTCGCTGCCGCCGGCTCTCCTTCTGAGCGCTGTAGATTTCGTCCAACACACGGTGGTACTCGGGATACTGTTCTCGTGGCAAAAGCTCGATCAGTCCCACGAATGTCTCCTTGAACAACGCGCCGGCAAGGTTCGTAGGACGGTAGCTG
The DNA here is from genome assembly GCA_964530165.1 of uncultured Planctomycetaceae bacterium. Taxonomy (GTDB): domain Bacteria; phylum Planctomycetota; class Planctomycetia; order Planctomycetales; family Planctomycetaceae; genus CAZGYE01. The sequence goes on from CAZGYE010000219.1 coordinate 3,249, forward strand.
CTCGGATCCGCGTAGATTCGGTCTTGCTCTTCCTGGGAGAAAGACGGCAGGCGATCGACGATGTAATCCTGAATCTTCGCCAAGGCTCCGATTGTGGCCAGCGTTTCCCATTGCGTGCGACTCGGTGGGACGCCCATGAGATCGGCGTATTGCCGTCCGAGGAAACAGTGAAGCGCCGCCATGCGGTAAAAAGAGGCAACGGCTTGGCGACTCACACAAGTATCGTTCTGGATATGCGCACCGTTGCGGTCTAGAGAGCGAGGCCGACGAGCTTCACGCAAGAGTCGCTCGATCGTGGCTTCCAGCCGCAGATGTCGCGGTGCCTGTCGACTTGCCCAACGGTAACAGCGTCGGAAGGTCCACAGGTACACAAGAAGCCTTGCGATCACGAAAGCCGTTCTCCTTCCCATGCCGGAAATTGTAACAATCCGTGCGTTGGGGCAAATGGCAATTCCCCGCTGGGTGCTGCCAGCGTTTCGTCAGGAGCACCCAGCGGTTTCCATTTGATCGCGCCAACCCCGTCCACGCTTCTGTTTGACAGTGAAATATCGATCCAGAGTTCCAGCACCAGCAGCGAATAGACCAGGGTGGCCCAATTGCGGTCTCGCAGGACTTTACCGGCAAGCAGAGCGTCGAGGAACGAGCCGTCCAGGTAGTCGCGGACTCGCGCCTGGGGGCTGCCGACGGTGTCCATCAGCAGCTCTCGCAGATCGTTCTCCAGCCATGACGAGAGTGGGACCTCGAAGCCGCGTTTGCGGCCCGTGATGACTTCCCCCGGCAGCAGACCGCGGTAAGCGTCGCGCAGCAGGCTCTTGAGCTGTCCCCGCCGTAGACGGTGGCGGTCCGGCATCGTGGCGAGGAACTCGGCCAGCTTGTGGTCCAACAGCGGCGAACGGCCTTCCAGTGAATGGGCCATCGTGGCGATGTCCATCTTCACCAGCAACTGGCTGAGCAGATTGACGCGTATGTCGGTCGCGATTTGCGTGTCCAGCCCGGAAAGTCCCGCAGGTTGAATCGACTCGATCCACTCTTCGGTGGGCCGCATGCGGTCCCCTTGCCAGATCGACCGCTTGTCGCGTTCCTGCATGCGGTCGGAGGTCCAGGTGAGATATCGGGCCCCTGGTTTCTGGGCAAGCCCGCGGGCAAGCCGGGCCGCAAAACCCAGGACACTTCGGCGTTCGCGCGCCAATAAGCCGAGAATCCAGCCGGAAAAGGCCGTCACCGCCCACGGCAGAGGACCCAGAACACCAGACAAATGGGCCGCCATGTGACGACGATAACCGGCAAACACTTCGTCGCCGCCGTCTCCGTTGAGAATGACCGTCACCCTTTGGCGGGCCAGTTCCGAGACCGCCAGGCTGGGGATGGCGCTCGGATCGGCAAACGGTTGATCGTATCGGCGAACCAGCGACAAGAGCGTCTGCAAGGGCGCGACTCGCAGCGGCAACACCGTGTTCCGCACACCGAGCGACTCAGCCGTCCGGCCAGCGACTGCGGATTCGTCGAAACGGCTTTCATCCATGGCGATGGTAAACGTCTGCAGATTCTCTCCGACGACGCGAGCGGCTTCGTAAGCGACAACCGACGAATCAACGCCGCCCGAAAGAAATACGCCCAACGGAACGTCGGACCGCAGTCTCAACCGCACCGCTTCGGCGACGTGGGACCGCGTGGCCCAGAGAGCGTCTTCATAAGGAATCGCGGCTTTCGTCCGCTGCTCCAGCTTCCAGTACGGCTCGATCTTCAGTTCCTCGCAGTCGAACCGCAGCGTCGAAGCCGGCGGGACGGCGTAAACTCCGTCGAAAGCCGTCTCGGGCTGAGGGACGCAGCCGAGCGACAAATAATCGTAAATCCCCTGCTCGCGAATCGACCACTCTCCGCCGGCCGCGTCCACAAGCGGTTTGAGCGCCTTCAGCTCCGACGCGAACAGCAGTCCGCCCGAGCGAGTCCGCGTGTAGTACAACGGCTTTTTGCCGAAGCGGTCTCGCCCCAACAGCAGCAGACGCCGACGCGAATCCCAGAGTGCAAAACTGTACATGCCCCGCAGATGCTCGCATAGCTTCTCGCCGTGCTGTTCGTACAGATGCACCAAGACCTCAGTGTCGGACTCGGTCGCAAACTGATGCCCCTGTGAGATCAATTCGCCGGTCAGCTCCCGGTAGTTATAGATTTCGCCGTTGCAAACGGCCGCCGTGTTCCGCTGCTCGTTGAAGATCGGCTGCCGGCCGCCGGAGACATCGATGATGGCCAGCCGCCGCATCGCCAGAAACACCGATCCGTGAAGCAACGTGCCGCTATCGTCCGGCCCGCGGTGAACTAGGGCGTTCAACGACGCATTGATCGCTGAGGAAGCGATGCGTTCCGTGCACCATCCGCCGATAATTCCGCACATCGCGATTTTCCTCCGGATTGAAACTCACAGCCGCTTCAGGCGGCGTCCCTGATCACTTGCCGTTTTCCGGCGTGCCGCTCTCGTGCTAAGCCGCGCCAAAGCTCCGTATAGATTTCAACAATTCGATCGATACTGTAATGCTGCTCGATGCGGCGACGCGCGCGGGCGCCGAGCTTTTCTCGTACGTCTGGCGGCATTTGTAGAAGGTCGATGCAGGCGCGGGAGAGCGCTTCCGAATCGCGCGGGGGCGCGACGCGGCCGGTTTCGCCCACAATGTCCGCGGCAGCGCCGACGTCGGTGACGGCGCAGGGGACGGCACACGACATGGCCTCGCCGACGACGTTGGGAAACCCCTCTGTCGAAGACGACAAGACGGCCACGTCGAGACTCGCCTGAATGGTCGGTATGTCGTTGCGTCGGCCGAGCAGATGAAATCGTTCGCACAAGCCGTGCTGTTGGATCGTGCGTCTCAACTCGTCGTTGATCGGGTCCAGGTTCTTGCCGCACAGCAGGAAGTGGACCTCTGGCATCCGCCGGGCAATGCGGGCTGCAGCGTGCACGAAGTTGTCATAGTCTTTGTGAGGGTGGTAGCGGCCGACCGCGCCGACCAAGGGCGTCTCGTCGGCGAGACCCACCTCGCGCCGGACGATTTGTCTGGCTTCTCTCGATGGATGGAAAAGATTGAGATCGAAGCCGTTGGGAATGACGACCATGCGGCTATCGGCGTAGCCGACGGCCTTGTGCGCCTGTCGACCTGCTTGGGAGTTGATCACGATTCGAGCCGGCAGGCGGGTCGACAAACGGGCGCCAAGCTTTAAGGTCCAGAAGGTGCTTCGCTTATCGATTCGGACATCCAGCGAGTTCATGCGAATGTTCCAAACCACGGGAACGTCTCGCCGGGCGATCTTGGCGGCCAGCCCCCCCAGCAAATTCGCGTGGTACAGCCAGGTTTGAACGACGTCGGGCCGCTTCTGACAGAGCAGGCGGTTGAGACGGTACAGCCGGCCCGGACTCAGCATACCACGATTCATGCCGAGAGCCTCGACCGGAATTCCCAACTCCTTGATCTTCTCGCCCATCGGCCCCCGACCGATCAGCGAGATGACGTTCACATCCCAGTGGGCGCGGTCGATTCGCGTGAGGAGCTTGTAAAGCATCATCTCCGCACCGCCGACCGGGAGGTCGTTGATTACGTGACACAGACGAAGTCGTCGCATCTCGATCGGCCCTCAATGGAAAACTAGCAGAATTGTCCGGCTTGCCAGTCCCTCAACGGCAGCCTGTCAGTCACCGCTGCGGGTCGCGTCTTGCGAACCAGAACTGCGCCGGCCACCATGAACGGCAAACTCTGAAAGCTCAGAAGCAGCACGGTCATCACCAGGCAGGCCGCCATGTGGACGGCAAGAAAAACTGCAATGTTGACTTCTCCCGCTTGCCACACGTCTTTCGCCAGCAACAACATTCCAAGCGTCAGCAGTATTGCCGCGGGCACTCCGGCAATCACAACCAGGCCGAGGTAATAAACGTGCACTGTGCTGTCGGTGGCGTCACCGATTCGTTGGAGCGTCCCTTCGGTCCCGTAACCGAACAGATAACACTCGCCGGCGTAATCGAGCGCGATTTCGACGAGCTCCCACCGGGTATCGATCGAGGTATCGGTGTGCTGAATGCGGCTGTCCGCGGTTTGATTCATCTTGTCCCAAATCTCGTCGAGTCCCCAAAGATGGTCGATCGCCATGGACCCGAATAAAGTTGCCAGCAAAAGCACCGGAACGATTCGCTTCTTCTCGCCGTCGCGCCAAAAGTAAAAGCAGAGGCCGGGCGCCGCCAACAGGATCGACTTCGACACCGATGCCAACAGGCCGGCAACTAGGACCAGCAGAACCAGCACCCGTAAGTGCGCACTGCGCAAATAGGGCAGCAGCAGAAAGCAAGGGGTCAGGCCCATCACCAACGAGTTGCACGCGTTGCTCAAGCCGGCCGCCCGCGCAATCTCGCGACCGATGACAATCGTTTTTTGATCGCTCAACATCGGCAACATCAGCGTGCTCTGCCCGACGGCGACCGCTGCATTGACCGCGGCCGACAGCAAGAGCACTTGCGCGATGCGCGGCACCGTTAGATTCGTAAACGCAGTCCAGCCGAACGGCAGGACGACACCCCAGATGTAGACGATCTGCGCCACCGAGATGAGGTCGCCGTCGGCATCCATCAACGCCGAAACGAGGAAGAACGGAACAGCCAGCAGGAAAGGAATCTGGAACGTGTGGATCCGCGTTAATTCACTGCCGTTCATCGCAATCGCCAGCAGCAGAAACACGTCGCCAACCGTGAAGCTGACGCCGAAATTCAGCGCGGGAAAGGGCAGCAGAAACAACGCCGCATAGGCGAAAACCTTCTGAAAATTGCTTCCCTGCATCAGGCCGCTCGTTGCGATTGATGATTGACAATTGACGATTGACGATTGCCCACTGAGTCTTTTGGACTCCACATTCCGCACTCCGCATTCCGCACTCCGCATTCCGCACTCCGCATTCGACAGAGCGTCATCGACAAGACGAACAGCATCCACAACGGCCCTGCAAACTCCGACCGGCCGCGGTGGAATTGCTCCCAGATGAATTCGACCCGGGTGAAGTCGAGCCATCCGCATTCGCGCAGGCGTTGACTGAACAGCACGTCGTGGACCGTCTTGTGCAACGGACCGCGCAGCCAAGTCGCCATGGGAATGGCGAACCCCTGTTTGGGCCGCTGGAAGAGCCGAGGCGGAAGATGCCGCGCCAGAAGTTTCTTCAAGATGGATTTCTTGCCGGCACGGTATTTCACGCGGGTGGCCAGTCGTGCTCCGAGTTCAGTGACCCGGAAATCGAGCAGTGGAGAGCGGACCTCCAACGCCACCCGTAGCGAAGCCCGGTCCATCTTGACCTGCAGATCATCGGGAATGTAATACGACGCGTCGAAGCAAGCCGCTTTCGAGAGCGGATCGCAATTCATGCGGGCAAACAGGTCGCGCACCAGTTGGACGGGGGGATCGTCTGCGGCAGGGACATCGGGCAGCAGTTCCGACGTCGTTCCCACGGTCCAGCAGCGGAGAATGCCTGCGTACAGTCCCGCCGCGTCGTTTGTCTCGAGGAGCCTCTGGATGCGTCGCCCGCGACGACGGTCGATCAGCGGCGTCAGACGCCGCAAGAGCCTTCTTGCCAGTGAAGGCAGCCGCTGCGCCAGCAGTGCCTGCCGATACCAATCGTAGCGCTCATACCCGCCGAAAAATTCGTCTCCGCCGTCTCCGCAGAGGGCCACGCTCACGTACTTCTTGACCTCACGACACAGCAGCATCGACGGCATTCCGGATGAATCGATGTACGGCTGCTCGTAGCAATCCAGGAAGTCCGTCACCAAATCGGGCAGCTTTTTCTCGTCGATAGGGATCTCCGTGTGCGGCAGACCCAGGCGGCGGGCAACCTGGGCGGCGAATGGTGCTTCGTTGTAACGGGGATCACTGAAGGCAACCGTGTAGGTGGGAATATCCAAACGCCCCGCAGCCCGTAGTTGGGCCACAACCAGCGCCGAGTCAATTCCACCACTGAGAAACGCGCCGACCGGGACGTCGCTGAGCGTGCGGATCGCGACCGTATCGGCCAACTGCCGGTCGAGCACATCCAGCTCGATCTCCTGTTGGCTGCCCCAACACAGATCGGCGTGTTCGTGGTATCGCCGCCTGGACACGATTCGCCCACGCCGCACCTTCAGCACCTCGCCGGGGCACACCTGACTCGTCCGTTTGAAGAACGCATACGGCGAGGGCATGTAGCCAAACTGAAAATAGAACGGCATCCGCTCTGGGTCCGGCTCGAGGCCTAGCGGGTCGAAAGCGCGAAGCTCCGAAGCGAACGCCAGAAAATTGTCTCCTTCGTAGAGATACAGCGGCTTCTTGCCCATCCGGTCGCGGGCCAAGGTCAGAGTCTGCGTTCCCTCGTCGTAGAACGATACGGCGAACATGCCGTTGCAGTCGGGAAGAATCGTCTCGCCCTGTTTCTCGAACGCTTCCAGGAATACCTCTGTGTCTCCCGTCGTACGCAAGTTCCTGTGCGAACAAAACCGGGGCGCAAGCTCGGCCGTGTTGTAAATTTCACCGTTGAAGGCAATCACTGTCCGGCCGCTCGCGGAACGCATCGGCTGGTTGGCACGGCAGTCGAGGTCGCGAATGGCCAGACGGCGAAAACCCAGGTAGGTGGTGCCTGACCGGCAGCGGAACACCCCGTCCGAATCCGGGCCGCGGTGTCTGATCGAGCTCGTCATGCCGGCAACGAATTCGCTCGCCTCCGCTTGAGGTTCAGACAGCGAAACGCCGACGATCCCGCACATACCGATATCTCCTTCCCGCCAGTTAGCCCGGATTATTCATAGACAGCCGTTGTGGTATCCAAACCGACAACTTGTTGTCGGAATCCACTGGTTT
>CAZGYE010000220.1:0-10090 GCA_964530165.1 uncultured Planctomycetaceae bacterium
CGCCCGCACCACTATTCTCCCAAATTTCCCACCTACTTTCGAGACGCACACACCTCCGGCACGTTCCACAATGGTCTGACTTGCTTCGTCGCTCGGACAACCCTATTGTTGAAATATTCCACATCGGTTTCCAGAGCCAGAGGAGAATCCATTGTGTTGACAGGCACACTCATGGCGACAAAGGTGCGAAACAAGATGCGAGTCAGCCGATGGGTTCTCTGTGCAGCAGTCTGTATGATTGCCACAGAGAGGCTCTGCGCAGATGAGGCTGGCCGTGGTTCGTCTGCCGAAAAGTTGGCCCAGGAGATCTTGGCGGCGACCGGCGTCCAGGGCGGATTGATCGTCCACTTGGGCTGCGGCGACGGAAAGCTGACAGCCGCGTTGCACGTGGGTGAGGGCTGCCTGGTCCAGGGACTCGACAGCGACCCGGCAAAAGTTGCCACGGCCCGCAAGCACATCCAATCGCGGGGCCTTTACGGGAAAGTATCGGCCGACCGGCTCAGTGGGACGCGATTGCCCTACATCGACAATCTGGTCAACCTGATCGTGGCTGAAGATCTCGGTACTGTGTCGATGGAAGAAGTGATGCGGGCCTTGTGCCCGAACGGCGTGGCCTACGTCAAGAAGAACGGACAGTGGACCAAGACTGTCAAGCCGCGTCCGAAGGAGATCGACCAGTGGACGCACTACCTGCACGACGCGTCGAACAACGCCGTGGCGCACGATGCGGTCGTCGGTCCGCCGCGCCACATGCAGTGGGTGGGCGGCCCAAGGTACTCGCGCCACCACGATCGCATGTCCAGCGTCAGCGCGGTGGTCTCAGCCGGCGGTCGGGTGTTCTACATTTTTGACGAGGCGTTGCCCATCTCGATCTTAGCTCCTCCGAAATGGGCCTTGATCGCCCGCGACGCTTTCAACGGGACGATCCTGTGGAAGCGGAAGATCGACAAGTGGTACACGCACTTGTGGCCGCTCAAGAGTGGCCCGGCGCAATTGCCCCGCCGCCTGGTCGCCGCCGACGAGCGTGTCTACGTCACGCTCAGCCTCGACGGACCGCTTCTGGCGCTCGATGCGGCCACAGGTGAGACGGTCAGAACGGTTGAGGGGACCGGGGCCACCGAGGAGGCCATCCTCTCCGACGGCGTCCTGTTTCTGCTCGTTAACAAGAATGCGAAAGAGACCGACCTCGACGGCTCTAAGAAAATGAGACGCGGATACGGGGCCAAATTCTGGGACGAAACGGCCAGAGAGGTCATGGCCGTCCGTGCCGACAGCGGAGAGGTCCTGTGGACCACCCAGCGGAGGGTCCTGCCCGGGACTCTGGCGGCCGACCCTCAGCGCGTCGTCTTTCACGACGGCCAGAGCGTCGTCTGTATCGACCGCGACACGGGCAAGGAAGTCTGGCGGTCCGATCCCGTTCCGCGAAGCAAAGAAATCCGCTCGTTTTATTTGCCGACGTTGGTGTTGTACGAAGACGTAGTTCTCTTCTCAGGCGGTGAAACCGCGGGCATGCAAACGGGGTCCTGGTACACCAGCGGCGAGGACACCATGACGGCCCTGTCGGCAAAGACCGGAAAGGTGTTGTGGAGCGCCTATCATCCGCCGTCGGGTTACCGATCACCGGAGGACCTGTTCGTCGTGAACGGACTCGTGTGGACGGGGGAGACGACCAGCGGCAGGGCCGAGGGCGTGTTCACCGGCCGCGATCCGCATACGGGCAAGGTGAAAATCGAGTTCTCGCCCGACGTCAAGACCTACTGGTTCCATCACCGTTGCTATCGCGGCAAAGCGACGGACAACTACCTGTTGACGTCGCGGGCCGGAATTGAGTTCCTCGACATCCGCAAGAAGCACTGGATTCCACATCACTGGGTCCGAGGCGCCTGTTCATACGGCATCATGCCTGCCAACGGCCTCATCTATGCGCCGCAGCATCCGTGTGCGTGCTACCTGGAAGCGAAGATGTACGGCTTCAACGCTTTGGCGCCGGCGAGAAAAGCCCAAAGCCCAAAGCCCAAAGCGGAAGATACTCCGCGCCTCGAACGCGGCTCGGCATACTCTCAAATCACGAATCCAAAATCCGAAATCCAAAATTCCGACGACTGGCCCACTTACCGCCACGACGCCGAACGCAGCGGCCGCGCGAGCACGTCCGTCCCCATGAAGCTCAAGACCGCTTGGCAGACCGACATCGGCGGAAGGCTGACAAGCCCTGTGATCGCTGCAGGCAAGGTCTTCGTGGCTTCGGTGGATGCACACACCGTTCATGCAATCGACGCCGCCTCGGGCAAGCGGCTGTGGCATTACACGACCGGCGGCCGGGTTGACTCGCCGCCGACCATCTACCAAGGCCTGGTTCTCTTCGGCTCTGCCGACGGCTACGTGTATGCCCTGCGTGCCGAGGACGGCGAGCTTGCTTGGCGCTTCCGCGCGGCCCCGATGGATCAGCGCCTGATGGCCTTCGAGCAAGTGGAGTCTGTTTGGCCCGTCCCCGGCAGCGTGCTCGTTCAGGACGGCGTTCTGTATTGCGTCGCCGGCAGGTCGATGTTCGTGGACGGCGGCCTGCGTCTCTTGCGGCTCGACCCGAAAACGGGCCGTGTGCTCTCGGAAACCGTCCTCGACGACCGCGATCCGGAGACGGGCAAGGGACTTCAGGCGTACGTGAGCTGGCTCAACATGCCTGTGGCCTTGCCGGACATTCTGTCGAGCGACGGCCGACTCGTCTACATGCGTTCGCAGCCCTTCCATCTCGACGGGACGCGATTGCCGCTGGAGGCGTTCCCGAGCGCACCCGACGCGGATCGCGGCGCGCCGCCGGCCACGCAGCGAGCCGATCACGCGCACCTGTTCTGTCCCACCGGCTTCCGCGACGATACCTGGTGGCACCGCACCTACTGGCTGTTCGGCAGCAGGTTCATCAGCGGCTGGTGCGGCTATTACCGGGCCGGCAAGGTTGCACCGGCGGGGCGGATCCTGGTGTTCGACGACTCGAAGGTGTACGGATTCGGTCGCAAGCCGAAATACTACCGGTGGACCACCCCAATCGAGCATCACCTGTTCGCCGCGGACAAGCTGCAGCCTGCTGCGAGCAGAAGGGCCGCTGCGACCCCGCGAGAATCACTGGTTCGCGTCGCCAAGTCCAAGAGTCTCAACCCCGTGGGCAGTCCGCTGACCGTCGAGGCGTGGGTGAAAGCCGATCAGCCAAGCGGCGTCATCCTCGCGCGGGGTGGCGGCGCCCAAGGCTACACGCTTTACCTGCAGGGCGGACGCCCATATTTCGCCGTCCGCGTCGGCGAGACGCTGACTTCCGTTTCGGCTAAGCAGAAGGTTGTTGGCCAGTGGGTCCACGTTGTAGGCGTGTTGACGGCTGAGAAAGAGCTACAGATCTCTGTGGACGGTAAGCTTGCGGCGTCGGCAAAGGCGTCCAGGCTCATCGCGGCAGACCCGCAGGAGGCAATGGAGATCGGCGCCGATGACGGCAGTCACGTCGCCGCCTACAAAGGTCAGTCGGGCTTCACCGGCCTCATCGACGAAGTCAGGCTCTACCATCGAGCGCTGAGCAACGCCGAGATCGAGATGCACGCCGCGCATCCCGACCACGCAGACACGGACAGCGCGGGCCTGGTTCTGGCCTACTCCTTCGACAAGGCCGGCGCGACGGATGCATCGGGCAACGAGAACCACGGCAAGGTCGATGGCGCTGTGCCCGCCGAGGGAAAGATCGGTCAAGCCCTGAAGTTCACCGGCGGGCCTAAGCGGACGCCCGGGTTCATGGTGGCCTATCACTGGACGAAGGACTTGCCACTTTTCGCCCGGGCGATGGTTCTCGCCGACGGGACGCTGTTCATCGCCGGGCCTCCCGACTTGATCGATGAAGACCAAGTATTCCAACAGATCGACGACCCGAAAATGAAGTCGCGCATCGCCCAGCAGGCGGCCGCCTTTGAAGGCAAGCAGGGCGCCCTGCTGTGGGCGGTTTCGGCATCCAGCGGAGAGAAGCTGGCCGAGTATCACCTCGACGCACCGCCCGTCTTCGATGGGCTAGCCGCGGCCGCCGGACGGCTTCACCTGACCACAACCGACGGCAAGGTGCTTTGCTTGGTGGGACAGTAGAGCAAACAGCCCGACGCAGAGAGATCCCATCGAGCGGGGCTCATCCCAGCGAGCGGGGTCAGTCATGCCCCGGTCAACCTCTGTTCGACCACACATCCAATAGTCACCGCGACGAACCAGCGGGTTGACACCCGCCGCTCGCCTGTCATCTCGTTGCTTCCTCGACGATTTCAATCTCCGCATCCGTATGTATCATTAGACAACTCAACGTTCAGTCAGCCCCCCGTTCGCCAGGTTGTTGGTCAACGATGAATTCCACATTCTGATCGCAGATCTCGCATGGTTGCGTTCGGTCATCGAAAAGTGCCGACGAATGACTGCCGTCGTGTGGTCGTGGCCACGTTGGGTTTCGGCTTTTGCTCTGCTTTGGTTGTGGTGGCATTGTGCAACTCATCATAATATGCCTCCAGCAACATCACGAATCATCGTGGCGGGATGTTTTGATCGATGGAGCCGAAAACCACTGTTTGACCAAGTTTTGGACTCAAGCGCGACGCGCGTCAAACAAAAGGAGATGACAAGATGAAAAACTCTCGAGCAGCGATCGCCGGCATCATTATGGCATGCGGCATTGCGCAAGTCACATCCGCCGCTGAGCCGATCGACATTGACTCGCGGCTCGAGCTGTTCGTCGATCACTACTTGATTGACCAGTTGACCGGCGACGCGAAACTGCAACTGCACAAACCGGCGCCTCAGGAAGTCGTGCTGGTGACCGACAAGCCGTGGGAAGGCAACACCTGCGCCTACTACACCATCTTTCAAGACGGCGACCTGTATCGCATGTACTACCGTGGCTCGCATTACGATGAGAAGACGCGGCGGGCGACGCACCAGCAAGTGACCTGCTACGCCGAGAGCAAGGATGGCATCCACTGGACCAAGCCGGAACTGGGCCTCTTCGAGTTTAAGGGTTCGAAGAACAACAACATCGTGTGGGACGGCATCGGCACGCATTGCTTCACGCCGTTTCAGGACGCGAACCCCAACTGCTCGCCGGAGGCCCGTTACAAGGCCATTGGGCGCGGCCGGCCGCGGGGCAAGAAGGGGCTGTATGCGTTTCAGTCGCCGGACGGCATTCACTGGTCGCTGATGAAAGATGGGCCGGTCATCACGCTCGGCGCTTTCGACTCGCAGAACCTGGCCTTCTGGGACCCGCACGCGAAACTGTACCGCGAGTTTCATCGCACCTTCAGCGAGGGCGTCCGCGCCATCATGACGGGCACGTCCCAGGACTTCCTGCAGTGGACCAAGCCGGTCCTGCTCGAGTATCCCGGCGCGCCGAAGGAGCATCTGTATACAAACGCCGTTCGCTGCTACGAACGCGCGCCGCACATCCTGATCGGTTTTCCCACGCGCTACCTGCCCAAACAGGGCAGCCGGGTGGAGCCGATCTTCATGGCCAGCCGCGACGGACGCACGTTTCATCGCTGGACGGAAGCGTTGATCTCGGAAGACGCACCCGAAGACCGCGGCGGCAACCGCAGCAATTACATGACTTGGGGCCTGGTCAAGTTGCCCGACGACGATCGGCAGTATTCCGTCTACGCCACCGAGGCGTATTACACGGGCCCGGACAGCCGCGTGCGCCGGTTCACGTTTCGCGTGGACGGCTTCGTGTCGGTGCGGGCGGCGGCCGTCGGCGGCGAATTGCTGACAAAGCCGCTGAAGTTTACCGGGAAGCGACTCGTGACGAACTTCGCCACATCGCCCGAGGGCAGCATGCGAATTGAGATTCAGGACGCCGACGGCAAGCCGATCGACGGTTTCAAACTGGACGACTGCCCGGCGATCCGCGGCGACGCCATCGAACAAACGGTCGCCTGGAAAAACGGAAACGATGTGAGCCAACTGGCCGGCAAACCGATCCGACTTCGTATCCAGTTGAAGTCGGCCGATTTGTATGCACTTCGTTTTGACAAATAGTCCCGTACTGTGACGTGGTTCGTACTGTTCACCGCAGAAGACCGTCGGGGCGCGAAACTTGGTAAATGGGATCAGATTTGTGTAATATGGAGACACACCCAGCGGAGAGCCGTGCTTCGAGAATCCCGAATGCCGGCGGCGACCTCACGACCCGTCAACCCACAGGAGTTGTAGCCATGACAATCACTCGGAGGCAGTTTGTGAAACGTTCCGCAGCGGCCGCTGCGGCGTTCAGCGTACCGATGGTGGCATCCTCGCGAGTCCTCGGGGCTAACGACGAGATTCTCGTCGGCTTGGTCGGGCTTGGCGGCCGCGGCACTGGCGCCCATCTGCCGTCGTTTCAGAAGCAGAAGAACGTGACCGTGGTGGCCCTGGCCGACCCGGATCGCCAGCGCATGGATCGAGCCGCCAAGATCATTGAGTCGAAGTATGGGCACAAGGTCGAACAGTATGTCGACATGCGCAAAATGTTCGAACGCAAGGACATCCCCGTCATCAGCGACGCGACGCAGAACTACTGGCACGGTCTGAGCACCATTTGGGCGTGTCAGGCCGGTAAGCACGTGTATGTCGAGAAGCCGCTCTCGCACTACATCTGGGAAGGCCGGCAGATGGTCAACGCAGCCCGGAAGTACAATCGCCTCGTCCAGTGCGGAACCCAGCACCGTTCCGAAACCAAGTTCCCTCAGGCGATGAAATGGATTCGGGAAGGGCATCTGGGCAAGATCCAGTACGTGACGGCCTTTGCCAACAAACCGCGTCATTCGTGCGGCAAACGCGAAACGCCGCTGGAGATTCCCGACACCGTCGACTTTGACCTCTGGTGCGGCCCGGCCAAGAAGGTGCCCATCTATCGCAACCGGCTGCAGTATGACTGCAGTTTCGACTGGAACACGGGCGACGGCGAGTCGTGCAACCAGGGAGTGCACGAAGTGGACGTGGCCCGCTGGTGTCTGGGCGAGACGATGCTGCCGCGGCGGGTGATGAGCATCGGCGGCCGTTTCCTGTTCAACGACGCCTGCGATGTGCCGAACACGCAGATCATCTACTACGATTTCCCCACCGCCCCATTGCTGTACGAAGTGCACAACCTCCGCAAGGCCAAAGGCTCAAACGATTCGCCCAATTTCCGCGGCGAACGCGTGGGCGTGATCGTCAACTGCGAAGGCGGCTCGGTGAGCCTGTACCGTGGAATTGCACTGGACAACCAGGGCAAGCAGGTCAAGAAGTTCTCCGGCGGCGGCGACCACTTCGTCAACTTCATCGAGGCGGTTCGCAGCGGTCGCCGGGAAGACCTCAACGCTGAGGTCGAGGTGGGACACCGTTCCACCACGATCACCCACGTCGGCAACATTTCCTATCGTGTGGGCCGGGCCGCCTCCGCCTCGCAGCAGCGAGCTGCCGTGGCGGACATTCCCATCTTGAACGAAATGTACGACCGCTTCGTGGCCCATCTGGACGCCAACGAGATCGACGTCAACACCGCCACCCTCGGACCATGGCTCGACATCGACCGGCAGAACGAGTGCTTCAAGGACCACGAGCAAGCCAACCGGCTGGCGCATGGCTTCTACCGCAAGCCGTACGTCGTGCCGGACCTGTCGTCGACCTGAGGTCAGTCGAGTTCGATCCGCTGACCCGAACTGCTGGATTTCCTCATGGCGTCAATAATGACGGCCACGCGGTAACCGTCTGCGAATGTGGCAAGGTAGGGACTCATCGGCTTGCCGTTGGCGACGGCGTCGAGGAAGTGGAATTTCTCGATGATGTGACAGTGCTCCCAGCCGAGATTGTGTCCGGGCGGCCACCACACAGCGACGTGCGGGTGCTGGCTGTCCGTTACCGAGACCTCGGTGAAGCCCAGCAATGCGCGGTCGCCTTCAAGACATGCAAACAGACTGTTGGGGTGCTCCAGATCCCATTTCAGCGATCCTTTCGACCCGTTGACTTCCCACGAGAGAAAGTTCTTTCGGCCCGTAGCGACCACGGAAGATTCCATCACGCCGATGGCCCCGTTTTCGAACTCCAGGATCGAGACGGTCCCTTCGTCGGCGAGCGCGGCCGGATCGGTGGCGGAGGGAATCGCTCGGTCCTTATTGAAGGTGCGCACCAGTGCAGAGACGCTTGTGATCTCACCCACCAAGAATCGGCACTGGTCGATTGCATGACTCCCGACCCCTTGAAGACCTCCCGAATGCGGCCAAGCCGAATACCACACTTCGTCCGCCGCCAGTGAAGGATCGTGCCCGGCCATCTGCAGGTAGCTCACCCTGATCTGAGAGACCGTGCCGATCCTGCCTGAGGCGATCAAGTCCTTGGCGAAACTCACGGCGGGAATGAACCGGTAGTTGAAGTTGCACATGGCCTTTCCCGACGCGGAAGCGGCCGCGTCGCACATTCTCTTGGCGTCGTCGACGGAAACGGCCAACGGCTTTTCGCAGATGACGTGCTTGCCATTGTTCAAGGCCGCGATGCACGGCTCGACGTGCACGGGGTCGGGTCCGCAGTTGTCGACGACCTCGATCCCCTCATCGTTGACCAGTTCCCGCCAATCGGTGCAATACTCCTCATAGCCGAATCGTGCCGCCTCGCGCCGGACGTTCTCCTCATTTCTCCCGCACAGCATGGACAGTCGCGGCATGATCTTGGCGCTCTTGTAGATGTACGGAATCTTCTTGAAGGCATTGCTGTGACACTTGCCCATGAAGTCATATCCCAGGACACCGATCCGCACTTCTCTTCTTTCGTTCCTCGTCACCTTGGTTGCGGCCATGATTTCTGCTCACTCCTGTGCTGACAAGATGGAGGAGAGTTCTTTTCTTGCCCATTCAGCGGATCGCTTGAGGTCCTCACGCTCCACCGCCCACGATTCGTCTCCATCTGGCAGATCCGTGGGAAGACTCTCCACGACATCTTTGCCCCATGCCTTCTCGAGATACCACGCCAGCCCCTCCCCCGGCGGCGAACGGTGCGCGCTGAAGTACTCCTTATCGAGGATATTCAGCGTAAACGGAGCGTATTGCGTGTGGACCTCGATGTTGATGTTGATGTCGGGATTGTGCTCCGCCAGGATCCGCGCGATCAAAGCGGCGTCGATTTCCCCGTCTCCCAGCGAGCAGTTCTCGAAGGCCAGACCGTGGGGGGGCCTGATGATTCGGTAGTTCTTGTAGTGCGTGGTCCATGCGTAGGGAGCCATGAGTTTCACCAGGCTGATGGGATCATCGAGATCAAAGGCCACATTGGCACAGTCCACCGTGAAGCCGAAGGCCGGACTGTTGATCCTCGCCAGGATGGACAGCAATTCTCGCACCGTAAAATCAGCATGATTCTCCATGGCGATCTTCAGTCCCATGTCCTCAGCGGCTTGACACGCCTCCTTGAGGATTGAGACCGCATTGTCGGCCAGGGCGGCCATGTCCTGGCCTTCGTCCCTGCTGAAGAGATTTCCGCCGACGCAGCGCAGAATCGGCGAGCCCAACTCTTTCGCGATCTTCAGGTGGTCGATGACAATCTGCGCCTCCGACACCGAGACGTCGTAACCCGCGTCGGCAAGCAACGCGATTCCCTTTTCCGCCATCCGATGCCAGCGGAATATCGAGCCCATTCCAAACTCGACGTAGAGGCCCTTCTCCTCGGCGGTCGCTCGAATGCGATCCAACTCGTCGCCTCGAAAAGACTCAAACGGAGACAGCTCGAAAAGAACGCCCTGCAACTCCAAATCGCTCGCCAGGTTGAGCACCCCGCGAGGGTCCAGCCCGGAATTCCGCGAGGAAAATGAATCCATGCCAAGCTTCATGTCGACCTCCTTCTGGTATCAGTTCTGGTGGCAGACGGATTTGCCCTCTTTCTGTACAATTCCGCACCACGTTACGACATTTTCGGGTCGATTGCCAATCGTTCCAGGCATCTGGTGCGGGCGTAGCGCACCTCAAAGTCCGTCCTGTCGTCTCCCCGTCACAAGAAACGCTGGATACCTTGATACACTGCCATGCGATTCTCGGCGCTAACACACGACTCATTGAAGAACATAAGACCGGCCAGGTTCTCCGCC
>CAZGYE010000221.1:0-10049 GCA_964530165.1 uncultured Planctomycetaceae bacterium
GCCCGCCCGGCAGAACAAGGGGTTTCGCGGCAGCAACTGATCAACTTGGGCTAGACATGCTCGTTGCTCCTGGAATGACCAAGTTTCTGATACCACCAAAACAACTCTTGGTTGTACCAGAGCAACGAGCTTTCATCCCCATCTACATCTCAGCCCGGATTATTCATAGATTGTCGCCGTGGCACCCAAACCGACAACTTGTTGTCGCATTCCACGGGTTTCACGGCACATCCAACGACGACAAGTCGTCGGTTTGGGTTTCTATGAATAATCCGGGCTCAGAGGATGTTTGAGAAGCACGGCGAAATGCGCCAATCCACCTCGTGGAAAAGAAGTTGTAGCGATCGTAGGCCCTCGTCTGTTGCTGTCGGCTCAATACGCAATGTCGCTGCCTCTGCGAATTGGACACCCTCCGGTTCCTGACCTACCTTTTCCAAGGACGTACCTCGGACACGTTGCGCCCCTGGTCGGCACAAGCGATAGAACCGCGACGAGTCTCGGGCGTTCTCTCGACGTACACGACCCCCGGTTCGGCTGGGGAGAATCGACACCGACCAAGAGGATGTTGGACCATGAAGGTGGGGAAATCGATCTGGTTGCCGTTGCTCATCCCGTCGATTGGCTGCGGCGTTCCGGCGGCGATCGGCGCCTACGTGGTTCTGGGGAGCCTGACAGCAGCGCTGTTCGTCATCGGAGGCTCTCTGGCGGCCGCGATCCTCACCGCGCAGCGAATCAGGCGAAACTCACAGCGGGCCAGCGCCCAATTACGGCGACCAGAACTCCGCAGTCCGGATCTGATAGGGACGGGTGTTTATCATAGCTTGTTGGCTGAAGCGATCGGTCTGCTGGAAGGTCTCCAGCGAGAGAGCAAAGACGCATCTCGCCAGAAGACCGAGCTGGAAGCCCACGCCCACGTTCAGCAGAAGCAGACCCGCCGGCTCGAATCGGCGTTGAACTGTCTCGTACAACCGGTGCTGATTACCGACCCTCGAGATCAACTGTTGTTCTGCAACCCGCCCGCGATGCGTTTGTTTCACCCGGATGCTCTCGTGACGGCCGATTCAAACGGTGTCGTGCGGCAGCTTGACCTGAACCAGGTCCCGGCGATTCGCCAACTCGTCGAGGAAACGCGAACACGCAACGCTGCAACCGATCACCGTGACTGTGAATTCGAATTGCACAACGGCGAAGAAACCTTGGCCTACCGCGCCACGGCCACCAATGTCTTTGAGAATGGCCAGGCGGTCTTTGAGAACAACCGGAGGTTGCTCGGCGTGGTCACCGTCCTTGCGGACATTCGAGATGAACGCGAACAAAAGACTCGACACGCAGAGTTCGTTTCGTCGGTCTGCCACGAACTGAAAACACCGATGGCCAGCATCAAGGCCTTCATCGAGATGCTGATGGACGGCGACGTCACCGAAACCGACGAGCAAATGGAGTTGTACGGATTCATCGACGTGCAGATTGACCGCTTGACCCGGCTGGTGAACAACATGCTCAACCTGACACGCATTCAAAGCGGCGTCATCAAGATCAATCGCGAAGACTGCGAGCTGAACGACGTGCTCGGGAAGGCGCTCTCGGTGGTGCAGCCCATGGCGGAAGAAAAGCAGATCCGCGTGATCTCCGAACTGAGTGAACTGTACTTCCCGGTCCACGTTGATCGGGACGTCTTCGGGCAGGCGGTGATCAATCTGCTCTCCAACGCCGTGAAGTACACACCGGGTGGTGGTGAAGTTCGCTTGCGAAGCCGCATGGAGGAGAACGAAGCGATCATCGACGTCCGCGACAACGGCATGGGCATCCCCGAGGAGTCGTTGCCGCATATCTTCGACCGCTTCTACCGCGTGCCGCAGAACAACAAAGCCGCTGCGGGAACCGGACTGGGACTCTCGCTGGTGCATTACATCGTCACCGAACTTCACAACGGCAAGATTTCGGTTGACTCGACGGTCGACGCGGGCACCTGCTTTACGGTGACCATCCCGCTCGGACACGTCGATCAAAGCCGCAAAACAGTTGAGAGTCGAGTGTTGAGAGTCCAGAGAGATAGTCGTCCTC
The DNA here is from genome assembly GCA_964530165.1 of uncultured Planctomycetaceae bacterium. GTDB lineage: Bacteria > Planctomycetota > Planctomycetia > Planctomycetales > Planctomycetaceae > CAZGYE01. The sequence goes on from CAZGYE010000221.1 coordinate 2,065, forward strand.
AACCCTCAACTCTCAATCCTCAACTCTCAACCCTCAACTCTCAACTCTAGGAATGAAAAGCATGACCACTCGGATCGTTGTTTGTGACGACGAAACACACATCACACGGGCCATCAACATGAAACTGACGAAAGCAGGATTCGCGGTGGAAACGGCGCCGGACGGACAGGCCGCCTGGGAATCCATCCAGCGTGAAACGCCGGCGCTTTTGATTACCGACTACCAGATGCCCCGCATGGACGGACTGACGCTTTGCCGGCAGATGCGTTCCGAGACGGCCACCAGCCAGGTGCCGATCATCCTACTGACGGCCAAAGGATTTGAATTGGAGGACGACCAATTGAAAGCGGAACTTGGGCTTTCAGAGATCGTGCCGAAGCCTTTCAGTCCGCGCGAGCTGTTGAAATCTGTGCAGAGCACACTCGGAATGACTGAGCCTGCAACCGCCTAGCAGGGATCATTCCGAGCAACCCAAACCGACGACTTGTCGTCGTCGGATCAACCCAAACCGACGACTTGTCGTCGCTAGATGCAGTGGAACCAGTGGATTCCGACAACAAGTTGTCGGTTTGGGTGCCGCCAGGGCAACTGATGAACAATGCCACTCACGAACACACCTTGAGCTGCGAACCTTCGATGCACGAGAATTCCCCAACCACTCAGTTGTGGACCTATTCCCTGCTGATCATTTCGCTGAGTCCGCTGGCGGCCTATTTCGGCTCGCAGTGGGGTTGGACTCCGGGCGCGGCGTCGCTGGCGATTCTTGCGGTTCCCACCTGCGCGGCGGCATTGACGGGCAGTCGCTCCACGGCGCTGATCGTGGCTGCGTTGTCAGCCGGCGGTTGTCTCTTCGAAGCGATCTTTGCAGCCAGCGTGACCGATGCCGGGCTTCATCTTTCGTTTCCGCTGTTTGCCGCGGGCAGCTTTCTCGCGGCAACCGCCGCCGTCGCGACCGTCGTCGATCGCCTGCGAGAACGCGTTTGGCGGCTTGAAGAGCAAAACACCCAGCACGTGCGCGAGCTCTATCGGAAAAACCGGGAGGAAGCAATCGCGGATGCCGAACAAACCACAGCCGTCAAGGACGAAGCGGCAGACCGTACAGAGCCGCTCGAAAGAGACCACGTGAATTACCCGATGCTGCTGTTGACGCTGCAGGACATCGGCCGACGCGTTTCCACCAACCTCGATCTCGATACTCTCATTCCCACCATCCAGAGCACTGCCAAAGCGTCGCTGAAATGCGGCCAGTGCCAGGTCTATTTCTGGAACGCTCGCAAAGATGTGCTGAGGAACGCTCTTAGGGCCCAACAGCGCGAGCGGACTGAGTACGTGCCGCATCCGCAGACCGGAATGGCCGGATGGGTGCTCCGACACAGACAAATTCTGACCCGCCAGACCATCCAAGCCGATTACGACCTGCACACATTGCTCGAGGAAGAGCCGGTCGTGCCCGACGCCATCGCCCCGTTGTCGGTCGGCGGCGAACTGCTCGGCCTGCTGATCGTCGACAAGATCGAGCAGGATTCGCAGACCTTTGTCCGCCTGCTCTACGTTCTGGCAAACATCTATGCTCTGGGGATCAAGAACGCGCAGCTTTTCAAGCGGATCGAAGAAATGGCCCGGCGGGACGGGCTGACCGGCCTGCTGAACCATGCCAGCTTCCAGCAGGAACTGCAGAAGCTGGTTGAACAGGCGTCTGGCTCGACGCCGCTGTGCGTCGTGATGTGCGACGTCGACCATTTCAAGAAGTTCAACGACACGTACGGGCATCAGGCCGGCGATCAAGTGTTGCGCGACGTCGCGCGGCAATGGAAGGCCATCGTCCCCGATCACGCCGTGCTGGCGCGCTACGGGGGTGAGGAATTCATCTGCGCCATCCCGCAGGACGATCTGACGCGAGGCCGCGAGTTGGCGGAACTCCTCCGCGAAAGCATCGAAAGCTGCATCATCGATTTCGAGGGTCAGGAGCTGCACGTTACGGCTAGTTTCGGCGTCGCGGAGTTCGGCCCGCCCGCCAAGACAACGCAAGAGCTGATTCGCCTGGCAGACGAAGCGCTTTACAAGGCCAAAGAGACCGGACGGAATCGCATCGTTTGCGCTGAGAGTCGAGAGTCGAGAGTTGAGAGTTGAGAGTTGGAAGCGAATTCGGGATTGAACAATCTAAAATCCAAAATTGAAAATCGACGATGCAGATAACGACAGAAACCTTCGGCAACGTTCTGGTCGTCCACACGCCCGACGAACTGACCGAAGATACCGAAGTGGCATTCTTGGATGCCTTGGAGAAACCAATCGCCGCCGGACAGGTCAACATTGTGCTGCAGATGGATCGCAGCGAAAGCTACGACAGCGCCGGGTTGTCCGCCCTGGTCGATTTGCAGGACCGGCTTCGCGAAGAGGGCGGCAACCTGAAAGTCAGCGGGCTCGACGACCCAGGACGCAAGATCTTTGAAGTCACGCGGCTCCAAGAGCGGTTCGATTTGTTCGAGTCGGTCATCGACGCCGTCTCCAGCTTTCGCTAGGAATACACGACCCCATGGGCAAGTCTCTGCTGGAACCGAAACTCCGCTTGGGCGATCTGCTCATTGCTCGCGGTCAACTGACGCCGGCGCAGTTGGACATTGTGCTGGCTGAGCAGATGGAGAGTCTCGGCACGAAATTGCTCGGGGAGTTGCTCGTTGAAAAGGAGTTCTGCAGTGAAGAGCAGGTTCTGGAGGGTTTGGCGGTCGAATTCGGCGTTCCGTACGTCCGTCTTGACGCCCGCCTGTTCGACCCGAAGATGTTCGATGCGATTCCACGGGACTTCATCGAGAAGAACACGGTCTTGCCGCTGTTCAAGATCCGCGACGTACTGACCGTTGCCGTGGCGGAGCCGACCAACGTCTTTCTGCTCGACCAACTGCGCGACATCGCCCACTGTGAAGTGCAGATTGCCGTGGCCAGCGCCAAAGACATCCGCCGTATGGTGCAGACGTATGTTCCCAACACGCGGGTGTTCGTGATCGACGACATCATCGACGATGCCAGAGGCGACGCGGTCGAACTGATTGAAGAATCGATCGAGGACATCGGCGCCGACGTCGACGTAGCCGGTGAAAGCCCCATCATTCGCCTGGTGAACTACATCGTCTACAACGCAGTCCGGGAAGGGGCCAGCGACATTCACATCGAGCCGACGGAACGGCAACTGCGAGTTCGGTATCGTATCGACGGGTCGCTGTACCAGTCGCTCGAACCGCCCATTCATCTGGCGCCGGCGGTGGCTTCGCGTATCAAGATTATGGCCAATCTGGATATCAGCGAGCGCCGCCTGCCGCAGGACGGCCGCATCCACGTCATGATGGAAGGCCGGCCGATCGACCTCCGCGTCAGCACCCTGCCGATGCCCTTTGGTGAGAAGGTCGTGATTCGAGTGCTCGACAATCAGACCATCAACCTCTCGCTCGAGCAGCTCGGGTTCAGCGCTGAAATTCTCGAGGGGTTCAACGGCCAATTGGCGCTGCCCAACGGCATCGCGCTGGTGACCGGACCGACGGGCAGCGGAAAAAGCACAACCCTGTACGCCGCGCTGAATTCCGTCAGCACAATCGAGAAGAACGTCTGCACGGTCGAGGACCCTATCGAATTTCAGTTGTCGCTCACCAACCAGTTTCAGGTGAACGAAAAAATTGGTCTGACGTTTGCCGCCGTGCTGCGGAGCTTATTGCGTCAAGACCCCGACGTGGTCATGGTCGGTGAAATCCGCGATGAGGAGACGGCCCGCGTTGCCATTCAAGCCGCGTTGACCGGTCATCTGGTTTTCAGCACGCTGCACACCAACGACGCCTGCAGCACCGTCACCCGGTTGATCGACATGGGCATCCCAGGGTATTTGCTCGGCGCATCGTTGAACATGGTGCTGGCCCAGCGGCTCTGCCGCCGGGTGTGCCCCAAGTGCAAGAAGGCGTACGATCCCTCGGGGGCGATGCAACTGGCGATGCAACGCATGGGAATCGAGGTCGAGCAGTACTACCGCGGGAGCGGCTGCAAACGCTGCCGCCAAACCGGCTTTTCCGGACGAATTGCCATCCACGAACTGCTCGTCGTCGACGACGAACTGCGCGAGATCGTCACCTTGAACCCAACGATGAGAGCGATCCGTGAGCACGCGCAGCAGCAGGGCATGCTGCCGTTGCGGTACGACGGCCTGCGGAAGGTGAAAGAGGGATTTACCACCATCGAGGAAGTCTTCCGCGTCAGCGACGACGGATGGGTGCCGAAAAAAGTTGAGGGTTGAGAGTTATGGAAATGAACGACCTGTTACACGCGGCCGTCGACAGCGGGGCTTCCGACGTATTGCTGGTCTCCGGAGCGCCGCCGATGTTCCGCATCAGCGGCGATTTGCAGCCGGCCAATCTGGAACCGCTGACGCCGTCAGCCTTGGAAAAACTGTGCCGGCAAATACTCTCCGACGAGCAGATCGCCGTGCTCCAGCGGGACCGGGACGTCGATTTCTCGGTGGCGATTCCCCGGCTGGGCCGCTTCCGCTTCAACGTACACCGGCAGCGGAACAGTTACGCCGCGGCCGTCCGTTACATCCCCAATGACGTGCCCGAACTGGAACAGCTCCACCTTCCACCGGCGGTCGGGGACCTCACACGTCTGGGGCAGGGCCTGGTACTGGTGACGGGACAAACGGGCAGCGGCAAAAGTACCACGCTGGCGGCCGTCATCGAGCAGATCAACCGTCGCGATGCCAAGCACATTATCACTCTGGAAGACCCGATCGAGTTCCAGTTTTCGCACGGCCGGTCGCTCGTGGAACAGCGAGAAATCGGTGCCGATTGTCCCAGCTTCGCCTCCGGCCTGAAACATGTCTTGCGGCAAGACCCCGACGTGATCCTCGTCGGTGAGCTGCGCGATCTGGAAACGATTCGCACCGCGATCCAGGCCGCCGAAACCGGACACCTGGTGCTGGCGACACTGCACTCGTCGAGCGCCGCTGGCGCCATCGATCGCATCATCGAGGTCTTTCCCGGCGGGGAGCAAGCGCAGATTCGCTCGCACCTGTCGGAATGCCTCAAGGCAGTCCTGACGCAGCGGCTGTTGCCGGACGTCGATGGACGAGGGCGAGTTGCCGCGGTTGAGATTCTCATCGCCACCCGCGCCATTCAGACAAACATCCGCGAAGGAACGACACACCTGATCGCCGGCATGATTTCGACCGGTCGACGAATCGGCATGCAGACCATGGAACAGGCCCTCAAGCAACTCGTGCTCAACGGCCGGGTCATGTCCGAAGCGGCCGAACAGCACTTGGACGAACTGGCGTTGAACGCGACGGCAGTTGGATAGAATGAATCGCGTTCGTCCGCAGTTCGAATGAGTCATGACGAATGACCAATGACCAATGAATGGCAAATGACGAATGTCGAAACACTCTACCGAATCGGAATCGCCCATTCACGACAGGATCGACAATCAGCGGGGTTCCCGAAGTCAGCAATTGCCGTAAAGGACGATGTCCCATGCAATTCACTTATCAGGCTCGTGACACCACAGGCCGCATTCGCGAAGGCGAACTCAGCGCGGCCGACGCCGACGAAGCCACCCGACAACTGCGTCAGGATGGTCTGTATCTCCTCTCGCTCGCAGAGACCGCCGAGAAGTCCAACCACGCTGGGATGCAGTTGTTTCAAAAGCGAATTGCGCGATCCGACATCATCTTTCTCACCAACCAACTGGCCGTCATGATCGACGCCGGCGTGCCGCTGGCCAACGCGCTGGAAGGCTTGGCCCGGCAGTCCGATCACCCCACCATGAAGTCCATGCTCGAACGGATCGAAGGACGCGTCCAAGCGGGCGATGACTTCTCGGTGGCCCTGTCGGAATACCCCAAACAGTTCGACAAGACCTATGTCAACCTGGTCAGGGCAAGCGAGGCCAGCGGTACGCTCGCCCAGATGCTCGAACGAATTGCCACGCAAACACAAGACGAACTGGAAACCCGCCAGAAAGTCAAGGGCGCCATGATGTACCCGGCAGCCATGCTGGTGATGTGCGTCGGCGTGTGTATCTTCCTGCTGACCTACGTGTTTCCCAAGCTGATGCCGATGTTTGCCACCCGCCATGTCGACGTTCCGCTGCCGACTAAGTTGATGATTGCGATTTCGGTTGGTTTGACCAGCTACTGGTACGCGGTCGTTGCCGCAGCGGTGGCGGTGATCGGCCTTTTGCTGTGGATGCGCAAACAAACGTGGGGCCGGACGACCTTCGATTGGTGCTGGCTGCACACACCGGTGCTCGGGCCCATGCTGCGAAAAGTGGCCATCGGGCGCAGCCTGCGTACGCTGGCCACCACCATTAACGCCGGCGTTCCCGTGCTCGAGGCCATTGAGCTCAGTGCCGGCGTCTCGAACAACGTACTCTACGAGCGCTGTTGGATGCACGTCGGCGAGCAAGTCACCGCCGGCAAACAGATCCACGAAGCGCTCGAAGGCAACACGCTTTTCCCCCAGATGTTGCTGCAAATGATCGCTTGCGGCGAGTCGACCGGAAAACTGGGCGAGATCCTCGACAAAGTGGGCGAATTCTACGAGCGTGAAATCGCCAACGCCGTCAAAGCCGCCACCAGCCTGATCGAGCCGATCATGGTCTGCGTGATGGGCAGCGTCATCGGCACCATCGCTTTGGCAATGCTGCTTCCCATCTTCACGCTCAGCAGTCACACAGGTTGAGCAGTCTGCGGTGCGGCGAAATGCTGAAGTCGCACAAAGAGCCACGCTGTGTCTCATCAATGGGAAAGATGAGACACTCTCTCGCGTCCGCGATGCAATCCAAGCGGCTGCCCCCACGCCAGGAACTAGAGAACTAGTTCCTTTTCTGGTCACTGGTTGCCGATGCCGGACGAGAGCGTCGAGGAACTAGATCGATGCATATACGCAAGAACGGTATATGCAAATGACACCTATCAATTCACATCAAATGCACAAAATCAGTTGATTTTATGGATTGTAGTGGATACAGTGGTCTCTTTGATTTTAACAAACATGAGGATTGCAGTATATTTGAGCGTGTTCTGCAGTCTGAGAAACCCTGTGGAACTAGTTCTTTCAGCCTAGGCGAGCTGGTTCCTCCAGACCCAATCACAGAGAGATCACCACATGCCTTTCCCCCTTTGGCTTCGCTGTGTACTGGATCGCTTTGGATGGCAAGCGGTCGGCTTTCCGCCACCAGAAAAAAAATTTCGTCGGCGGCAAATGTCGGTGGGAGCCAGTGTCGAACAGCTAGAAGATCGGACCCTGTTGGCGGTGATGACCGACGGCCCGCTCGTGGGTGCCGTGACCCATGATGCCGCGAAAGTGTTCGCCCGGACCGACGAACCGGCATTTGTGGCCGTCGAGTACTCGACCACCGAGTCTTTTCAATCCTCGACGACGACGCCCGCCGAGTTGACCAGCAGCGCCGACGATTTCACGCGTATTATTACGCTCGACGCCTTGCAGCCGGAAACGAAATACTTCTACCGGATTCTTGTCGACGGCCAGCCACAGCAGACCGGCAACTTTCCCTCGTTCACGACGTTTGTCGTTCCGGGCTCTAATGCGGACTTTCAGTTTGCGGTCGTCACAGACATCGCCGTCAACAGAAAGTATCCGACACAATCAGCCCCCGTTTATCAGCGGGTTGCAGAAGAATCTCCCGCGTTCGTTCTGCAGATCGGCGATTTCGACCACCGGAATCCTCCGGACCTCGCAAAGATGCGGACGATGCACCGGGAAGTTCGCGGGCCCTCCACGGCGCAGGGGCGGGATTTCGCCGCACACATTGCGTCGCAGTTTCCGGTATTCCACGTGTTCGACGATCACGATTACGGCCGGAACAACGGTGACAAGACGTTTCCCGGCAGGGCCGACGCGCTCGAAGCCTTCAAGGAGTACTATCCCACGCCGGATCTGGCCAACCCGGACGCCGGTATTTGGCACAAGTTCACCTACGGCCAAGCT
>CAZGYE010000222.1:0-9931 GCA_964530165.1 uncultured Planctomycetaceae bacterium
AGAGGCCGACGGCGGCACGTTGCTCCATGCAGTCGTTTGCGTTCGTGGTGGCCGAATTCGACCGCGTGGCGTTTTCCTCCATCGCGAACTTCACGCTCGACGCCACAAACAGCGACGAAACAATTCTCGTCGACCTCGCCGGCGGCACGCCCCGGGCCGGCTTTGATCTCACGATCAACGCCGGCGGCGGGCGCGACTCGCTCACCGGCGGCATCGGCCACGATACGCTCAAAGCACAAGGCGGACGAGACACGCTCAACGGCGGCGACGGAAACGACCTGCTCAACGGCGGCGCCGGTCCCAGGGACCGCTTGATCGAGTCGGGTAATGTCGATTTCACACTCACCGATGCGGGCCTGAGTGGTCTGGGCGCCGATCAACTCATGAACATCGAGCAAGCCCATCTCACCGGCGGATCGGGCCACAACCGCCTCGACGCGTCCGGCTTCAGCGGAAACGTCACGCTCAGCGGCGGGCTGGGCAACGACACGCTGGCCGGCGGTCTGGGCGACGATTACCTGTTCGGCGGCAAAGGGGCCGACAGCCTCCTCGGCGGAGCCGGCAACGACACACTGCACGGCGGCAACTCGCTCGATACGCTCAACGGCCAGGCCGGCAATGATCGGCTCTTCGGCGGCGGCGGGGCGGATGGACTCTCCGGCATGAGCGGAGATGACCGCCTCTTCGGCGGCGCCGAGGGCGACACCATCCTCGGCGGCGACGGCAACGATACCTTGCGCGGTCAGATGGGTGACGACACTCTCCTGGGTGAAGTCGGCATCGACAACGTTGGAGGCAACATCGGCACCGATACGGTCGCCGGCGGAGGCAACGGCATCGCGGCGGAACTAGGTGAGACGCCCGTCGGCGAGACGATCAACGACAACTTCGCGTTCGATGCCCCGTGGGTCAACGTCTGAGCCGATGATCCTTTCCGTCACCGATGGTTCAGTTCGCAGCAAACTCCCTCGCCGGTGGGTCCCACGGGTTGCCACCCGTGGGTTTTCAGGTGAAATGATGGCTCGGCAGTCGTCGTGTTCTGCCTCCTACCGATTCGCCGGACGGGACTTGGCCGGGCGTCTACACTTTCGCGTAGTCGAACAGCGGTGTCGAGAGATACCGTTCGCCGGTGTCGGGCAGCACGACGACGATCGTCTTGCCTTGATTCTCCGGCTGCGCGGCAACTTTCAGGGCGACGGCCATCGCGGCGCCCGAGCTGATGCCACACGTGATCCCCTCTTCCTTGGCGATCCGCGGCGCCATTTCGAAGGACTCTTCGTCGCTGACCGGTATCACCTCGTCGACGATGGACATGTCCAGCACGTCGGGGACGAAACCGGCGCCGATGCCCTGGATCTTGTGCTTGCCCGGCTGCCCGCCGGAAAGGACCGGGCTGTTGGTCGGCTCCACGGCGATAGAGTACAGCGGCTGATGCTTCTCTCGCTCGAAATACCACGAGACGCCGGTGATGGTCCCGCCGGTCCCCACACCGGAGACAAGAATATCGGTCTTGCCCTCGGTGTCGTCCCAGATTTCCCGGCCGGTCGTCTTGAAGTGGATGTCCGGATTGGCCGGATTCTTGAATTGCTGCGGGATGAAGAACTCGGGGTTTTCGGCAATCTCCTCGGCTTTGGTGATGGCCCCCTTCATGCCCTCGGCACCAGGGGTGAGGATCAGCGTGGCGCCGAACGCGCGGAGCATCGTCCGCCTTTCCAGGGACATGGTGTCGGGCATCGTCAGCGTCAGCGGATATCCGCGGGCCGCGCAGACAAACGCCAGCGAGATGCCCGTGTTGCCGCTGGTCGGTTCGACCACCTGCATACCGGACTTCAGCTTGCCGGTTTTTTCGGCGTCCCAAATCATCGAAGCACCGATGCGGCACTTCACACTGTAGGCCGGATTGCGGCCTTCAATTTTCGCCAGGACAGTGGCCGGCAGGCCTTTCGCGAGCCGGTTGACACGCACCAACGGGCTGCGACCGATTGTTAGTGAGTTGTCGTCAAAAATCGGCATGTCGTACTTCCTTCCAAACAGGGACGATACGAGACTCGACTACGCCGTGAGTATTATTGGCAATTCTATGAGTGTCGGCAATGCTGTTCTGTGAAATCGCGTAGGCCGTCAGAGTCAGCGGGGAGAATCCGACCAGGCAGAGGCGACGTCGTCATGTGAGCGTTCTGCGTGCGCAGCGGCGACCGGCGGTGCAGTCAGCTCGACGACCACCAGCCGCCGACACGGAGGCTCTGGCATCCTCGGATCGACGACCATCGTCTTGCGAGTGCGCGTCTCGCCCAGTGTTGCGAGCTTCGGCGCCTTCCCCAGGTCTGTGACCACGAGCAGTTTGCGATTCCGTCTGAGTCGCTTGCTCAGGGCCGCCTTCGATTCCACGCGGAAAACGGGCGGCTGCAAGTAGTGGACGACCGGAGTCATGCCCATCCGGTAAACACAAATTGGGCGATCACCCGCCAAATCGCTGCGGACTTCCCTGGAGAACGTCGCCGCGGCCAGGCGGTGATCTCGCTGCGGCACAATCCACGCGGTCACAACGACATATCCGGAAAGAAAGACGAGCATGGCCGTCCCACCGGCGGCAGCCGCTCGGCGTCGCGCGAGCAGCCACACGACGACGCTGCCTCCGACGCCCAAAATCACGCCGACGGCCAGCGATTGACTGACCAGAAACGGCCATTTGTGTATGAGGATCGACGACGTCACGAACGCCGACGCCAAGCACCCGACACTCAGGCCGATCGCCCAACGAAAATCAACCAACGGTTTCCCCCGGCGAACCCGTTCGACCAAGACGGCCCCGCTTTGGGCGGCCAGCAGCGACAACATGGGCAATGCGGAATTCAGGTAGTGTTTGTGCTTGTTGGCCGACGCGGTCACGATGAGCAACTGTGTCAGAAACCAGATCCACAGAAACCGCTCGTGGGCATTGCCTTCTTTCCATGCACGCCGCCAACTCGAGGGAACGGCCGCGATGGCAAACGGCGTCCATGGCAGCGACAGCCAGAGCACATAGGGAACATAGTACCAGAAGGGCTGCTGACCGAGCTGTCCCATGGCCCGGCCGACGGTCTCGCGGCGCCACACATCCAGTGCTTCCGGAACTTGCGGGAGCACCAGGCTGGGCCAGATCAGCACTCCGGCCGCGAGAATCACCAGCCCGACCGGATTCTCCAAATGCCACAACGATCGGAGCCGCCGTTGGATCAGCCAATACACGACGCACGGAAACAGCACCATGGCCGGACCGTAATGAAACTTCGCCAGCCACGAGACGGTCAGCAGGCAGTAGATGCCGATCCACCGTAGAGACGCCCGCTGCCTGGGCTCGTCCGGTTGGTGACCGGAGATCAGGAACATGGCCGCCGTGGTGCACAGGCACAGCAGCATGTCCACTTCCGCCTTGCGGCCAAAGACGATGACCCAGACCGACGTGAGCTGCACCATCGCCGCTGCAAATCCGGCGTTCCGGCCGTACCAGCGGCCGGCCCACACGCCCATCAGCACGGCCAATGCCGCTGCCGAGACGGCCGCCGGCAGCCGAGCGCTCCATTCGCTGAATCCCCCGCACAACTTCGCCGAAGCCGCAACGACCCAGTAGCCCAGCGGCGGCTTCTGGAGACGCGGGAGACCGCCGAATCGTGGCACGATCCAGTCACCCGTTTTGAGCATTTCGCGGGCGGGTACGACGACATAGGCTTCGTGCGTCCCGAGCGTGCTGGCAGCGCCCAGTTTGAAAAACAGAACCACACCGGCCAAAATCGCCAGCACGGCAATTATCCACACCGGTAGCTTGCGGTCCGACTCACTCGATCTGGAATTCGAAGCGGCCAACTCACCCCTCCAAAAGCCCACGGGTGGCAACCCGTGGGAAGCGAACACTCAAAAAACGGAATGACACTCATGATTGTCTGTTGACCGCTTCATGCCGCCCGGCGCGCCGGCTGGTCGAGTGCGTCGTCATCCGGGGCGTCGAAATTCACCGTGTGCCGGATGGTGTACGGTTGCCTGTTGCCGACTTTGTAATAGATGCGCGCACCAATTTCACCGAGCATTCCCAGCACCAGAAACTGAATGCCCACCATCGTGGAGAACACGGTCAACAGCAGCAGCGGATTGCCGGTCATGTCGATCTGCTGAGTGACTTTCAACAGAATCGTGGCAATTCCGGAAAAAAATCCCACCGCACCGCACAGCAAGCCGATTGCACCGAACAGCTTCATCGGGCTTACCAGGTACTGAATCATGTATTTCACCGTGATCAAGTCGAGCATGACGCGAAGTACACGTGACAGACCGTACTTCGAGGTCCCGTACTTTCGCGGATGATGCTTCGTAACCACCTCGGCACAACGGGCGCCGCGCCAGTGAGCCAGGATCGGAATGAAACGATGCATTTCGCCGTGCAACTGCAGTTCCTGCGCAATTTCGCGGCGAACGGCCTTCAACGTGCAGCCGAGATCGTTCACCGGAAACCCGGTCACCCGCGAAATCAGCCAATTGGCCATCTTCGAGGGCAACGTGCGGCGGACAAACGAATCCTTCCGGTCCTTCCGCCAGCCGTGAACCAGGTCGTACCCCTCGTCGATCTTCTCGAGCATCATTGGGATGTCGGTGGGATCGTTTTGCAGATCGCCGTCCATCATGACGATGACGTCGCCGGCGGCATGCTCGATGCCGGCATTGATCGCCGCGGTCTGGCCGAAGTTGTGGCGGAACTCGACCACCTTCACGTGGCGATCCGCAGCGGCCAGGGCCTGTAGCTCCCGGTCCGAGCCGTCGCGGGAACCGTCGTCGACGAAAATAATCTCGTATCGTCGGCCCAAACCCGCCAGCACTTGCGCCAGCGCGTCGTGCACGAGACGAATGCTCTCACGTTCGTTGAAGATCGGAATGACGACTGAGACGCTCATCCTCTGCGAGCTCTCCGTATCTCTAAGCCTCGTGATCTGTCAAAGCTGATTTGACAGGTGTCGTGGGGCAGGCTTTCTAGCCTGCCGATTTGCCGTGGCAAGCTTTCCAGCCTGCCGATTTGCCGTGGCAGGCTGGAAAGCCTGCCCCACATTCGGCTGTGAGCAGACCACGGGAAGGCCACGAAGTTTTGCAGAAACGGCCGATCGCGTCCAGACAGATTCGCTCCCTCGCTTCACAAATCGGCCGGCATAGACGAAAATCTGCAGCGTGATGTCACACTATGCGACTCGGCTGCACAACGCGATTCGGCAGAAAAGGACGCCCGCTCTGGTCGGCCTCGACCCGCGATTCGCTCAGTTGCCGCAATCAATTCAAGACTCGGCCCAGCGCGGCCTGGCGTCTGGCGACCGGGCGGCGATGATCGCCTCGGCCTTTGATGAATTCTGCAGCCGTCTGATCGACGTTGTCTCGCCTCTGGTGCCGGCCGTCAAACCCCAGGCCGCCTTCTTCGAAGAGCTGGGGCCTCCCGGCTGTCTGGTGCTCGCAAGTTTGATTCGCAAGGCCCGCGATGCCGGGCTGATTGTCATCTGCGACGCAAAACGGGGCGACATCGGTTCCACCGCCGAAGCGTATGCTCGCGGCTACTTGGCCGGCGCCGACCCCGCTGCCGCTGCCTGGGCGGCCGACGCGCTCACGGTAAATCCGTATCTTGGCCGCGACACGCTCGAACCGTTCGTACAGGTTGCCGTCCGCCGCGGGGCCGGAATCTACGTGCTGGTCCGCACCAGCAATCCCGGCGCCGGAACCTTCCAGGACCGCGAGTCTGATTCTCTGCCGCTGTACCGGCACGTCGCGCGAATGGTCGAAGAGTTGGCGGCCGAGACAGCCGGCGAGGAAGGCTTCGGGGCCATCGGCGCCGTCGTGGGCGCGACCTATCCTCGCGAGCTGTCGGAACTGCGGGATGCAATGCCACACGCCCCGCTGCTGGTTCCCGGCTACGGCAGCCAAGGGGCCGGCGCCGACGACCTCGCTCCCGCTTTCACGTCCGACGGTCTAGGCGCCCTTGTCAACAGCTCACGCCAGATCAACTTCGCCTACCGCCGCGAGCCATACGCGGACCGGTACGGTCCCGACCAATGGGAACAGGCCGTCGAAGACGCGACCCGGCAAATGATCGCCGACCTGGCCAAAGGGACGCCGGCCGGCATGCTGCTGCGCGAATGTTGATGTTTGGTTTGCTTGTGTCGTCGTCGGCCGTTAGCCGCGGGATGAATATCCGCGGGTATTCACCCGCGGCTGGAAACCACCGTGTGACGTTGTCTTTCTGGCGATCCGTTGCTACCAAAGCTTCCACCACGATCGCGTTTGCGCTGCGACCACTTCCGTCCCGGACGTGATGACTTTTTTTTCGGGCAACAGCACGCAGCTCAGGTCAGAATTGCCGTTGCAGGTATCGACGAGAATTCGCTTCCGCCGGAATTCGACGTGGGGCGCAGGCACGTGTCCGGAGACGACGGTCAGCGGGCAGTCGGACGGCACGGCAGCCTCGACGGGAATCTTCTCGCAGAGCCACAGCGGCCGGCTGAGCGAGAAGTCTTTCTGCCGAAGAATCCGCAGTTGCACGTCGAACGGCGCGTTGGCGTCCAAACCGGCGTGCACGAACAAATAGTCCGGATGCTCGACGCACCACGGCAAACGGGCGAGAAACTGCTTGTGCCGATCCGGCATCTTTTCGGCCAGCTCCTCGAGGTTGCCGAAGCGGGCCCCGTACGATTCGAACGTGGTCTGGGTCTCGTAGTGGACCACCCACTGCTCGCTCCAATCGGAGTATTCAGGGGTGGGAATCAAGCCGAGCGCGGCACACAGCGCGAATTCATGGTTCCCGGCCAGGGCGGTCGTCCGTGGACGCTCCACCAGCAAGTTGGTGAGAATTTCGAGGACCGACCGAGGATCGGGACCACGGTCGACGAAATCACCGATGAACACCAGCCAACGCCGATCGCAATCGTCCGTCTCGCGTAATCTTTCGAGCACCGTTAGCAGTTTGTCGGCGTGTCCGTGGACGTCTCCGATCACCGCAACCGGCCCGTCGATTTGCCTCGCCAAAGTCTGCATCCGTGCCTCGCCTGAAGGCAAAAGGAAAAAGTAAAAAGAAAGAAAATCAAGACAGGATCGGTTACCATGTTGTGGTGGGATCATAGCGACAAGCGAAGCACTGCTTCAAGGTGTCCTTGTTAGCACGACAAGGAGCGAGCCAGAAGGAAGAATGAAGAAGCTCAGATTAGGGTCGGTGTCAATGTGGTCGCGACAAGCGTTTTTCAGCAGGCGGTCGAAGAATCGGCAGGGCCGGAGACCCGTGGCAGACGTTGTCTTCACTTTTTCCTTTTTCCTTTTTCCTTTTGCCTTGGAAGCCGGTGAGTATTTTCGAATCACCGTCCGCGACGCAGAGACGAACCGCGGAGTCCCACTGGTTGAACTGCGGACGGTCAATAATCTGCGCTACTACACAGACAGCAATGGAATCGTCGCCTTCCACGAACCGGGCCTGATGAATCGGTCGGTCTATTTCGCCGTCAAGAGCCACGGATACGAGTTTGCGAAGGACAGTTTCGGCTATCGCGGGAAACGGCTGAAGGTTGTTCCCGGCGGCTCGGCGGAGTTGCGCGTGCGGCGGATCAACATCGCGGAACGGCTCTACCGCGTGACCGGTGCAGGCATCTATCGTGACAGTCTGCTGGTCGGCCGGCCGGTCCCGATTCAAAAACCGGTCCTCAACGGATTGGTGTTCGGGTCGGACAGCGTGGTCAATGCCGTCTACAAAGGCAAGATCTATTGGTTCTGGGGGGACACGAATCGGCCCTCGTATCCGCTTGGGAATTTTCACGTTCCCGGCGCGACGTCCCGCCTGCCCGATGACGGCGGACTCGATCCCGAAGTCGGCGTCGATCTGGACTACTTCCTCGATCAGAGCGGTTTCGCCAAGCCGACGGCGCAGATGCCCGGCACAGGTCCCACCTGGATCAACGGACTGGTCAGCCTCAAAGACCGGACCGGCCGCGAACGGCTGTTCGCCAGTTACGTGAAAGTGAAAAAGCCGCTGACCGTCTACCAGCGCGGATTGGTGGAATTCAACGACCAGAAGCAGCAATTCGAAAAGCGAGTGCAGTTCGACATGAAGTCGCCCATGTTTCCGGCGGGGCATCCGCTGAAACATGTCGACGGCGGTGTCGAGTACGTCTATTTTCCCAATCCGTTTCCGGTGGTGCGTGTGGTGGCGACTCCGGAGTCGCTTCAAGATTTGTCGAAATACGAGGCCTTTACGTGCTTGAAGCAGGGCTCCCGCGCCGATGCTCCCGTGCTTGATCGCGATCAGCACGGCAGGCTGCGTTACGACTGGAAGACCGACACGCCACCGTTGACGAAACAGATTCGAACGACGCTCTTCAAGCAGAAACTGTTGCGGGCGGAGGAGAGATTGTTCCAGCTCCGCGACGTCGAGACCGGCAAACACATCGCCGCGCATGGTGGATCGGTCTACTGGAACGGTTACCGCAAGCGGTGGGTGATGATCGTGTTGGAATCGTTCGGAACGTCGCTGCTGGGAGAAATCTGGTATGCCGAAGGAGACACGCCGCTTGGCCCCTGGGTGTATGCCCGCAAGATCATCACCCACGACAAATACAGCTTCTACAATCCGAAACAGCACCCGATGTTCGACAAAGATGACGGCCGCGTTCTCTTCCTCGAAGGAACCTACACGAGCACCTTCTCCGGCAACCCCGATCGCACGCCGCGGTACAACTACAACCAAATCCTCTACAAACTGACGCTCTCCGATCCGCGGCTCGCCCTTCCCGTGCCGGTTTACCTACTTGACGAGCAGCATCAGGCCGACCATTTTGCCACCCGGCAGCAACTCGGGCCGAGCCGCAAACCGTTGCAGATCGCGTTCTTCGCACCCGATCGCCCGGCTCTCGGCACAGTGGCGGTGTTCGCCGAAACAACGGCCGAAGGCGGACGCATTCTGAAGGTTGCCGCCCGGTCCAATTCGGCGCACGAAAAGAAGTCGCTCCCGTTGTTTTACGGGCTACCGGCCGAGACTAAGGAGCAGCCGGACCGGGCGGTTCCGCTGTTCGAATTCGTGCACAAAGACGGGAAACAGCGGGCCTATTCGACCGAGCGGGATTTTTCCCGGCCCGGATTTCGGCGGTCTGCACGCCCTTTGTGTCTTGTCTGGCGGAATCCACTTCCGCCAACGTTGCCGTTGGATGTTACCAGGGGACTCACGTCTCCTGCTCGCCGGCAGAGGTGAGTGCGAGCGCCGCCGGTACGCGCGGTGAAAGCGGGAATGGCTACGTGGAGTTTGCGCGACGCAATTTCAGAACGTGTGGCCTTCCTGGGGGCCGTCCTTGGTCAGCGTCAGGATTTCCGGCCCCTCTTCGGTCACGAAAACCGTGTGCTCAAACTGAGCGGAGAGCTTCCGGTCGGCGGTGCGGACCGTCCAGCCGTCCGATTGGTCCAACACGGTGCGCCAGGTTCCGATGTTCAACATGGGTTCGATCGTCAAGCACGCTCCCGGGCGGATGATGTCCTTGTAAGAGGTCGGATGTGGAAAATGCGGGACGCCCGGCTCCTGATGGAACTCCCGCCCGATGCCGTGCCCCTGGTACTCGCGAACCACCGACAAACCGTGCGCTTTGGCGTGCGTATAAATTGTCTGGCCGACGTCGATGATCCGCCCGGACGGCTTGATCGCCCGAATGCCAAGATACAACGCGTCGAAGGTCACCTGAATCAGCCGCCGGGCTTCGTTCGAGACGTTGCCGATCAGAAATGTCTCCGACTGGTCCCCGAACCAGCCGTCGACGATCGTGGTCAAATCGACGTTGACGATGTCGCCCTCTTTGAGGACCGTCTCGTCCGGAATCCCGTGACAGACGACCTCGTTGATGCTGGTGCAGGTCGATTTGGGGAAACCGTTGTATCCGAGACAGGCCGGCGTATGTCC
>CAZGYE010000223.1:0-9832 GCA_964530165.1 uncultured Planctomycetaceae bacterium
ATCCCATGCCGATCGGACCATGCAGGCCGGGTGGGTTCCCCGGCTGGGTGAAGCGGGCCAACCGAGGGATCGCGGCCTGCACGCCTCGCCGGGCCAAAGCCTCGCACGTCCAAAAAACGCCGACTGTGTCGACCGACTTGGCATACACGTCCAGCTTGGCAATCAACACGGCGTCCAGTTCCGGATGACCGCCCTGGGTCAATTGCTCCAGCGCCAGGTAATGGGCAAAAGGGTACGGCGAATCGAGCAGGCGGCGCAAAACCGGTTTGGCGGCTTGCGGGAATCGAGCCGAGAGCTCCTCGATGGCTTGGGCCACGTCCGCGGCACCGCGGATCATCATGCGTGTCGCACCGGGCGCCTGGTTGTTCGTATTGTTCAGGTTGCGGTAACGATCTGGATTGAGTGCCTCGGCGACCGCCTGCTTTAGTTCGTCGAGACCGCGGGTCTGCGGTTGTCGAATCGTGCCGGACACCTTGACAACCCGGACGGGAGCGGGCCAATGCAGACGGCGAGGCGGGTACCAGCCCTCAAAAGGCATGGAATCGGGCAGGTCGATGTCCGGCACCGTGTTCCCCGCCAATCGTTGGGTCTCCTGAATCGCCCGCAACGACTCGCGGGCCTGACGGCGGACCACGCCGATGGGATCGCGTGTGGCCAGCTCGACGAGCAGAGCAACGCCGTCCGGTTTGTCGCGGTAGCCCAGCCCCAACGCCAATCCATAACGGATATCGCGATACCTGGTTTGGGGGTCGGCAAACGGTTTCAATTGGTCCACCCGCCCGGTGTGGTGCGCCAGCGCCATGACCATATAGCACTTGTCGCGGAAGTTCGGATCGCGAACGCCCTTGCCGATCGACCAAATCTCTCGGAATGTGTACGGCTTGGCGATTTCGGCTGCCAGAAGCTCGGCGCCTTTTTGGCTGAGACCCAGCCGGTTCAGCAGCACGGCGGCGTCGATCCGTTCGCGCGGGTTCCCGCTGGTCAGGTAGGGCAGGATCAGCTCTTGGGGGACTTCCGGCGCGTCAACCGTCAAACAGCCCAATAGCCATAAGGCCTGCTCCGGCTCGATCTGCTTGACCACCGGGAAGGGGCGTCCGTGCTCTGAAAACGGGCGCTCCAGGTTGATCCCTTTCACGAGTTGCCCGTAGAGCGGATCACTGTCGGGGGGCGAATCGGTACGGAGCGCGGCGACCAATAGCGCGACGGCCCGTTTCCGCAGACCGGCCTTTTCCAGCAGCAGCCTTCCCAACAACACGCGCTGAGTTTCGGGCCGCAAACGATCCTCGTAGCGCGGTTTTTCCAGAAAGGTGCCCGGCAACATGGCGATGATCAGCGGC
The DNA here is from genome assembly GCA_964530165.1 of uncultured Planctomycetaceae bacterium. Taxonomy (GTDB): domain Bacteria; phylum Planctomycetota; class Planctomycetia; order Planctomycetales; family Planctomycetaceae; genus CAZGYE01. The sequence goes on from CAZGYE010000223.1 coordinate 1,338, forward strand.
ACGTCTTCAAGCTTCGGAGCGGCACGGGCCAGGATCAGCCCGCGGAGCAGCGCGTATTCCTCCGGGCGGGGGCCGTGCTGGTAATAACGGCCGATGTAAGGCTTGCGGTTGGGGACTTCGTTGCGGAGGGCCTGCCACAACGCCTCGACCGCCTCGTTAGTGCCGATGCGTCCCAGGGCCAACGCCGCTTCGGTCGCGTGATAATTGTATTCGGGGCGGGCGAGCCAGCCGGTGAGCAAAGGAACTGCCGGCACATCGCGAATCCAACCGGCGGCACGGATGGCGGCCAAATCAGGCGGTTTGACTTCCAGCTTGTAGTGCTGATAACCGACGCGGGGCTGGAACTTCGTGGGCGGCGGCAGTGGGACCGAAAGTGCTTTTCGCACAACTTGCCGCGTCCGTTCCCCAGCGGGTCGGCCGAGCCGGCCGGCCGCCTCGAACCAGCGGCTGCGGAAATCGAGGTCCGATTGCCCGGACAATGCGGCCAGCGCGTCAGGGCCTCGGCCGATCAGCTTTTTCAATGCCTGCGGTCCGCCCGCTTTGGAGAAGAGTCGCTCGTAGAATTTCTGCGGCGCAACCCGGTCTTCGTCGACGACGGGCGCACAGGCGGTGATCGCTTCCAAAGCAGCCGAGGCATGGAAACGGACCTGCCAATCCGTGTCTTTCAGAGCGCGGAGCAAAGCGGCAGCCTCTTCGAGCGTGCCCAACCGGGTCAACGCCAGCGCGGCGGCCCGGCGCACCTCGACCGATTCATCCGCCAGCAATGTGGCGATTACCGGGGCATCTTGCCGGGCACCGTCTTCGATGGCCATGAGCATCTCGCAGGCCCGGCGGCGCAGATCCGGGTCGGCGTTGGTGAGCCACGGATGGTACTTGGGCGCCTCGCCGATGCGGGCCCGAGCCCGGTATTCGTCCGGCTCGTTGCGGCGGTAGAGGATGTCGGTCAGGTCGCGGCGGACCTGAATCGGTTCGCGGGCCAACTGTCTCGGCGGGCCGGAGAAAGCCGCCTCTTCTTGGGCGCTGTGACATCCGTGGCACGCCTTCACCTCACCCGGCCGAGCGGTCAGCGAGGACATTTCCATCAAGGGCTGCTTCGAGCCGATCGGCACCGAGGTGACCGCATAGTTCCAATCGAAGAGGACGCGATGGCCAGCGGCATCCAGGGCATCGAGAAACAACGGGGTGTCGGCAGGGGCTTCGAAATAGACGGTCTCGTCGAACGGGATGGGCACGACGCCCAAGATGCGGGTCTCGAGGTTCGTGTGGCTGGAGGAGGTCACCGCGGTGTGCATCGATTCGACCACCCGGAAATAGCGGGCCCGGCGCAGCGCCCGTTCGTGCTCAGGATTGTCCGAGCGGCGGGCGTTGACCACCACAAACCGAGCCCGGCCGGTTACCGGGACGCGGAGACGCGGGGACGCCCCGACACGGGGATTGGGCCGTGTTCGACTCGGTTTGCGTTTGCGACTCTGGGCGGCGTCGGCAAACGATCGCTTGGGTGGAAGGATCACAGGCTCAGGACGCGGCAAACGGATCGGGCGCGCATCATACTCGCTGCTGTCCGGGTCGTTGAACACAAGTTGCACTTGCCGGGTCTTCGGGTCGCACAGGTAGACGCCGAGATCGCGGGCGCCGGGCAGGGTGGCGGAAAAAAGAAAGCATCCATCGGGCAACGGATACGGCGTGCTGCGGCTGCCGGTGGGCGAAAGGTGCACCCGGTGGCTCGCACCGCCCAATTGAATGGTGGTTGTGCCCGGGAAAACCGGCCACAGCGCCTGGGCCACGTCCATTCCCTGGCGGGGATCGAGAATCGACGGCCCCATTTCCGAGAGGACCAGCATGGTTCCATCCGGCAACTGGCCCGGTTGAGTCAGGCTGGAGCCGGAGTGCCGTTCCCGGTTGAAGAACCGGTACTGGCGGACGCCGAACAGATGCGTTTCCTCGGTCCCGTCGGGGCGGACCGTCATCAGGTAGGTCTCGTGCTTGTCGACCGGAGGGACGTTCAGCAAAAAATCGTCCCAGTAGCTATAGCAGATCCGCCCGTCGCCGAGGACGGTTGGGTCGTACACGGTGCCGGGATCGAAGGTCAACTGTTCGACGCCGGTCCCGTCGCCGTTCATGATCCACAGGGTTTCGGTCCGCTCCTCGTGGTACTCTTCCAGGTAACCGGCCCGGTCGCTGACGAACACAATTCGCCCGTCCGCCAGGTAGACGCCGGAGACGTCGTTGAAGGGACCATCGGTCAACTGCACCGGTTGGGAGCCGTCGACGTTGATCTCGCAGAGATGGAACCAGTCCTCTCCGTCACGGCGCATGCTGAAGAGGATTTTCGTTCCGTCATAAGAAGGCTCGGGGTCGAACACCTGACCGTCCCTCATGTGGGTGATCCGCGTCACTTTGCCGGCCGGCTCGGCGGGGATGAGCGTGAACAGATTCCGTCCCGGTCGCGTCGGCGTGATGGTACGCTCCATGGGATCAATGGTGGTGGCCCGGTGGTAGATGTAGCCCTCGCGCCAGTAAAGGGTGCTGCGGCGGCCGTCCTTGGTGGGATCAGGATTGCAGATGTCACCCGAGACAAACACGATGCCGGGCAGCCGATCCTCAGCCGTCGTCGACCGACCGGCCGCTTCTCCGGCCTGGGCGATTGCCGAGCGGCCAGCGAACAAACATCCGGCCAGAAGCACAGGAAACAACCACTGCCGCATGAGGGAACCTCCCGTTCATTTCTCAATTAAGGCCGGATACGGCTGGCTGTGTGCCACACGCACCATTTCTTGCACGTTTTCCAGCGGCGTACGTCGCGGCACGATGCAGCCGGAACCGAGCACAAATCCACCGCCCGCGCCCGCTTGCCGGATGCACCGCCGAGACGACTCGCGTATGACTTCCGGCGTGCCGTCGAGCAGTTCGGTGACGGTGTGCACATTGCCCATCAAAGCAACACGATCTCCAATTTGCCGTTTGGCGACGCTCAAGTCGACCTTGTTGTCGATTTCCACAAGATCAGCGCCCGCCGAAGCGTAGAGATCTAATACTTTGGTGCTGTCTCCGCAAATATGCAAGATCGACGCCGTGATGCCGTGCTCCTTCCACGCCCGAAAGACCTTTTGCTCATAAGGCAGAGCGAAACGTCGATACGTGCCGGGCGAGATCACGTCGCACGAGGCGAGCGAATCGCCGCAATGGATGATGTCTGCACCAGCGTCCCAGCACGCCTTGCCGAACCGAGTCAACGCCTCGGTTGCCAGGTCCAGCGCGTGACGAATCGCGGTTTCGTTGGCCTCCGGCATGCCGGCTTCGATCATGCCGATCTCGCAGAGCCACCTCTGCGAGCCGATCAGGTACGAAGCCAACGCGAACGGCCCGGTGCCCGGCGAGCGGATGGCCATCTCATCACCGACGGCCTCGCGAAGCCGGCCGATGGCCTCGAGCATCATCGGCATGCGGCCTTGGGTGCGCGGGTCGGGAACGTCGACATCGAACACGTCCGCCAGCGAGCCGACCGCCGGCTCCTCGAGTGACGGCATCTCGTCCTCTTCGTTCGTCGTTCGACAGCCGAACCCCTCGGCGATGTAGAAGTTGTCGGAGCCGATGGCGATCACGTCCTGGCCGACCATCTCATGCAAGACCAGTTGCGCCTGCACCATGGCCTCTGCGCTGGTGTAGAAGTCTCGCAACGAAATGCCGGCCGTTACCGCCGCCAAGTCGTACATGTACGGCGCCACGGCCACACAGTCGGCCGGCTGGCGACGAATCGCCCGCAGCACGCGCTCACGTGAAGAAAGAGTCACAAGATTACCTCGGTCCGAACCGCAGCGAGTGGAACGATTCTCCAAGAATCGGCGCCCTAACCCTTAATCATCTTGCCCAACGTGGATACAATGGCAGCGACACAATCCAACTGGATGGCTTAGCCGGCGGGCTTGCCCGCCGCGCCCCGCAAGCGGAGCGGCTAAATGAGTGTGACGGATCATCCAGTTCCAATTGCCTCAGTATGAAGGGCGCGAGGAAACGATACAAGCACAGGACGAGCCCCATCGAGGGGCAAGTTGCCACACACTTTCGACCATCAGGAACTCCAGCCATGCAACGATTGACGAAACTTCTTTCGAGCGTTCTTGCTATCACGATCTTGTGTCTGCCGTCTCCGTCACTCTTGGCCGGCGACGGGACCGGCCACAAGCCGCGGCTGAGCAATCCGTTCTTTGCCTTCGACAACGGCACGGGCCGCGGACAATTGACGGCTGAAGTCCAGGCGAAAATGTTGGCGGAGCTTGGTTACGCCGGTATCGGATACACCGGGGCGACGGGCATTCCCGAGATGCTCGCGGCGCTGGACAAACACAAGCTGAAGATGTTCAGCATCTACGTCGGGGTCACTCTCGGGCCGGACGGCCCGAAGCTGCCCCCGAACCTGGACGAAGCCATCGAGGCGCTGAAGGGACGGGAGACGGTCATTTGGCTCACCATTATGGGCCGCGCCGCAAACGGTGACGAGCAAGCCGTGCAGGCGGTCCGCGAGATCGCCGAGAAGGCCCAACGCGCCCGGCTACGGGTGGCCCTGTATCCACACGTCGGGTTCCACGTGGCCCGTGTCGAAGACGCGCTGCGCATCGTGAAAAAGGTCGATCGAAAAAACGTGGGGGCGTCGTTCAACCTCTGTCATTGGCTCAAAGTCGACGACGAGAAAAACCTGGAGCCGCTCTTGAAGAAGGTGATGCCACACCTGTTCATGGTGAGCATCAACGGTGCCGATCATGAGGGCGGCTGGGACCGCTTGATTCAAACCTTGGATCGCGGCGACTTCGACGTTTCCAACTTCCTGATGAAGCTGAAGAGTTTCGGCTACACCGGGCCGATCGGACTCCAGTGTTACGCGATCAAAGGCGACATCCGCGAGAACCTGACACGATCGATGTCGGCCTGGCGAAAGCTCTCCGGCCCAGCGCCCGCCAAGGCCAAGACATCCGCCAAAACGGTGACGATTGTCGTGTCAGACGCCGACGGCGCCGCCGCCCGCGCCGGCGCGCCGGTCTCGATGAGCGTCGATCTGGGAAGTCTGCTCGACGGCCGCGCAAGATCCGCGCGGCTGCAACTGGTCGCACCCGCCGGCGCAGAGGGCCGGGACGCGCGACCGCTGGCGGTGCAGTTTGAGCCGGCGTCGCCGGGGAGTCTTCGCGGCCGATTGTGGTGGCTGATGCCGCCCGGTGAGAAAGGTGAGCGCCGGTTTCGATTGGTCGTCGGTGAAAGCGCCGAGCCTGCGGCGATCAGCGTGCGGCTCGACGAGGCCCACAAGGCCGTGGACGTCTTGGAGGGTGATCGCCCCGTTCTGCGTTACAACCACGGCACGGTTCCGGTTCGGGAGGGAATAGCCACCCATTACGCGCGGGGGGATTACATCAGCCCGTTGTTTGGTCTGGACGGAGAAACGCTCACCGACGACTATCCGCGCGACCATCCGCATCACCGCGGCGTGAGCTGGTCGTGGCCGGTGGTGCGCTGGGGCGATGAGGTCCGCGACATTTGGGCGGTGCGTGGCATTTGGGCGCGGCCCGTCGCCGAGTGCCGCGCCTCCGGCGGACCGGTGGCGGCGCTCATCGAAGCCGCGAGCGTGTGGAAGTGGGAAGATCAAGACGCCATCGTCCGCGAAGAGGTCGTCATCCGCGCGTTCCGGGAGAACAACGACGCCCGGTTCGTGGACGTCGAGGTGCGATTGACGGCCTTGACCGACAAGATCGCCATCGGCGGCCGGCCCAAAGCCGGCTACGGGGGGTTCGGTCTGCGTGCAGCGCCGTGTGAAGACCGCAAGATTACCTTGCACAGCGACGAGCCGACGGCGTCGCCCGCTCGTGCGTGGCTCGACTATTCGGGCAGGTTTCCCGGCGGCAAAGCAACCTGCGGAGTGGCCATCATCGAGCACGTGACGAACCCCGGCTATCCCAGCAAGCTGCTCGAATATCCCCAGTGCAATTACGCCATGCCGGGCTTTCCCGGCGCTCGCGAGGTTCCGCTGCCCGAAGGCAAGACGCTGGTGCTGAAGCACCGCTTGTGGATCCATCGAGGCGCCGCGGAAGAAGACCTGCTGGCAGACGTCTGGACGAGCTACGCAAAACCGCCGCAGGCGAAACCGTTGGCAGAGAAGAAACCGACCGTCGGCGAGAACCGTTGATGTCAAACCGGCAACTCCCCAAACCGACAACTCCTTGTCGGAATGGAATGGCCCCACGATACGTCCGGCGACGACAAGTCGTCAGTTTGGGTTTTTGAGTAAGGAGAGCATCAGGATGTTCAGTTTGAGACAGCTTTCACGACGCGACTTCATGCACACAGCGACGACGGCAGGCACGATTGGTCTGGCCGCTCCGTATTTCGTTCCGGCCAGTGCACTGGGACGAGCCGACAAGCCCGCGGCGAGCGAACGGCTTCGAATCGGCTTGATCGGCGCCGGCGGCATGGGCCGGGGCAACTTGAGCAACTGCGCCAAACATCCCGACGTCGTGGTGACCGGCGTGTGCGACGTCTGGAAAGAGCGGCGGGACGCGGTCGTCGCCAAGCACGCCGGCACTTGCAAGCCCTACCACGATTACCGCGAGATGCTCGGGCGGAAAGACATCGACGCGGTCATCATCGCTACACCCCCGCATTGGCACTGCTTGCAGGCCATCGACGCTTGCGAGGCGGGTAAGGACATCTACTTGCAAAAACCGATGACGCTCCACGTGGCGGAGGGTCTGGCGCTGAAGCGGGCGGTGGAAAAACACAAACGGATCAGCCAAATCGGAACGCAGATTCATGCCGGGGAAAACTACCGGCGCGTCGTCGAGCTGGTTCGTTCAAACAACCTGGGAAAGATCAGCATCGTGCGAACCTTCAACGTGATGAACCAGGGACCAGAGGGAATCGGCAACCCTCCCAACAGCGATCCGCCGGCGGGGATCGACTGGAATTTCTGGGTCGGTCCCGGACCGATGCGGCCGTTCAATCGGCTGGCCGTTCAGAGCGCCTACACGCACTGCTCCTTTATGGACTACAGCGGCGGCTGGACGCCCGGCATGGCCCCGCACATCATCGATCTGCCCTATTGGGCCTTCGAACTGGACTTTCCGCTGGTCACCAGTTGTTCTGGCGGCCGGTACACCATCCGGGACGCCGGCGACGTGCCCGACACACAAGAGATCCTGTGGCAGTACCCGGAAATGACCATGGCCTGGTCCATGTCGATGGTCAACAGTTACGGGTTCGACTTCGGGCACGGCAAGCCGGCTCGCCGGCTGGGCATTTACTTCCACGGCGTCAACGGCACCATGTACGCGAATTACGGCATGCATCAGATCGTTCCCGAGGGAGACCGAATGAAGGACGCTCAGACTCCCGAAAAGTCGCTGCCTCCCTCACCGGGGCACGAGCGAGAATGGCTCGATTGCATCCGCAGCCGGAAACAACCGAGCTGCAACGTCTCCTATCACTACAAGGTCGACGCGGCACTGACGCTGGGCAATTTGGCGCTGAAGCTGGGCCGCTCGATCCGCTTCGATCCGAAGACCGAACAAATCGTCGGCGACGCGGAGGCCGCCAAACTGGCCGTCCCCGAGTATCGTGCTCCGTGGAAGTTTCCCACCCAATACCTGCAGGCCTAAAATTTAGCCGCCCCGCTCGCGGGGCGTGTGGCACTTGACCGGACACGGCGGGCAAGCCCGCCGGCTAAATGACCATTCCGCAAACCGCCTTGGAACCCTGAAACCATGAGCAACGAAGATCGCACACTGGGAGTCGCCATTCATGGCGCCGGAAACGTGGCCTACGCACACGCCGCCAGTTGGAAAAAGTGCGCACAGACCGAGATCGTCTCGGTCAGCAGCCGCAGCCGAGAAAGCGCCCAGCGGCTGGTTGACAAGCTGGAGCTCGATTGCCGGGTGCACGACTCTTTCGAGGACGTGTTGAAGGACGATCGGGTCAACATCGTCAACATCAGCGGGCCGAACCAGGTTCACGCCGAGCAAGGCATCGCGGCCGCCGAGGCCGGTCGGCACCTGCTGCTAGAAAAACCGATGGTCCTGTCGATGCAGCAGAACCGTGCGCTGCGCGAGACGGTCGCCCGCAGCGGCGTCAAGAGCGTGGTCAGCTTCGTGCTTCGCTGGAATCCGCTGGTCGAGAACCTCAAGTCGCTGTTGACCTCCGGGGCGATCGGCGACCTGTTTTACACGGAAGTGGATTACTGGCACGGCCTCGGCCCCTGGTACACCGGATGGGAGTGGGCCCACACGAAGAAGACCGGCGGCAGCGCGATGCTCTTGGGAGGCTGTCATGCCGTGGACGCCATGCGTTTCCTCGCCGGCGAAGAAGCCGTCGAGGTCTCGGCCATGTCGAACAACCAGAGAGGATTGTACGAGTACGACGCCAACGTGGTGGCCGTGGTGAAATTCCAGAGCGGCGCCATCGGGAAGACTTCCGTGCTGTTGGACGCCGAGATGCCGTATTCGTTCAACATCGACCTG
>CAZGYE010000224.1:0-9824 GCA_964530165.1 uncultured Planctomycetaceae bacterium
CCAGGGCTCGCGCCCTGGGCTACCTCCTTCCGCCCCTACCGGGGCTTTTCAAACAGGCTCTGAAGCCGCAACCGGTTTGCAGCAAACCGACGCGAACGGTTCGCTCGTCGAAATGCCCCACGATCGGTATCCGATCGACTTGCCCACTGCGCTGCGTTTGGCCGGCGCGGACAATTGGAGCGTTCAATTGGCGACGGAACGGGTCCGCGAGGTGCAGGCCCGTCTTCGTGCCGCCAAGCTGCTGTGGGTGCCTTCGCTGAATGCCGGGGTCGGCTACACAAAGCACGACGGACAAATCCAGGACACCGGCGGTGAGGTGATTGACGTCAGCCGCAATTCGCTGTTCGTCGGCGGCGGGGCCGTCACCAGCGGTGCATCGCTTGCCGGCGGATCGGGCGGCCCGGCGCGGCTGTCGGTCGATCTGTCCGTAGCCGACGCCATCTTCGAGCCGCTGGCGGCCCGGCAACTGGTCTCCGCCGAGCAGTCCGGCCAATCGGCCACCTTCAACGACACGCTGCTGTCCGCCGCCGAGGCCTACTACGACCTTCTCGGTGCTCAGGGTCAACTGGCGATTGCCCGGCAGAATGACCAAGATGCCGACAAAGTGCTGAAACTGACCGAAGCGTTCGTCGAGGTTGGAAAGGGATCGAAGGCGGATACCGCCCGCGCCAAAGTTGAAGCGTCGACGCGGAAACAAGAAATCGTCCAAGCCGAGATGAGCGTGAAAGTGGCCTCGGCGGAGCTGGCCCGGCTGCTCCAATTGGACGCCGATAAACTGGCGCCCGAGATCACTCTCTACGCCCCCGAGGACAAACCGGTCCCGGTTGAGTTGGTGCAGGAATCGACGCCGCTGTCGGCATTGGTGGCCCTTGGGCTGAGTTCGCGGCCTGAGGTCGCCGAGTCACAAGCCCGGCTGGAAGCCGCCCGTCAGCGAGCGCGCGCGGAGCGATTGCGGCCGTTGATTCCGAACGTCCACGTCGGGGCCTCCGCAGGCGGTTTCGGTGGCGGGACGGGCGACAACCTGCACCAGTTGGACGGACGCGGCGATTTCGACGTGTTGGCGGTCTGGCAGCTCAAGAACCTGGGGTTCGGTTCCCAGGCGGCACGAGAAGAGCGTAGCAGCCAATTCCGGCAAGCGCTGTTGAACAAGTACCGCATCCGCGATCGCGTCGCCACCGATGTCAGCACGGCCTACCACCAGGTCCATGCCGGGCGGAGACAGATCTCCCTGACCGAGGCCACGATCCAGCAGGCACAGGAGTCGTTTGACCGGAACATCACGCGGATAAAGGGACTCGAAGGGCTTCCGCTGGAAGCCCTTCAGGCGGTCGAAGCTGTGGCCCAGGCCCGAGGCCGGCATCTGTCGGCCGTCATCGACTACAACAAATCGCAGACCCGCTTGTTGCGGGCCATCGGCCGGCCGATCGCCGAATAACCTGGGATTATTCATAGAAACCCAAACCGACGACTTGTCGTCGCTGCACGTGCCATGAAACCAGTGGATTGCGACAACAAGTTGTCGGTTTGGGTGCCACGACGACAGCCTATGAATGATCCGGGATAACACACAGTGCGCACGAACAAAATTCCGTCACGGAATCGAATTCAAATACGCCAGCACATCGGCCATTCCCTCGACGTCAAGCTCTGTCTCGAGTCCTTCCGGCATGAACGATAGCCCGGTGCTCTTGAGTTCGTCGATGTCGACTCTGAGAATCGTCGCGTTGGTTTCGTCGGGCCGTTGGATTGTGACGCTGTTGGATGATTCGCTGATGATCATGCCGGTGAAGATGCGGCCGTCCACGTCGACCAGCACATAGCTGAGGAACTGCGGTTTGACTTCGCGGTTGGGGTCGAGGATGTTGAGCAGGATGGCAGCGTCGCCTCGGTTGCGGATTGCGGAAAGTTCAGCCCCGATTTGCGTCGCAAGCGCGCCCAGCAAACGACGTCCATCGGTCGAAACGCGAAAACTCGCATCGGAAATCAGAATGCGAACGACCTCCCCCGCCCCGTCGCTCAGCGAACGGAGTGCAGCCAGCCGAATCCAGCCGTCGCTGCTCTCACGCAGCAGCAGCCTGGCAATCGCGCGGTCTCTCGCCGCACCCGGCACGGCTCCGAGCGAGTACGCCAGTTGATACCGGACGCGCAAGTCGGGATCATCGGTGAGTTCATCCAGTCTCGCACGGATGATCGGCGATGCGGCGGCAAAGCGTTCCGACAGCCGAACCGCTTGTTCCCGCACGCGCGGGTCCGGATCGTTCAGTGCGGTCAAAACGTCTCCCGCGTCGAGCGAACTGACTCCGTCGAGCGCATACAGTGCGTGCATGCAACCGACCACATGGAGAGAACGGCCAACAACATGACCGCCCTTGTCCAAACCAACTTCGAGTCGTTCATCGCGTTGTCTTTCGCTCTCCCGAGCGTCAACTGTTCTTGATTGACGGGACAAAGCCTCATTCGTTTCGACGACCCTATCCCAATCGGCGCGGGTGGTCAAGCAGCAGTCACTCAGGCGTTTCTGTACTTTTCGATCGCCGTTTGAGAGATCTCCAAGCCGAGCCCCGGAGTCTGCGGCGGAAACATCCGGCCGTTTTCTATCCGCGGCGGTTCGGTATACGCTGCGGTCAACCAGGGCATGTATTCCAGGCCGTCGACGCCGGGCAGTCCACAGGCGAGATGCACCGAGGCTTCCATCATCAGATGCGGTGCAACCGGCCGGCCGGCGGTGCTCGACATCGCGACAACCTTCGCAAACTCGGTGATGCCGCCGACGTGCGTGATATCCGGCTGCACAATGTCGACGGCGTCGGCCCGTAGATAGGCGTCGATCTCGAACCGCGATCCGAGCGTTTCGCCCAGGGCGATCGGAATGTCGAGCGCTGCGGCCAGCCGTGCGTGTCCGGGCGGATCTTCGCAGATCATCGGTTCTTCGAACCACGCCAGACCGAGTTGCTCGAACTCGCGGCCCATGCGGAGTGCCGTGGAATAGTCGCATTTCTGATTCGCATCGACGGCAATCCACACGTCGTCGCCCAACGCCTTGCGCACGGCCCGCACGCGATTGAGATCGACCGCCGGGTCGTCGTGCCCGACCTTCAGTTTGACGCCCCGCATGCCCTGGTTCAGATAATCCTCGGCGGCAGCCACGATTTCGTCCACACTCATGTTCAACCAACCGCCGTCGGAGCCGTACAGCGGGGCACTTTCTCTCGCGCCGCCGAGCAGCTTGTAGAGCGGTTGTCCGCATGCTTTGCCTTTCAGGTCCCACAGCGCCAGATCGATTGCCGAGCGCGCGTGACAGACCAGTCCATGCCGGCCGATGCACTGCACCTGCCAGTACAGCTTCTGCCACAGCCGTTCGTGATCCAATGGATCTTCACCGACAAGCGAGTCGGCGAGATCTTCGTTGAGGGTCGTTATCGCGGCCTTTCCGCCTCCGCCAAGACTCCAGGCAAATCCCAGTCCGTCGAGACCGGCGTCCGTCTTGACGTTCACGACCGGCATGAAGATGGTTTCATGGGCCGCCCCTCGGCCGCCGCTCGAAGCCCCGGAGACCACGGGCCGCTCCAAAGGCAGCTCGAGAAGAAACGCTTCGATCGCTGTGATGCGCATGAGGTCACCTGATGCTTCAATCGTACCGAACGCCAGAGCTTTCCATCAACTCTGCGCAGCGATTCGCTCCTTCCAGAAGTAGTCTCAAAACCTGATTTCGGGAGGGCGAAGCTCCCGCTGAGCAGGTTTGTCGTATGAAAGCCCACGGGTGGCAACCCGTGGGTCCCGCCGGTTGCCACCGGCGGGCTTTGTCGGCTCGGCGGGAGCCTCGCCCTCCCGGTTTTGAGACTGCCTCTCGAACGCGATCTCGGTAGGGCGTGTGCAACACGCCGCGACTTCTACGCGCAGACCTCGGTTCCCTTCAGCGCAGGTCGGGGGAACTCCGACCCGCACGCAGAGCACGATTCCCGGTCGCGCGGAGCGCTGCGACCACATGCGGGACACGCTTCTCGCAACGGCTAGCGACGGTGGAAGAGGGACCCCATCAGCCCCGGCAGCCCCAGCAGAAAGACGAAAACCAGCCAGATGTAACTTCGCGGCTGACCGTAGCGTTTCTGCCAGCGGTCACACACGACCGTCAAGCCTGCTGCAAAAAGAGCGACGACCAACAGTGCCGGCCACGTCTCCGCCAACGACCAGGCCAGCGCCGCCGGATAATCGTCTGCCGCACCGCGCGACAGCTCTTCCATAGGTACCGCAAAGGCCGACATTGCCGCGACGATGATGGGGACCGGCATAGCTGCCGCGGTAAGAAACGACGGTTCTCTCGGCCCGCTGCCCCACTGATGTGTCAGGATGTTTTCTTCGCGACGGACAACTTCTCCTGTGGCAGTGATCCAGGTAAGATTGGTAGTGGAAGCCCAGCTGGTCTTGCTGTGGCGCAAGAACTGAAGTAGTGCTCTGCCGTCGTACAGTTCGTAGAACGTGAAGTCCACATCGCGGAGCTCGGCCGGAATCAAATAGGCGCGGCTGTCTCCCGTATCGGGTTCGTGCAGGACCACCTCACTCGCTGTGCGAGCCGCCAGAACCAACTTGCTAGGCCGCCTCAAGCTGGTACTTTCATTCTCGCTCCCGTCAACCGGTCGGCGGAAGCCCTGCAGGGAAAGCAGCCCGGGCAGTTTCAATTCGACGTGAACAGCCCGCTTCTGCAGGTCAACCCGGTAAACCCGGTCTTCCGATTGCAGGAAGACAATCGGCCGAACCGTCTCGCGAGAAGCAGGAACGCTCGCATAATAACCGTAATTGGTCTGCTGTGTTGTGACGAGCCCACGGCTGTAGGCGAGGTTCAAACCATTCACCGGAAATTGCCGCTCTTCGCGCGGCTTCTCAGGCTGGAGTCCATCGAGGCCGATATAACCGACCCGCAACCGCGTTTTGCTGTCGTAGCCGACAAAATAGCCGCGGCCGTCTCGTTCGCCGTCGTGGATGAAGTACCAGAATACAGGTGGGAACTTCATCGCACCGACGCGCCCGACGCGCCCGCGCCACCCAAGCTGGTTATATTCGATGGTTGATTTCACGCCCAGGGAGACGCCGGGCAACCATTCATTCTCTTCTTCTTTGACGGAAATCGACCGGCCGTTCAGCAGGCGGTAGGTTCTGGTTGCCGGGTATCTGGTGGACGATACGATGACTGGGGTGCCATCGGTCGTAATCTGTAAATTCTCCCAGGTACGTCTTGCTCGGGTTCGCTCTTGCCAGGTTGCGATGCAGAACCCGGCGACGAACCCGTAAACAATCGCAAACCCCACGGCGATGATTGTGGCCAGACACAATGGATGGAGGATTTTGGTTCGCTTTTCCATCAGTACACCTGTCACGAGAAGTCTTGCGTGCGAGTTGTCAGGTAGATCCCGGCCAGCAGGAAGGCATCTGTTATCAGAACAATTGCAATTCCCGCCTTCGGGAAAAAGGGAGTGACCGCGACAAAGAATGCCACTCCTCCGGCGGCGACCAGCGGCAGCAATCGTGTGCCGTACCACCGCGCTTCTCGAACGCCACACAGAAAGGACGCCAAGTACAACATCGTGAAACAAAACCAGAACATCCACACTTTTGAAGTCATCGCCCACTCGAACGGGCCGGCGTGCGTGCCCGGCACACTGGCCCACCACGCGTAAGCCAGTATCGGCAGCGCGGTGCAGATCAAGTACACCACCAGGCCGGTCAACAGTTTCACTCCGATCAACCACCTGCGGCTCATCGGACGGTGCAGCAGAAACAACCATGTGCCCCGAAGCGATTCCCACATCGTCTGCCGAAAACCCAGGGCGATCGCCAGGCAAGGCGCAAAGAGGCAAAAGACGAAGTCGAAGCCATCGTCGACGAACGGAACGTGATGCACCGGCTGAATTCGCATGCGCTCAAAGTCGATTCCCATGAAGTTGGCCACCGCGAACGCGAACACGACCAGGGTGACGCCGGCCAGCCACCAGATCTCACGCAGCTCCTTGAGCGCCAGAGCTTTCCACATCGGATTCCTCCCCCACGAAAATCGGCAGCGAGCGTCTCGGCCCACGGGTGTACTCGATGAATGCGTCTTCCAGGTTCAGTTCCAGCACCTCCAACGACCGCGGCGAGAGCGACTCCACGATTTGACGATGCTCGTCTCCGTAGCCGACGATGACCAATTCGAGCTTCGAGCCGACCTGCCGATTGCTGACCAAACCTTTGCAGCCGGGAAACGACGGCGGGGCTCCCGCAAACGTCAGCACGACCTTTCTGACCGAATCCTTGAAGTGCTCGGTCGGACAGTCGACACGCAGCACACCGTCGACCAGAATTCCGATGCGATCCGCCACGCGATCGACGTCTCCCAGAATGTGCGAGCTGAACAGGATGGTTCGGCCCTGCCGTTGAATGATCTGGATCATCGACTCGAGGAAATCGCGGCGGACGACCGTGTCCAACCCGAGAGTCGGGTCGTCCAGAATCAGCAACTCCGGGTCGGGTGCAACCGCCATTGCCAGCGACACCTGAGCTCGTTCACCCTTCGACAGCCGGCGGATCTTCGCTCGCCGCGGCAGCTCGAAGTGGTCGAGAATCTGCTCCAGCAAGCGATCGTTCCAAGTCGGATAGAACGGCCGTGTGAATCGCACCACGTCGCCAATCGTCATCCAGCCGTACAACGGATGCCCCTCGGCGAGGTAGGCGATCCGCGCCCGCGTCTCGGGCCGCAGCTGATCGGCCGCCTCCCCCAACAGCTCCGCCCGTCCGTAATTCGGCTGGACCATGCCCAGCAGCATCTTGATGGCCGTCGACTTGCCGGCACCGTTACGGCCCAAAAACCCGTACACCGAACCACGGGGAACGCGCAGGTCCAGCGAGTCGACGACCGGGCGGCGGCCGTAATACTTCGTCAGTCGATGTGTGGTGATTGCATCTGGCATCGTGGTTGGGGTCCTGTTCACTTCGTTCCCGACCTGGATGGATTCCACTGAAACTGACCGACACGATCCGACACGGCGGCAACGACCTCCTCGGCAGAGAACCCGAGATACACCGCCTCGGTCAAAAAGCCGTCGAGCAGCTCGCGCAGTTTCTCCTTGCGGGCCTTGGTTGCCAGCTCCGCCCTCGGCTGGGCCACAAATACTCCCAAACCTTGCCGCGTATTGAGCACCCTGTCTCGTTCCAGTTCGGTATACGCGCGGGCCACCGTGTTCGGGTTGACGACCAGAATCCGGGAAAGCTCCCGGACCGAGGGCAGCCGCTCATCGACGCGCAGTTTTCCCCGCGCCACCGCCTCGCGGATTTGACTCGCCAACTGCCGATAAATCGGCAGTCGGCTGGACGGACTGATCTGGAATTCCATGGAGACCTCACAAACTGTATTAACAGTAATAATACAGTTCGCTCGGCACCCGTCAACCGCCAAAGTGAGAAAAATGCGAGATTCAATGAACTCAAGACGGGGATCGCACGCGAAAGCAGGTCTCAATCTGCTCGACGAGAATTTCAATCGCCTTCATGGTGCGGTTGCCCTTTTCATCGAGATACGAGCTGTCTAAAGTAGCAGGGCAAAAGGCGAAAGTAAAAAGGAAAGAATTGTCGGCAGTGGGTCAGTTTCGATTAAAGGGTGGCTGTGGTGGAGCGAATGCGACCCCACAGACCGTCGATTCTGGGGGCTCGCCTACGGCTCGACCTCAGCCACCCATTATGTTAAGCCAAACTGACCCACTGCCGAATTGTCCTGTTTGTCGCTCTTGTCTTTTTACTTTTGCCTTTTTCCTTGTCGCGATAGGTAGAGAGAATGATTGTCAGTTGGGATTGGCTGAGTCAGTACGTGCAGCTTGATATGCCCAGGGATGAGCTGACCCATCGCTTGACGATGAGCGGCTTGAATCTGGAAGGAATTTGCGAGGTCGACGGCGACGTCGGCATCGATCTGGAGGTCACCAGCAACCGGCCCGATTGCCTGGGGCACATTGGCGTGGCTCGCGAAGTGAGCGTGTTGTTCGATCGTGAGTTGACGATTCCGGATGTCGGGCCGAAATGTGTCGTCGCAAAGACGGCCCAAGTCACGTCGGTCGCCAACGACTGCGCAGACCTCTGCCCGCAATACTACGCGCGGGTAATTCGCGGCATCAAAGTTGGACCCAGTCCCGGCTGGCTGGCCGCGCGGCTGAAGACGCTCGGCATTGCCACGATCAATAACGTGGTGGACATCACCAATTACGTGCTGATGGAATGCGGGCAGCCGTTGCACGCGTTCGACTTCGACAAGCTGGCCGAAACAAGGATTGTCGTTCGCCGGGCCTGCGCGGGCGAAACGATGATCGCCATCAACGGGCGCGAGTACCAGCTCGATCCACAGATGTGCGTCATCGCCGACGCCCGGCGGCCCGTGGCCATCGGCGGTGTGATGGGCGGATTGGAAACCGAAATTGGAGACCGAACCACGAATGTGCTCGTCGAGGTGGCCGAGTTTGCGCCGCTGTCGATCCGCACCACGGCCCGCAAACTGGGCCTGCACAGCGATTCGTCGTTTCGCTTCGAGCGCGGAGTCGACCCACAGGGGCTGGACTGGGCGAGTCGTCGCTGCTGCCAGCTCATTCTGGAGCTGGCCGGCGGCGAGTTGCTCGACGAGCCGGTTTTCGCCGGAACGCGTCCCGCTGAAGACCGCGAGCCGATCACGCTGCGGTTCGATCAGATCCCGCGCATTCTGGGCATCCACATCTCTCCCGAAGAGGCGACGCACATCCTGAAGGCGTTGGGGCTGAAGGAGCAAGGCAGTGGGGAATGCGGAGTGCGGAATGCGGAATGCGGAATGCACAAAGCTCAACTCCGAATTCCGAATTCCGAATTCCGAATTGCGTCGTTCGTGCCGCCCTCCTGGCGCCGCGATCTTTCGCGCGAGGTAGACCTGATTGAAGAAGTCGCCCGCATCCACGGCTACGACAACATCCCGGAAGATGTGCCGCTTCCGGTCGTCTCGACCGCCAAGTCGCTGCGAGATCGAGTCACTGAGAACGTGCGCCAGACGCTCACGGCAGCCGGCTTCTTCGAAGCGGTGACGCTCTCATTCGTCAGCGACGAACGGTGTGAACTGTTTACGCCCCGCGGCAATTTGCCGAAGCTGCGGGTCGAACATTCGTCTCGCAGCCAAGAGAACATACTGCGGCAAAGCCTAGTTCCCAGCCTGCTCGTCTCTCGCCGGGAGAACGAACGCCACGGAACATCCGGCGCACAACTCTTCGAGATTTCGAGCGTCTATCTGTCCACTGATGCCGAGAATGTGGGGCAGGCTTTCCAGCCTGCCGAGCGGCAGGGGCAGGCTGGAAAGCCTGCCCCACGAGAGACGGACGCACAGGCCGAACCGACGATGATTGGCCTGGTCAGCAGTCGCCCGTTCGCCGAAATGAAAGGGGTCGTCGAGACATTGGCCCGGGCGGTGAATCACACGGCCGCGCTGACCGTTCGTCCCACCGACGTGCCGCAGTTCGTCGAGGGACGCGGGGCCGAGGTGCTGCTGGGTGTGGGGCTGGCTTTCCAGCCTGCCACTTCGGGAAAGCAGGCTAGAAAGCCTGCTCCACAGTTGTGGGGCTGGCTGGGTGAAATCGACCGGGCGGTTTCCGACAAGCTCGACCTGAAAGAAGCCGTGACCGTCGCCGAGCTGGACCTGCACGTGCTCGAAGCGGCTGCCGAGTTGACCCCCACGTATTCACTGCTGCCGCAATTTCCCCCGGTCGCCCGCGACCTGAACTTCGTGCTGGACGAAACCCTCACGTGGCAGCGACTGGAGGAAGTCGTCCGCGAAGCGGCCGGGCCGCTCT
>CAZGYE010000225.1:0-9796 GCA_964530165.1 uncultured Planctomycetaceae bacterium
CGCCAACTGCCGAAAAATAGTCCAGATGACCTGAATTACCGCGTCCTTTCTTAGCTGGCGAATGCCGTTTGCACGGTGATGACGGCGACGCCGGAATTCTAGTGCGCTGGGTGGAAGACCGGTAACAATTACTACGAAAATTGGCCAATTCATCGGGTGATTGGAGTTGACAAACGCCGACGCCGCGCGCATCCTAACGTGTAACATCCATTTCCTGTGTGTCGTACAGGGCCTTCATACTGCGGGCGACAAATTGTACAACCCACGGCACACTGCGCTCCCATCGGGTAGCTTCGCCTGATGGGAGTGTTTTTTTTCGAGGAGTTGCCATGCCGAAGAAGTACCGAGTGGGGATCATCGGCAGCACGGGCCGGGGGAACTACGGACACGCACTGGACACCGCTTGGCTGGACCTCCCTCACATCGCGGTCGTGGCCGTCGCCGACCAGAACAAAACCGGGCTGGCGGCAGCGGCGCGCCGCGTGAAGGTCTCGCAAACCTTCACCGATTACCGGAAGATGCTCGATGTCACGAAGCCCGACATCGCCGCCGTCTGCCCGCGCTGGCTCGATCAGCACCGCGACATGGCCGTCGCCGCCGCCCAGCGGGGCATCCACGTTTACATGGAGAAACCGTTCTGTCGCACGCTGGCCGAAGCCGATGAAATCGTCGCCGCCTGCGAGCGCACGCACGTTAAGCTGGCCATCGCTCATCCCACCCGCTACAGCCCCAAACTGAACACGGTCAAGCAGCTCATCGCCGACGGCAAAATCGGACGCGTGCTGGAATACCGCAGTCGCGGAAAAGAGGACCGACGCGGTGGCGGAGAGGACCTCTGGGTGCTGGGAACGCACACGATGGACATGATCCGCGCCATCGGCGGACATCCCCAATGGTGCGACGCCACGCTGACCGAGGGCGGCAAACCGGTCGCCAGGCGACATGTCGTCGATGGGGCCGAAGGCATCGGACCGCTGGCCGGAGACGCTGTGCAGGCGAAGTTCGGCATGCCCGACGGTGGAACCGCCTATTTCGCGTCCCGCCGCAATGCTCGTGGAAACCCGTCGCGGTACGCGCTGCAGATCTTCGGGACGGCCGGCGTCATCGAGCTGCTGGAAGGACCGCTGCCGTCGCTGAAGTTTCTAGCCGATCCCGCCTGGTCGCCGGGCCGTAGCGGGGCGAAGTGGCAGAACGTCTCCTCGGCCGGCATCGACAAGCCGGAACCGCTCACCGGAAAAGAATATACCGCCCGCCACTACCAGGCGATCGTCGATTTTCTGAATGCGATCGAAGAAAACCGCCAGCCGCTCGACGGCGTTTACGAAGCCCGCGGCGTCACGGAGATGATCGTCGCCGTCTTCGAGTCGCACCGTCTCGGCGGCCCGGTCACGCTGCCCTTGAAGAATCGGCAGAATCCACTGACGATGCTGAAATGACGGAAGAGGCACAAAGGAGCAAAGGCACAGAGGCACAAAGTGTGATGTGCTGCACACTTTGAGGCGGAACTGCACCGAGTGCGATGTCCGAAATCAAATCCTACCGTGATCTGTTGGTCTGGCAGAAGTCCATGCACTTGGTGACCGACGTCCATCGAGTCACCTGCTCGTTCCCAAAGGAAGAACAATATGGGCTCACGTCGCAGATTCGTCGTTGCGCGGTTTCGATTCCGAGCAACATTGCAGAAGGTTATGGTCGACGGACAACGAACGACTATCTGCGTTTCCTCTGCATTGCCACCGGCTCGCTGTTTGAATTGCAGACCCAACTGGAAATCGGCAACAATCTGGAATTCCTGAAAGTCTCTGATTACGAATGCCTGTATGAGCTCAGTCGTGAGATGGAACGAATGCTGAGCAGTCTGATGAGAAGGTTAAGGGAAAAATGAGTCGTCGGCCTTTTCGTATCTTTGTCCCTCTACCCCTTTGTCCCTCTACCCCTTTGTCCCTTTGATCCTCTCTTCCCATGAGCGTCTTCCTCATCGCGACCTGCGACACCAAGGGACAAGAAGCCGCGTTTGTGCGTAATCTGCTGATCGGGTACGGCGTGGATGTGCGGACGGTCGATGCCGGCTGTCTGGGTGAACCGTCCGTTGCAGCCGACGTCACGCCCGAAGAGGTGTTCGAGGCGGCAGGCGCCACGCTGGCCAAGCTGCGGGAGCTCGGCGACCGCGGCGAAGCGGTCACCCAGGCGGCCACAGGCGTCACCAGTCTGATCAACCGGCTGCACGCTGAGGGCAAAGTGGACGGGGTCCTGGGTCTGGGCGGCTCGGCCGGGACGACCATCGGCACCTCGGCCATGCGGTCCCTGCCGCTCGGGGTGCCCAAGGTGATGGTCAGCACGCTCGCCTCGGGGCAGATGCGGCCTTACGTCGGCGGCAAAGATATTCTGATGCTCAATTCGGTGGTCGACATCGCCGGCATCAATTGCATCAGCCGGACCGTGCTCGGGGCGGCAGCCCGCGCGATGGCCGGCATGGTCACGCTTGCGTCGCAGCAGCCCGCAGAGACAGTAGAGGGAAAACCGCTGGTCGCCGCCACGATGTTCGGCGTGACAACCCCCTGCGTGCTGCATGCGCAGAAAATTCTCGAAAAGGCGGGCTACGAGGTCCTTGTATTTCACGCGACCGGCAACGGAGGCGAGGCGATGGAAGGCTTGATTGCCGACGGGCTGATTGCCGGCGTCTTGGACATCACCACCACCGAGCTGGCTGACGAGCTGGTCGGCGGTGTCCTGTCGGCCGGTCCAGCGCGTCTGACGGCGGCCGGCGAGCGGGGTGTCCCGCAGGTCATCTCGGTTGGAGCGACCGACATGGTCAACTTTGGCCCGCCCGAAACCGTGCCGGAAAAGTTCCAAGACCGCCACTTCTACCACCACAACCCGACCGTCACACTGATGCGCACCACCATCGACGAGAACCGCCGGCTCGGCGAGGAGATCGCCCGCAAAGCGGCCGCCGCAATCGGACCGACGGCCATTCTGCTGCCGCTCGGGGGCGTCTCAACCATCGACCGCGACGGGCAACCGTTCGACGATCCGGCAGTGCGTGAGGCGCTCTACAACAGCATCCGTGAACACCGGGGCGAGACCGAACTGATCGAGTCGGACCATCACATCAACGACCCCGAGTTCGCCGAGCTGGCGGCCTGGAGATTGATTGATATGATGGAGGCGTGATCCAATAAATCGAAAATTCTCGAAGAACACGAGATACAATTATGAGCACTGCAAAAGAAGAAGTTCGGGAGATTCTCGACCGTCTACCTGATGATGCGACGCTCGAAGATATTCAGTACCAACTCTACGTGCGTCAGAAGGTAGAACGTGGTCTGCGGGATGAATCTGAGGGACGGGTCATTTCACATGAACAATTGAAGCAGCGCATGACCAAATGCCTCAAGCCATAGAATGGACCGAGGCAGCTTCACGCGACCTCGAAGGGGTTGCCGAATACATTGCCAGAGATTCTGCAGCGTATTCTACTGCATTCGTTGAGCGCGTCATCCATGCGATCGAGTCTGTCGTTCAATGGCCGGAAAGTGCGTCAACTGTCCCGGAATTCGAGGACCCGGCGATTCGAGAGACCTTTGTGAACCGATACCGGATGATTTTTCGGGTTCGTGACAGCGGCATATTGGTCCTTGCCATCGTCCATGGTGCTCGTCATCTTCCGAGCTTCTGGGATCAAACTGGCCACGATCCTGGAAACCGACCAAAGGACGTAAGCCCATGAGCCTATTCCAACGTGAAGACATTCTGGACCGTTTGCGGACCAAGGTGGCTGATGGGAAACCGATCGTTGGCGGCGGGGCGGGGACCGGCATCAGTGCCAAGCTGGAAGAGGCCGGCGGGATCGATTTGATCGTGATTTACAACTCCGGCCGCTTCCGCATGGCCGGACGCGGGTCGCTGGCCGGCATGATGCCCTACGGCGACGCGAACGGCATCGTGATGGAAATGGCCCGCGAAGTCCTGCCGGTCGCCCGCCACACGCCCGTGCTGGCTGGCGTCTGCGGGACCGATCCGTTTCGGGTGATGCCGTTGTTCCTGCGCGAGGTGCAGGCGGCCGGGTTTTCTGGCGTGCAGAACTTTCCGACCGTGGGGCTGATCGACGGGACGTATCGCACCGGGCTGGAAGAGACCGGCATGGGATTCTCCCTGGAGGTCGACATGATCCGCCAGGCCGCCGAGCTGGGATTGCTGACGACGCCCTACGCCTTCAACCCCGATGAAGCCCGCGCCATGGCCGAAGCCGGTACCGACATCCTCATCCCGCACATGGGACTGACGACGAAAGGCTCGATCGGCGCCGAGACCGCCGTCACGCTCCAAGACGCCGCCGTTCGCGTGCAGGCCATACACGATGCCGCCAAACAGGTGAATCCCGAGATCCTCGTCCTCTGTCACGGCGGCCCGATCGCCGACCCGCAAGACGCGCAGTACATCCTCGATCACACCGAAGGCGTCGTCGGCTTCTACGGCGCCAGCAGCATGGAACGCCTCCCGGTCGAGCCGGCCATCACCAACCGCATCCGCGAGTTCTGCCGGCTGCGGATTTGAGTAACATCTGGTGAGCCAGAGGTGTCAATCCCTGAGTTCTCAGAACCGGCCGGTTCACACCGGCCGCTCGCCCTGCTCTTTTGTCAGTCGAGGACAGGCTGTTGCACGGGTTCGGGTGCAGTGGAACGCTTTCGGGTGGTATGATGCCCACCGAGAGCACGTCACTTTTCGCCGCCGGTGATCATCCGGTTCTCTGCGCCTGGAACGGAGACATTTCTGATGGAACCCGGTTTTCCACCTGATGCCCCCTGCTGGACTGCCGGCATCAGCAAGGCCACCAGAATGCCGATGATGGCGATCACGACAAGCAGCTCGACCAGCGTAAAACCTCTGACACGGCGCGAACAACCTCCCGGCCATCGTCTCTGAGAGCGTGTTTGAAAAGCCCCGGCAGAGGCGGAAGGAGATAGCCCAGGGCGGGAGCCTTGGGTCTGTGGGGCACCCATCGGTATCGCCCCAGCGGGGCGGTAGAACGCTGTTGCGACGAATAGCCCAAAGGGTTCTATCGCCTCGCTGGGGCTCGGGCAGAATGGACTCGATCCCGGTCCCCAAAGCTCACGCTCTGGGCTACCATTTGACGTCCCTCCGGGACTGAGAAGAGGCTTTCCAATCGCGTTTTTAGGCATCGCGGGCAGCGGATCGGATGAGCCGCCGGCCGCTAAAGAACGACCAGTTTCGCAACGAAAATACCGTTAAATTTTCGAACGGACACGGGGCCGCGTCACTTCCGGGCTGCGTCCTTCGCCTCGTCGTGCTGATAAACGGATGCCTCCCACCAAATGGGCGATTGCCGATAGCCAAACTAGCCGCTTGTTATGAATCCTTGAAACCATGCGCGGCACGTTCTGGTATAGTCTCGTGTCAATGGACTGCCGGAACGAGCGGCTCTTGTGTTGTCGACTCTGAGAGAGCAGTCCAACAATCGCCGTTGAAGGAGTTTCCCGTGCGTCGAATCCCACCAAGTCGCTCGACCGTTCTTGTCGGATGTTTCGCTTTTCTGTTTCTCGTTGCGGATTTGGTGGTGATTCCGCTCGGCCGCGATTGCGCACAGGCCGCCGCTGCGCAGGAGAAACCGGAGACGAACGGCCGGAAGGGGCCGCAGATTCCGCTGGTCGTCATCCACGTTGCCAGCGTCGAACGATTGCTTGGCGACGTCGATTATCTGTTCAAGACGGCAGGGCGGCCGGAATTATCGGAGGTGGTTTCGGGACTTGTGGAAAACAACCTCGGGGACCTGAAGGGCATGGATCGCGGCAAGCCGTTCGGTCTGATGCTGTTTCTCAAGTCCGGCTTGACGCCGCGTCCGACCCCGGTTGGCTTCCTACCGGTCAACAGCATCGACGATCTGATGAAGACGGTCTCGCGCGGCCCTCTGAAAGCGAAAAAGGTCGACGGCAAAGACGACCGCTATGATCTCGTCGGCCCCCGCCGGACGTTTCAGGTTCGCTTGCTGGACGGCTTTGCGTTTGTCGGCAACGACGAGGAAATCATGGACGGTGAGCTTCCCGATCCCGTCAGAATGACCGAGCAGTTGTCGTCCCGGTACGACATCGCGGCGTCCGTGAACTTGAAGAGCATGCCGGAGGGGATGAAAGCCGTCTTCCTCGACTTTCTGCGCGCCAGCGCCGAGACCGAACTGCAACGCCGAGACGATGAACCCGAAGGGCGGCATCGCCTGCGTCGAGCCAACGGTCTGAGTCTGCTGGAGCTGATCGATCAACTGCTGACGCAGGGGGAAAACCTGACGGTCGGCTGGAACACGTCCGAGAAGTCGAGGAATGCGGTCGTCGAGTTCCACGTCAACGCGGCCCCCGACAGCAAGCTGGCGAAATACCTGAAAGATATCGGCGGCAAGCGGAGTTACTTTTCCAGCCTGTTGAATCGACACGTACCGCTGACGGCGTCGCTGTCGTGGATGATGGACGCCCGCGGGAAGAAGGTCTTGGACGAGTTGCTCAAGGTCGCCCAAGAGCAGTTGTCGTCTCAACTGCCCGGCAACCAGGACGGGACCAAAGGAGCGGATGCAGACGACTCTGTTCGCCGGCTGTTCAAACCGCTCGCGGCCACCGCCCAGAACGGGCACGCCGATTTCTTCGTGCAGTTCATCGGCGAGCCTCCCGGGAAATTCGTCTTGATCGGCGGGATGAGAGTCGTCGATGCCGACGCGTTGGGCCTGGCGGTCACCGACATTCTTCGCCGCATCGCGGACAGTCCCAATCTGGCCGACCTGAAGTTGAATGCCGACTCGCATCAGGGCATCGCGTTCCATCGCATCGAGGGGAAGAAGATTCGCCGGCAGGACGAACGCCTTTACGGAAAAAAACCGGGGCTGTTTTTCGGCGCCGGGGGGAATGCCGTCTGGTTTGCCGTCGGGGGCGACAATGCGATGCCGGAGCTGAAAAAAGCGATGGATCAGGTCGCCGAACGGTCCGAAAACGCCGCAGACGGCCGAGATTCCAACGCGCCGCTGCAGATCGTGGCGAACTTGTCCAGTTGGGTCGGTTTAGACGGCCCAGCGGACGCGGGCACAGGCCCGCAGCCTGTCCGTGAGTTGGCCCGCGAGGCCTTCTCCAAGGGGGCAGACAGGCTACGCATCGACATTCGGCCGACCGACAACGGCGCCCGACTGCGAATCGAGCTTGACGAGGGGTTCATCCGCCTGATCGGACTCGGGCTGGCCCGCCGATACGACCGCCGCCGGCGCTAAACCACTGCTCGCAATTTTGCGGCAATGCTCCGCTGCTCCTTGCTCGGTCACGAACTTTCCGCCGATGTCGTAGATATTGCCCATCGGCTGGCAGCGGAGCACTTCCATTACCATCTGCATTTGCCGGCCCTCGGGACTGGTCAACTGCACGGCCAGGTATTTGCAGTTGACCGGACGGGAGTCCAGAATTCCGATGCCGCTGGCGGAGATGTCGCGGGTCACAACCTGGAACACGTCTCCTTGGGATTGGAACTCTTCGTCGAGAGGCTGAACCTCCACAATGGTCGCCACCGAGTAACGTGGTTCCTTGCGTCGTTCCTTCTCAGGTGCGAACACGCCGGACGTCAGTCGTTCGATGAACACGGCGATTGCCTTGGGTGGATGCAGCAGGCTGGCAGGATCAATTCCGGAAAACGGCGAACTCTCTCCCATGGGTGGCCCTTCTCCATGGACGAAAGAATTGGCGAAATTTCGCGGTACCTCAACGCGACAACTCCGCCATGATTTGCGTGCACACAGTGTACTGAGCCGCTCGGAACCGTTCAATAGCGGCTCTCTCCGATGACGTGAGAATTTGACGCACGCCTCGCGCTACCCATCATAGCGACGTCTCACCGAGTCGGTCGCTTGCATTGCTTTGGGCTTTTGCATGGAATGCGACAAAGACTCCTCTGCTGGGGTTCAGCCCGAACGTCCGGCTCCGTCAATTCGGACTCGCAACGTTCTCACTGAAACGGCCAATGACGTGGCTCGAACAACCTGACCAAGAATTTGCGCAGGAAAACAAGAACTTCGGAGTTAGTAGTACAAAGGGATCGGCGATGAATGACGACGATATTTGTTATCTCTCTGCTGTGGAGCTGGCGGCGGCGATCCGCTCGAAGGCGCTCTCGGCCGTGGAAGTTACCGAGGCGGTGCTCCAGCGCATCGAGCGGTTGAATCCGGCGTTGAACGCCTTTTGCACGTCGATGGCCGATGAGGCCCGCGAGAGAGCCAACGAGATCGAAGCCGCCGTGCTGCGCGGCAACGACGTCGGCCCGTTGTGCGGCGTGCCGGTCTCGATTAAGGACAATCTTTACGTCAGCGGCGTGCGGACCACGTTCGGCTCGAAGCTGCTGGAAAACAACGTGACGACCGAGGACGCGCCCTGCACCGAGCGTGTGCGCCGAGCAGGAGCCGTCATCATCGGCCGCACAAACAGCCCCGAGCTCGGCTGGAAGGGGGTGACCGACAATCGCGTGTTCGGCATCACCCGCAATCCGTGGAATCGGGACCTGACGCCGGGCGGATCGAGCGGCGGCGCGGCGGCGGCGGTAGCGGCCGGGATGGGACCGATCGGCATCGGGACCGACGGCGGGGGATCGCTGCGGATCCCGGCCTCGTTCTGCGGGCTGGTTGGTTTCAAGGCGTCATTCGGACGCGTGCCGAACTACCCGGCCACGGCCGTCGATACGCTGCGTCACACCGGGCCGATCACCCGCACAGTGGGCGATGCCGCTTTGACAATCGACGTCTTGGCCGGTCCGGATGATCGCGACCCGAACTCGCTGCCGGCCGGTCAGGTCAATCTCTTCACTGAGTTGGATCAAGGGATCGACGGTCTGCGGATCGCGTACAGTCCCGATCTCGGCTATGCGCGGGTCGACCCGGAGGTCGGGCAACTCTGCCGGCAGGCGGCGCTGAGGCTGCGTGAAGCCGGAGCGGTGGTCGAGCAAATTGACCTCAACTGGGACGACCCGTACGAGTGCTGGAACGTGTTCTTCTACGGTGGGATCGGTGCTTCGCTGGCCGATAAGCTGCCGGAGCAGGGAGACCTGCTCGATCCTGGTCTGCGCCGCGCGGCGGAGACGGGAATGAAGCTCTCCGCGGTCGACTACGTCCGGGCGACACTCGAACGGAACGCCTTCTGGCAGAAAGTGCGCGCCGTTTATAAGGATTATGATCTGTTGGTCACACCGGCATTGGCGGTGCCGCCGTTTGCCGTCGGTCAGGACGACGCCGATCCGCTGCCGGGTCAGCAGCCGCGGGCGCTGGCCTGGACGCAGTTCAGCTACCCGCTGAACCTCACCGGTCAGCCGGCCGCCAGCATCCCCTGCGGCTGGACGGAAGCAAATCTGCCGGTCGGTCTACAGCTGATCGGCCGGCGATTCGACGATTGCACAGTGCTGCAAGCGGCCCGAGCGTTGGAAAAGATTCAGCCCTGGGCCAATCGGCGACCCGATGTGCTCCAACAGCCCGCAGGCTGAAGTCCCCACGATCTACAGTTCTCTGGTTTGTGAGCCATTTTCCGGAAAAGCTGGACCTTTCCTACGATCTGCCCGTTACAGACTCAAAAACACGCCAGCAAGGGTCCGTGCCGCCATGGAGCAATGGACCCGCTCAAATTCGAGTGCTCCGCCGAGACAATCCCGACCACCCGCCGCAACCTCTCGTTGCGACGCAACTCCGTCTCGTGTGTGTCAGGTTCAACTTGCTCTTTTGGCTTGTCCGGGGCATAATCAGGTAGAAACAGAGACTTCAGGCAGAGATTGG
>CAZGYE010000226.1:0-9723 GCA_964530165.1 uncultured Planctomycetaceae bacterium
CCAACTGCCGAAAAATAGTCCAGATGACCTGAATTACCGCGTCCTTTCTAAGAGACGACAACGTGACCTCCCTGATCTTAAAGTACAGAACTCGCTTGCCGAACAACGATCATCCGGCGAATACATGGCCGAATTACCAACGTGCCGTTCAGGCTGATGGCAGACAGGCAATTCGCATTCTCAGGAAGCAAGCGAAGAAACTTGGCTTGCAGCCCAACAAGATTGGCATCTGCGGATTCTCGGCTGGCGGCCACCTCGCGCTAAACTGTTCGCTCCACGCCGAGCCCAAGCTGCCGGAAACTGAGTTCAGCGGAATGCCGGACTTCGCCGGTTTGTTTTATCCCGGTATGCCTGATGACGTCGGCCAGGTCCTAGAAAGCCGCACGACACCCAAGTCGGCCACGCCGGGCATCTGCCCATTTTTTATCGTGAATGCTCGTGATGATCAGTTGACTTCCGCAGACAAGTGCGTCAAGTTCTACGCAATGTTGTTGAGGGCCGAAGGCAAAGCGGAGCTTCATGTCTTGAGCAATTGTCGCCGATCATTACGAAAAAAGATTGGGCCAGAATCGTCAACAATCGGCAGAAAAGGAGTTGAGGGGACCATGTTCAGCGAACTTTGGCGGGTCCGGTTGTTTCGTCCACGTTTGATCTTGATTCCAGCGGCGTTGGCTTTGGCCTGTCACTTGTCCCAGGCGACGGCAGCTCTTGGTCCGAGAACTCCACCGAAAGAGCCTAGTTCCGCCCAGGCTGTTCAGCCTACTGCGACGGCGCCCCGTCCGATCGTTGCTGGTGACTCTCGGTCGCTGCCCGAGGAATGCAATGCGTGGGGCCATATCGTGGTTGGCCACAAGGCGACAGTGATCCAGACGCATCCGTCTTTGTCACCAGGTTCACTGTTTTCCGCAAGCGGTCGTTTTGCGAAAAAACCGGTGGACGCACCGTGTGATCCGGGGAAGGCGCTGGGGCCGTTTCCTGTTAGTGCCGGTGGGAAGTTGGTGGCTCATCTCAGTGGCAGCCCGCCAGCGCCCAATGCGTTGAGCTTGGGCAACTGGGGCACCGGTTTACGGATCGTCTTTGAGCCGGATCTGGGCGGCGGAAACTTTGGACCCGCCCAGGATGTCGTGTCCTTTGCGATCCCGGCGAAAGAGACCGAAGCTGAAATGGAAGGAGAGTGGCCAGGGCCGGGTCGTTTGCGTGCCTATACAAGCCCCCCGCGCGGCAACGGGCCACTGACGACGAGATGCTACGGGCAGTCTTACACAGCAAAAGTTGAAATCATCGAGGTGGCCGCTAGTAGTCCCGCGCAGCCCGGCATGACGCTCCACAATGGCGACCGCATCGTGACCGATCCCGCTGGGGGCACTGTCTTGACCGCCGGTTCCGTCATCAAGATTGGGTCAGACAGCGAGGTTGAGTTCGGTCTTCTGGGACCTCCCAACCAGATTGCTGGAAGTCCGTGGGATTTTGGGGGCATCGACGCCAAAATCCTGAAGAAGCTGAGCGAGTTTAAGGAAGCTGGTTATCCTCTGCCGGATCACATGGACCTGGGCGCCTACAATTCGACTGTTCTGGAAGGAGCCTACAGACGCATTCAAGCCATCAAGGATCCTTGCGAAGCTGCTGTGGATTTGAAACTCGTCCTGGATGCCAACCGGTCAAGATTCACCGCCAAGCGGATTAAGAACCTCGGGGTCGACTTAGCCGGCATCTGGCTCATGCCCAACAAATGGAACGTCTTGGATGAATGGGGAAAGCTGCTCTTTCGCAACGTTCCATTGTTCGGTTATGCAGCTAACGCTAAAAACGTGCGTGATACGTGGAAACGAGTCAAACAGGAGTGGGTGCCTACCGTCGCTGAGCAGAAAAGTGGATGGACGCTGGCCGCTTATGAGCGATACAAGCAGAAAAGCTGGTCGGAAGAGCAGATTGTTGCTGAGCAAAAGCATCTCCAACAGGAAAGCGACGGGCGGCGAGCAGAGATCGGAATGTTGCAGAGTCATTTTGATAAGGAGGCGCAAAGACGGAAGAAGGCCCTGGATTCTCAGATCAAGCAAGTCCGTGCTGAACTGGCTGCGAGGAAGAAGCAGATTGCTGAAAAGGCGTTAATTGAGGAGAAGAAGCTGGAACAAGCACTGGCATCGTTGCCCGCTCCGGCGAATGATCACCACAAAATAGAAGGGCGGACGAGCCTAGCAGAACAGCGAAGGGCCGAGTTCTGGCGAAATATCATGGGGCAATATGCGGCACAGGAACTTGGAGCCGCCCATGAAGAGTCGAAGCTGTTGCTCGCGTACAAGTTGCAGATGCAGCGTCTGGCCAAGAAGTATGAGCGCGAAGTGACCCAACGCTTGACGGAGATCGCACGGCTCCAGACGGAACGCGAAGCACTGGAGACGTACGCCAAACCTTTAGCCAAAAACGATTGTCCGGGAATCAAGCCACCGAAAGCGGCACCGGAACCGGACCCATGCTCGGGGAAAAAGGCGATCGTGATGGGTCTGAAAAAGGGGACCGTTAAGATCAGTAAAAAACTCCTCGAAAAACGTTACGGTCCCGTTGGCGGCGCTTTTGGCAAAGCCGTGGCTCAGACGATCACCGTCAAGCTGGATAAAATCAAACACTGGATCTGGCCGAACGGGACGGAATACTCGGTAAAAAAGCAAGGAGAAACCGCGACTGTGCGCGTCTATGACGGGGAAGTTAAGATCCGCTCGGAACGGGGGATGGCACTGACCGTGAAAGCCGGTCACCAGGCCATACTTCCTGCTGGGACGGTTTCCGAGTTTGATCGCACGGCGGACAAGGGCGTACTGGTCGAGGGTCTCGCGGCGCAGGACCTGCCGCTGGATAGCGATATTCCGGAACCGTATGGGGACGTGGAGTTCTCGGACGCGGAGAACAAACTGCCGACCGGTTGGGTGTGGCAAGAGCCAAATAAGTATCTGAACGGACCTGGGAACGCAACTTGGGAGCTGTTGAATGGCAACACGCTGCGCATCACTGTCCCCGACGAGAACGACCTCTGGGGACGTCGCAGCGATGCACCACGACTGCTGCATAAGGTCACCGGCGATTTTGACCTGGAGGCGGAAATGCTGTTGCAGTGCAAGGGGACTGACCTGGCCGCTAGCCAGTTCGTGCTGTTTACTCCACACACTCCGCTGGGATACCTGCGAAACCAGATGAACGCCGAGGGACTAGGTGCGCATTATTTTATTGTCGGCGGGGGGAGATCCATAGGGCGGGGGCTGAACAAGCTGGACGTGGTAAACCGTAAGCCTGCGGAGTGGCCAGATGCTCCCAAAACTCCGATTCGTGCCAGGCTGTCACGTCGAGGAAAGCAGGTCAAAACCTATTGGAGTACCGATGGTGGCAAGACCTGGACGCTCGGCAGCCGGACGGTGCTGTTGTTGCCAGAAACCTTTTGGGTGGGCTGGTCGTTCAAACGCATGGCCTATGACGGACTGCATGATGAGCCAGTAGTCACCACTCTGCGCGATATCCACCTGACGACAGCGCCATTGGAAACCATGCCGCAAATCGATTGGGATGTCGTCGGCTATCAGGGAACGGTCATCCCGCTGGGCACTGAGATTCTGATGGCTCAGGATGGTTCTAAGCCAAGTTCTGTCCAGCTCTACAGCCCGTGGTCCATCGCCGGGAACTTTGACTTGATCGTCCGTTACGACGCGCCGCCCTTGAAGTTACAACCGGGGCAAGAACGATACATTCACATGGCGGTAACGACGAACGATGAGAAGAATCATGCCTATGTCCGCAACGCCCAGACTCCAGACTGGCATCGTTCTGACTCGGATATGAGAATCGATGGAGGATGGTATCGGTATCATCAGCTTGATACGCAAGAGAGTTCCGGTCGGGTGCGGCTGATGCGTCAAGACGGCGTATTCTCCAGCTTTGTCTGGAAAGATGACGATTGGGCCGCGGTCGCTGACTGGAAGGAAGGGTTTACCGAGCCGGTCTATCTCGATTTCCGTTTCCAGTGGAAGACGCCCACTCCTGTCTTGCAGACGGTGACTTTCACCATCGAGCGGCTGGAGACGTCAGAAGGAGTTCTCATCGGTGCTGATCGCACTTCCGGGGTGTCGAGTAGTTTTTCGCCAATTTCGGGGCCGGCGGCCTTGGGAGTTACGATTCACGACGCCGGCGACGCGGCGGCTCAATCGCTGGATGTTACCGCATCCAGCGGAGCGGTGATCACTCACGTCGAGCCACAGTCGCCGGCCGACAAAGGCGGTTTGAAGCCGGGCGATGTCGTCGTGAGTTGCAACGGACTCGTGATTCAGACCGCGCAGGACCTGGTTGCCACGCTGAAAGACGCTACCCCAGGCATGAAGCTCGCTTTGGACGTGCATCGCGGTCGTCAAGCGTTGCGATTAGACATCACGTGGGGAAGCAAACCCTCCTCATCCGCATCGTCTCCATCGTTCCCTGCATCTCCAGCCTCCCCCGCGCCGACAACGCCAGGTCCGCCCGCACCGGCTGGCAATGCCGTGCAGTCCGTTTTTGGACGTCACGAGCGTCCGCCGCTGATCGGCATCTGGGTCACTTCGGCCGGCACGGAGCAGGCTCACAAACTGGGCATCGAGACGCCGAGCGGAGCGGTTGTGACGAATGTCCAAGAAGGTTCTCTGGCCTGGCAGGCCGGTCTTCGCAAGGGAGACGTGATCATCCAGTGGGGCAATCGCGAGATCAGCAACTACGAGGATCTGGAGTGTGCCATGCTGAGCGATCCGGTCGGCGCCCGCCAGTCGGTCAGTTTTGCGAGAGGAAGCACGGGCCTCACTGTCTCCCTAACAATCGGCGTCGGTCCCGCAAAGCGTCGGACCTATGTCGACTACCACCATCCCACCGGCGGCTATTCTCTGCGTCTGCCCGCTTCGTGGAAGATTGTCAAGACCAAACAGACGCCGCAGGCCGATATCAATGCGCACGACCTGCTCGTTTCCAAGGACGGCAACTACCGTCTATTTTGTTATCTGGCGAGGAAACCGGCTCCAAATTCAAATGCGACGCTGGCAGATTTCGAGAGCATTGCGCAGCGGGACCTGGGGCCCCAGGTACACGTCAGCAGCCTAAAAGGTTTGCCACTGCCCGCCTCGATGGCCGGACGACCGTATCAAGCCGATCGAAAAGTCGTTCTGTATCGCATCGCGTTCGTGACTCAGAACAACATGTACGCCATCGACGCACTGGCTCCTGTGCTCTCCAATCCCAAAGAACTGACCGACGTGCTCCGCACGATCCTGGGGACGCTCAACATGAAGTGATCGCGTGGACGAATCTTGGCGGGTCACCGATACAAAGGGCTTGACATGGCAACCTGGCGACGCATCGCGCTCCTCGCAGGACTCAGCCTGGCAATCTGGTTGTTCTTTCATGTTTCGCTGGAACCACTCGTGACGGTTCAACTGGCCGATTTCGCTCGGATGCAAGAGGGCGAAGGTGGGTTTTTCGGGTTCAGCACCGAGAAGCAGGAATATCTGAAGCAACTGTCGCTCCAGGAGTATATTGCGGAAAAGACACGAGATCGCACAGTCTCCGTCTCCGGCGAACAGTGGGAGACGTTTTTCCGCGAGGTGGCGGCCGCCAGCGCGGGAGAAACAAGTGATGCCGCCTGGACGCGGCGACTCAGCCCTGAAGAAACCCGACGGCACAGCACACCCTACTGGATCTTTTTCCGAACTTGGGAGAAGCCGGTTGCGGAGATCTCTGACCGCGTGACCGGACAAGGGCCGGATTCCTTCTTCGTGCGCCTGGACCAGAAGGGCCAGGCACATTACTTGGAACTCCGTGCCCGCTCTTTCTCGAGTGACGATTTCCAACTTGGCACGGGATTACTCGGATCGCCTCGGCCGCCGTCGAGTTTCCTGTATCCTCAGCGTCCAGCAGCACTGTGGGCTCTGTTGGCGGCACTCGCTGCCTATTTCCTGATTCCCTGGAAGAAACGGGACCCGGAGGCGCTTTGCTATCCGTACTGGCTGGTCGCGCTGGGCGATTTTGTGGCGATGATCCTGTTCGTGCCGTTCTTCGGCCTGCCGATGTTCGTGATCGGCGGATCGGTACAGGCCCTCACAACACCGGCTATTTTTTTGACGGTGATTATGTGGCCCTTTGCATTGGCTGGAGCGTGGCTCTCGTTGTACATGGCCGAGTACGAATCGTACCTGATCCTGATCCACGACGACGGTCTCGAACTTCAAACCTGCCGGCGACACGACTCATTCGCGTTCGACGCAATGGATCACTGGGAACTGCTCGAACTGCGTCCGCCTCGCTGGCTGATCGCCTTGTTGTGGTTGGCGTCGCTGACCGGGCAAGGTGCTCGCAGCGCGCAGGCCGCTGGCCAGGCCGCGATGCTCAGCGGGACGTCGATGGGCGGAGTGGGCATCTGGCTGAAAAACGGTTCTGCCGTTTTTCTCTGGATCACAGCGCAAATGGGCCGCCGGGCCAAGTCTCATTTTCAACGGCTGCTGGCGGCGCTCGAAGCGGCGCTGATTCCTCATCGGGAAGAAGTGAAAGTCATCCGGTCTGTCATTATGCCGGAAGGTGAGGGAGAAGCTGTCGCTGCCTCTAGCCGGTATCGTGACTGGACACTCTGGGCGATCATTCTCGCTCCGCTGGTAGCCGTTGGCGGTGCGGCATTGTGCATGTCGGTCGGAAATACCGTCCGGAAAGTCGGACGTGTTATCGGGCTGGAACGCGAACCAGAACCGGTGGGGTCACCGCCAACACTTGGCGAATTGAGCGCCACAGGAGTTGTCTGGGAGAAGACGATCCGACTGCAAGATGCCACGATAGGCCAATCGTTGATCGCAACGGCTGATAAGGGCTTCCTGATTGCCGGCGTCACCTGGCAGCCCGGCGGGAGTCAGCAACTTGCGGCTGTCGTGAGAACAGACCGCGACGGCGAGGTTGTTTGGAGCAAGACTTACGGGGATACGCGCATCAACCAGGCGCGGAACATCGTTGCCGTAAACGACGGCGCATACATTTTGCTCGGCTATGTCGCCGATCGTGTCGGGATCTATGCCGACCAGAAGATGTCTATCCGCAGAATCGATGCCGAAGGGAATCTGCTTTGGGAACGAGCCTGGAGCAAAGACGAAGACGACAGGCCGACAGCCTGCGACGCCGTGGAATCGGAAGGCGGCGGCGTTGTGATCTGGGGACACTCCGATCGAGCGATTCACCGTCTGCAACTCAACAGGTCGGGGGATATTACGTCCGCACACACCTACGACATGAGCGACCAAGTTGGAGAAGGAAAAATCAACTGGCTCAGTGCCACGGTCGATGGCGGCAGCATCGTGACGGGTGAGACACTGAATCCGGACGGCGGCTACAAGGACCTGTTGCTCCTGAAACTCGCACCAGATGGGCAGGTCGCATGGAAGCGCGCTTTCGGCGGCAAACGCAAAGAGAGTGGAACTCATGTCCGCCAACTCGATTCCGGAGGATTTGTCGCGGCCGGCAGCACTCAGTCGGGCGAGAGCCGTGATCCGGACGTCTATATGGTTCTCACGGACGCCGACGGGAATCCGCAATGGAAACAAACCATCGTGAAGCCTGGAGAGCAGTCCGTGCAGCGGGTGTCGATCACGCCGGAACGAAGTTTTCTCGTCGTTGGCGAATCGCGTCCCGATCCCGACAGCGGGCGATCCTTGTTCTTTGTGGAACTTGGACCCGATGGAACCTCGACGCAGACGCAGCAGATCACGCGCGAGAACGCGACCTATACCGGAGCCGATGCCATCGCAGCCAGCGACGGCACCCGCCTCCTCCTCGGCTCGCGAAGCTTGCAGAAGTTCAAGGAGGAGACCATGTTGATCAAGCTGAAGAAAGAATGGGGCCACCGGCTGTTGAGTGGGTCACCTGTGGTTCGGGAACGGGTGCGCTAGACCAGCAAAATTGAAGTAGGCAATCATTCAGTTGATTCGGGCATAAGTACAAACAGATTGGAGTCGACGACGACGGCAATGCTGCCGTGCCGGTGGACGGCTCCGAAACGGGGCTTAATGCTTCGCCTGCGACACCAGGCTGTGAAACCGTCGCACCAGAACTGCGAACCCTTGTCGCAGATGATGTACTTCGGTTTGGCCTCCGAGAGAGAGATTGTTCTGCCGAGAGACATTCGCACCTCCCGTGATGCCGGCTTGTCATGAGAGACGGCAAAGCCCATCACGCGTCGCGAGAAGTGGTCGATCACGACGATTCTCCCGTCCGGACTCTTGATCACAAACCCGGCCTGTTCTCACCACCAGAGCGTCAGCAAGCCTTCCGGTACGCGGTGGGTCCGGAGTTCTTGAGCAGAAAGCGTTTCCATCCTGTGTCCTCACGGATTCGGCGGGGACGTCGCGATCAGGACGACCAGCGTTTCAGTTCCCGTGTTCTCAATGCCGTGCTCGCACCAGGGAGGCAGGTAGACGAAATCGCCTTTCTCGACGTCGCGTTGCGACTTGGCGAAAGTCATCCGGCCACGTCCCGCGAGGACAACGTACGTCTCTTCCGTTTCGTGCATGCCGGGTTCGAGGACGACGTGGGGTGGGACATAGAACATCACCAGTCCCATGTTTCTTGCCGGAGCTTTGGGATTGACGGGATGAACCACTCGCACCCCCACGCCGTGACATCCGGGATACACAACCGGGACCCCGTCCTGAACCGTCACGATCATCGGGTCCACCGGCTCGTCCGGTTTGGGGATCGTCGGCGGCCGGTCGCCTTGATAGCCCGTGAACTCGGTCATTTTTGCCATGGTTCCCCCTTTCGGGTCGTCAAAACTCCCGAGCGTAACCTGCTGTCCAACCGCCATCCACCGTCAGGATTGCGCCATTGACGTAGCTGGCTTCCGGAGCCGCAAGGAAAAGCGCCGCATGAGCCACTTCCTCAGGCGTTCCCGGCCGCCCCAGCGGAATGTGTTCCAGCAGGCGGTTCACCGAATCCTTGAACGTGCCATCCTCCCCGTAGAACAGCTTCTTGGTTCCTTCGGTCAGGATCGAGCCCGGCGCAATGGCGTTGACCAGGATTCCCTCGCCGCCCAGCTCGATCGCCATCGATTTCGTCAAATTGATCACCGCCGCTTTGGCAGCGACGAAGGCCGACTGCAAGCGAAGTGGAACCAGTCCCACCACCGAGGCAATGTTAATGATCCGCCCCGATCCCTGCGAACGCATCACGGGAACAACGGCCTTACTGACAATGTACAACCCAGTCAGGTCGACGCCCACGATCCGGTCCCATTCGTCCCGAGGGAACCGATCGATGGGCTCGCGGTGAGCCAGCGTGTTGACCCCAGCGTTGTTGATCAGGATGTCGATCCGCCCGTACTCGCCCACGACTTCATTCGTGACAGCCCGCACCTGGGCTTCGCTGGTCACATCCATTTCCATCGCTTTGGCCCCAGGCGAGACGGACGCTGACCTTTCGGCCTCGGCGCGGTCAATATCCGTGTAGATGACACGCGCGCCGTTCGCGCCCATCCGGTCGGCGATGGCCTGACCAATCCCGCGTGCAGCGCCCGTCACTAGCGCCACCTTGCCCGATAAGTCTACCCGCATGAGTTCCCGCTCCCCACGTCGACGTTCGTTGCACCCTCCCGGCGCCTGTCGCGACTCCGCAGTAGCCTTTGGCACCGTTAACCGCAATACCGTTTAACGAAGCATCACTCCAATGCACTCATTCGCTTTCGTGAAGCTG
>CAZGYE010000227.1:0-9696 GCA_964530165.1 uncultured Planctomycetaceae bacterium
CTTGGGAAACGTATCTCGGATAGTCCATGCGAGCGAGAAAGCGAACCTGTCCCACTTCTCCTGCCCACGTAGTAGTGTGAGAAGTGGGCGACGTCGTTCTGGTTCCATATTCTTGGTGAACCACGGATTCCCCGGTGAGGTGAGCCTCTCGCCTAAGGAAAAAATTCTGCTGAGCATTGTGGGAATCCGCGGCCGCGGGTATGCAGTATTGATGAGCTTCGCGGCGGGGCCTGACTGCGAAGTCGCCTCTCTGGCCGACGTCGCCACGCCGTAATACAAAGGACATTGGTCATGCCCATGACGCCGTGTGAAAGAGTGCTTGCCGCCTTAAGGCGCGAAGAAGTGGACCAGGTTCCCTGGATCGAGGGCATCGTCGAAAACGGGATCGCCAGTGCCGTCTGCTCCGAGCCGATCAACGTGGACTGGTCCGTGGCCCCGGACGGGTTTCCCACCATGCCCGGCGATCAATTGGCCGAAGAGCAAAAGAAGGTCAACCGGGTTCTCGACAAGGCCAACCTCCAGTTCTGTGCTTTTGCGCCCATCTTCTGTCACAAGATGAAGAAGTCCGACGACGGCTCTCCCGTACTGGTCGGCGACGGGATGATCAAAACGCGTGCGGATTTCGACCGGTTGTTCCAGCTTCCCTCGCCCACCGACGCCGGCTTTGTGGAAAACGCGCGCAAGTTCATCGCCCACAAGGATGACGATTGCGCCTGTGCTTGTATTCGATTGGGCATCGGAGCCACCCTGCTGAGCATGGGCCTGGAGGCCTTCTCCTACGCCATCCTCGACGACCCTCAGTTGATCGCCGACGTTCACGACGGCTATGCCGATTGGACGGCGCAAGTCGTTCCGGTCCTGGAGGAGATCGGCTTCGACGTCATCTGGGCCTTCGACGACGTGGCCTTCAACTCCGGCCCGGTGTTCAACCCCGCGTTCTACAAGCAGTACATTCTGCCGAAGGAGCAGGCGGTCGCCGCCACGTTCACTCGGCCGCTGATCGCCCACAGCGACGGCGACATGACTCCGCTCTTGGACGCCTGGCTCGAACTCGGTCAGCAGGCGATTCATCCCATCCAGCCCGACGTGATGGACATCGACGCGGTCAAACAACAGTATGGGAACCGGGTGGCCATCGTCGGCAACATCTTCATGAGCGATCTCGTTCACAAAGAGCCTGCGGACATCCAACTGCAGGTCCGTCAGCGTCTGGAAACTGTTGGCACCGGCGGCGGCTACATCGTCTCGTCGAGCAACAGTCTAACCGACGACATGAAGCCGGAAAACGTCCTCGCCATACGCGACGCGATCCGAAAGTAACGGGCAGAAAGGAGAAAAACGTGAAGAACAAAGCTGCCGCACTACGGCTGACCCCTCTGGGTCCGGCGTTTGCCTGTGTGTTGTGTCTCGCAAGTCCGGCTCTGGCCCAGAAACCAAACATCGTCCTCATGCTCGCTGACAACTTGGGCTACGGTGATGTGGGATTCCTGGGGACCGGCGGCGAGCTGCGGGGTATGCCGACGCCGCGGATCGACCAACTCGCCAGAGAGGGTCTCCGTTTCACCCAGTTCCTCACAGAGCCGGGCTGCACTCCTTCACGAGCCGCCCTTCAGACGGGCCGTTATCCCATCCGCTTGGGCCTCTCGCTGGTCCTCACCGATGCGACAGTCAACACGCTGCAGGACGAGGAAGTCACGATGGCCGAGATGTTGAAGCCCGTGGGCTACAAAACCGCCTGCGTGGGCAAATGGCATCTGGGGTCGGCGCTGCAGAGTCAACCGCAATACCAGGGCTACGACGAGTGGCGGATCGGCGTTCGCGGCTCCACCGACGTGACCTCCTACCGCCGCGAGATGTCGAAGTACCACATGCCCCCGGCAATGATCCAGCGGGCAACGCACCACATCGTCGAGGCCAAAGCAGCCAATACACCGGCACGAAACGTGTGTGTGTACGACATCGAGTACCGGCGTCAGATCGAGAAGGACATCGCGGACTACTCGGTCGATTACATCAAGCGCACTGCCAAAACGAAGCGGCCGTTCTTCCTGATGATCGGCTGGACGCGCCCCCATTACCCGAACGTGACGCATCCCGACTTTGTGGGCAAGTCGCGCATCGGCCAGTACGGTGACAGCGTGATGGAACTCGACTACCGTACCGGACAGGTGCTCGACGCCGTCCGCGAGGCGGGGATCGAGGACAACACGATCGTCCTGTTCCTGTCGGACAACGGCCCTCAGCGAACGAGCATCTTCAGGGAAGACCTCATTGCCGGCTCGTCGGGCCAGTTTCGTGGCGAGCTGTTCGATCCCTACGAGGGAGGCATCAGGACGGTCGGCGTGATCAAGTGGCCGGCCAAGATCAAGCCCGGCTCGACCAACGCGATGATCTCTCTGCTGGATATCTTTCCGACGCTGGCCGGGTTTGCCGGCGGCAAGCTGCCGCGCGACCGGCCGTTCGACGGCGTGGATTACAGCGACTTCTTCCTCGGCAAGACGGACAAAGCTCCGCGGGAGTCTCTCATCACTTTCGTCGGAGACCGCATCGCGGCGGTGCGCTGGCGGCAATGGCGGTTGTATCCACGAACGGTGCTGCCAACTCCGGACGTGCTGCGGACAACGGGCGTGCAGGCTATTGTCGCAGAGAATAACGGCTACCCCTCCGCCTACAACATCGAGTGGGATCCCCGCGAACGGTGGAACCTACTGATCGAGAACAGTTGGGTATTGGGGCCTTACATGAAGGTCATCCAAGACTATCGCAAGACGCTGAAGGATCATCCCAACCCGCCCGCACCGAACTTCACGAAATACTGAGGACGTCGAAGCGGTATCAGTACTTCGGCGTTACGCGAAAAGCACGAGGCCGAGTCGGTAAGCGGCAAGTGCGATATGCTCAAGTTCTTTTGCGGCGCCCCGGCGGAGGAAATCGGTCCGCGTTGTTGAAACGGAGGCAACAGCATGTTAAAGCCAGTCGTCCTGGTAAATGCAGGCTGGATTCACAGTCTCTTCAAGATAGAAAATGAGCATGACAGCATGTTTTCTCGCGGATGTGGTCCCTTTCCCTTTTTTCTGGGATTTTTTACGCAACCCTTTTCGACCACCGACGAGAATCCGTAATAGGTCGTTTCAATGCAACTACTTTGAACGACAGGAGACATCTGCAACTTACGGAGCGGATCAGCGCTGAGCCATCGAGATCGGAAGCTGGCAATGGACCCACTGGCCAATGGCGGTCTCTGGTCACTCACGCTAAAGTGGGTTATCAAGAACACGGCGACGACCGTGCCATCCGTTGGGCGAGCAACGCCATGGAGGAGAGTTTCGAGATTTCCGGCGGCCAAAGCCAGCCTCGGGACCGGAGACAGGGTGTAATCAAGAAGGGGGAGTAACAATGGGAGGCACGAGCCGAGGCCGAAGCGCCAGGACGCGAGCCGCAACAGGAACCCGAAATCCCAAACGGCCAGGTCGCGGAGGAGTTGGCGACCGGGAAAAAAGTCGGTTCTATCCGAAAGGTCTAATAGTCCCATCAGGTAAGATCGTTGCCAAGATCTTCTTTGCAACGGCTGAATGGGAGCCGCTTAGTGCCAGCGGTAAGCGCGCACTGGACAAGCTGATTAAACACTACAAAACACGCTTGGAGAACGGGTATCAGGTGGCTCTGGCGCTGGTGGGCCGCGCCGACAATCGCAACTATGCGGGCCGCACGAAGGATGGGAAAAAGGAGGACCTGAACATACTTTTGGGGAGGGGGCGGGCACTTACGGTGGCGAGCTACCTGGACAAACAGCTTATGAAACATGGTGCCTTGGAGTCAAAGGATTATACGACAGGCAGGGACTTCGCACGTACGGCCGATGCAAACGAGCGACGCGTTGACGTGTACGAGTGGATCAAGGCTCCGAAGTTCAAGTCGAGGCCTCAGAAGCGGGTGTCGCAGATCGTATACTATGAAATGAGTTACATCTCCCTCGGGCACGCGGGGGGGCGGGCGAATCTGGCAGAAGAGGGCCTAAAAACGGCGATAGATGCCGCGAAGGACGTCGCTGTTGACGGACCTCTCGCATTGGCGCTGACGCGTGGAGAAAAGATTGGCGATGAGAAGAAACGTAGACACGTGACGACGTCGGGTGATCAATTGAAGCAGGTTGATATTCTGTTGTACGACGAGTTCGAAAGCTCGTTC
Organism: uncultured Planctomycetaceae bacterium; assembly: GCA_964530165.1. Taxonomy (GTDB): domain Bacteria; phylum Planctomycetota; class Planctomycetia; order Planctomycetales; family Planctomycetaceae; genus CAZGYE01. Next base: position 4,189 of record CAZGYE010000227.1, read on the forward strand.
GCTGTCAAATTTTTTAGAAAAACAGGGTCGTTCACTTTTCATTGGGGTGACTCGAAAGACAACAATATCGTAGTCACTTACACGAAAGTGAAGTACACAAAGGGCGAGAAGGAAGCTTATCTATGGCGTACGACTGAGACGGTGGATCGTTGGAAGTTCCTTCGAAAGACGGTGAGTTCATTGAAAATTAAGATTCTTCACATCGACAACGGCAGGAAACATAAGTCAATAACCTCTCAACAAGCGAAGCGGTACGACGCGAAAGCGAAGTGGTACTAGCCGTGACAGCCAGGGAAAGTCCCATTCAGCCAGCAAATAGGTCAGGCATCCCGTCCCTGACGCTTGGTGCGGGGGATGGTAAGCGATTGCCATTCCGCATTATCGTCGCTATTGGGTCCCGGGTGGGGATGTTCTTCTTTACCTTGGTAAGCCTCCCTCGCCCTTGAGACGACCGTTCCGGCCTGCTCCGTCGCCGGCGGTCCTTATCCAGCCTTTCTTCCGTAACCGGTGATGACGGCGACGATCATCAGCGGGAACAGTAGAAGCCCGTAGAAGATGTAGGGGGCTTCCTGCGCCCAGGGAAGGACTTCCACAAAGGAGTAGCGCGCGGCCAGGGTGCGTTGGATCGCCCCGGCCGCCACGATGGTCGCGGCGTACGGCAAGACGTAGGGAAACGAGCAGGAGACCGTGTCCAAGAGGTTGGCGCTGCGGTACGGGTGGATGTGGTGTCGTTTGCGAAGCTCGTTCGCCAGAGGTCCGACCGTGATCATGGCCACGGTGTTCACTGAGACGCAGAGGTTGGCAAACGAGATGAGGGCGACAATGGTTCCTTCCGCACTGCCGGCGCCCCGCGCGATCTTGCGGTCGAGCCACGCCATCAACTGCGCAAGAAATCCGGAATCGGCCATGATCCCCATAGCGGTCACCAACAGCAGCGTCAGGATGCAGATGGGGATGAGTGAAACCGCTCCGTCGACGGCGCTGCCTGCCACCGCTCCCTCGGCGGTCGTGTGAAACACTTGCTGCAGGGAGAAAACGCCACAGAGTGGACCGATCACCAGGGCGGCCGCGAGGCCCGCGGTCAGGGCGGCCAGAAAGTTGCGCCCGATAACGGCAACGAAAAACACGATGGCCGCGGGAATCAGCATGGGCAACCCTTTCGGGTCGGCGGTGTTGGTTATCAGTCGATCCGCCTCCTGCCGATCAATCGCCGCCTCACCGCCGCCGACCAGGGCGAACAGCACGCAAGAAAGCCCACCGGCGATCAGCACGTACTTCAGCCGCGAGCGCACCACGCCGGCGATGTCGGTTTCCTGCGTGGCGGCGGAGACGATGGTCGTGTCCGAGATGGGAGCCAGGTTGTCGCCCAGCGCAGCACCGCTGAAGATGGCCCCCATCACGGCCGGCGGATTGGCGCCGAGCACGATGCCGGCCGGGTAGATCACCGCCGTGAAGCCGACCACGGTGCCCATACCGGTGCCGACCGTCACTGCAAACAGGGCCGTCGACACAAACACCATGACGGTGAAGGGCGCACCCGTAAGGTGAAGTTTGTCGCCCGCCCAGACGATGGCTTCCACCAGTCCCGAGTCGGCCAGGATTCCCGAGAAGGCGCCCGCCCACAACCACGCCACGATGGCGACCGTGGCCGTGCGATTCGCCATCAGCGCGAACACGCGTTCCGTGTAGACCGCTGCGTTGCGGGCCGCGACCATGCCAAGCGAAATGCCCGCCATGGCCGCGATGATCATGCCCTCAACCACCGGCGCCCCCGCAATCACCAGCCCGGCGGTTGCGAGAATGAACACGGCGAGCGGGATGATGCTCATCCAGGGCCCGCCACGGAATTCAATGTGCTCTTCCACCATGCCACGCGACAGCATGACCGACAACGGCAACGCAATCAACAACAGCGGCCTCGGGGCGCCAACTTTGTCGTCAACGCTGCCCCCCGAAACCGTCCTCAGCCGCGACGAGGCCCGTAGCGTTCTCGGCCAACTCGACGGCACGTACCGTCTGATTGGTCTGCTGCTGTACGGCTCCGGCCTGCGCCTCTTGGAGCAAGTAGGTCAGGCTCCCGCCTGACATTTGACCCCTGCACCATCATACCTCGTCAGCGTCAGGCAGGAGCCTGACCTACGATGCTTATCCCCTTTTCTTCCCTCCTTTTCTTCCCTGACTACCCTCCGGATCACAAGAAGGAACGCCGTTACTTGACACGGAAGCCAAAAAGCTGGGTGTTGACCAGACGGAATTGGATTCTTGCCGGACGTCCGGTCAAGTCTTTCAGGGAGTGCTTGTCGAAGCGTACGGCCGCCGAGATGGCGTCTTCGCCGGAGATGGTGCTCTTCCATCCGGGGGAGAAAAGGGGATAAGTCCAATTATTGACAAGTCGTATTGGCCGTGATAGGGTCGCGGCATGCCACGCACTGCTCACATCGCGCCTGGGGGGATGGTTTTTCATGTCCTGAATCGGAGCAATCACCGAATGCCGATCTTTGAGCAGTACGAATATTGGACTTATCCCCTTTTCTTTTAAGCTGGTGATTACTCTCAGTCGCACCGTTCCAATTGCTCCTTTCCGTATCCAGCAAGGCTTTCAGTTTTTCTTGTGCGTCCGGCTTATTCCGGCTGCCACGGGGTATCGGGTTCGAAGGGGAACATGGGCCGGCGTCGGTTCTTGAAGTCGAATTGCGTCATGTCGGCACAGGTCGTGCCGGGCGTGTTGACGCGGATCAGATGACGGCATATCGGCTCATACGCGGCCACCGGCGCGTTGACACCCTTCGCCACGAGCAGGTGAAACGAGCTAGGGTCGAGCCCGCAGCTAATCAACTGGTGCAGACTGAACGGGACCATCCGTCGCGATGTGAGCATCACGGTCAGACCGTGTTCGGTCTGCGTGATGGCCGTCCGGCCTTGGTCGAACGCCGTGAATCCGCCGTGCCGGGGTTCCGACTCTTCAAATCGGCCGTCATGCAGAGAGACGACCGTGAAAGTGGCATCGATCGGCGACCCGTGCAAATCGTCGAAGTTGCCGCCGACCTGCAACCGGACGGACCGGCCCATGCCGGCGGCCTCTGCCTGTCGAACCGATTCCGGGTCGAACAAGCAAACGAATGCGTCCGGCATCCGGCGTTGGTGAATCTGCGTGGCGAGGAAGGTCCCATCTCCGGCCGACCCGCCACCGACGTTGTCTCCCATGTCCAGCAGACAAATCGGACCCTCCAGGCCGGCGGCCCGGTCGAGCGCCTGATCGATGCCGATCAGGTGGCCGGCGAACTCCTGCCGGTGCGTCCACAGGTGTGCTGCCAGTTCGTCGGCCAACCGGCGGGCCAGTGCCGGATCGTCGTCGGTCACGGCAAGCGTGGCCGAACCCATCTCTTCGACGTCGGCATACGGAAAACCGAGAACGATGCTGTTCGACAGCACGCCCGGCCGATCGAGTTGCGAATCGGCCAGTTCGTACAGTTCCCGGCAGGGCGATGCCGTGGTGTGTTGAGACTCGATGTTGATCGCCATCGGCGGCAGGGCCGCGGCAACCGTGGGACGAATCTCGCCGCGCAGTGTTCTGGTCACTAAGTCTGCCGCTTCTGCGCCTCGCTGTCTTTGGTCGATGTGCGGATTGGAGCGGTAGGCGATAATCGCATCGCAGGCGTCAACCATCTGCTGGGAAAGATTGGCGTGCGGATCGATCGTGCAGACAACTGGCTTCTCGAGGCCGATCTCCTCTCGCAGCAGCGTCAGCCAGTGTCCGTCGGCGTCGGGGTGCGATTCGCTCACGGTGGCGCCGTGCGGAGCGACAAGAAACCCGTCGAGAGGACCGGCTTTCTCCAGTTCGGCAAACATCCTCGTCAGGAGTTCTTCGATCGTCGCCGCGGTGACCGTCCCAAAAGGCAACGCCCGGGCGGCGAAGATGGGGACGGCTTCGACGTCGGTGCGAGCCAACCCTTCAAAGAAACCACCGATCTCATGAAACGTGTCGGCCACCTCCCGGCGGATTGCCTCACCGGTCAGCAGCATTTCCTCTTCGAAGTGCCGAATCGTCGTGGGTTCGGCAATGAACGTATTCGACTCGTGCAACAGCGCAATGATTCCCACACGCATGGTTGTGTTCCGCGGTACAAGGACCTATGTTCAATCTCGACGACGTCAGGCTAATGTCGAATGACGAAATACGCAATGACGAAGAAATGACGTGAAAATGCAAATTCCGGATGAGTCCGATATCACACTGCCGATGATGCGCGAGTCGCTGTATGCGGCCGTCGTTTGCGATGCGCTCGACTCACTCGGGCTGAGCGGCCAATCGCCGCGAGTGCAACTGCGACCCTCTACCATGGACGGGTTGCTCGTGGGGCGGTGCAAGACGACTCTCTGGGCCGACATGGCCCATGAGGACCCGCGGCCGTACGCATTGGAGCTGCTGGCAGTCGATGCCTGCCGGCCCGATGACGTGCTCATCGCCGCGGCCGGCGGTTCGATGCGTTCGGCCGTCTGGGGCGAATTGTTGTCGACGGCTTCGCAGAACACGGGATGTGTGGGGGCCATTGTCGACGGTGCGGTCCGAGACGTGGCGAAGATGCGGCAAATGGGCTTCCCGGTCTTTGCACGGGGTATCTGCCTGTACGACAGCCGGAATCGCCAGCGAGTGATCGACGTGGATGTGCCGGTGGAAATCGACGGCGTCAGGTTCTCCCCCGGAGACCTGGTGTTCGCCGACGCGGACGGCGTAGTCGTCGTGCCGCAAAATATCGAAGCCGAAGTGATTCGCCGGGCCTGGCAGAAGGTGCATGCCGAGAACAAGACCCGCGAGGCAATCAAAGCCGGCATGAAGGCGGTTGCCGCCTACGAGAAATACGGGGTCCTGTAACAGCGCTACCGCTCAGATTCGTGCGAAAATGCACTCTGAGTGTGGGGCAGGCTGTCCAGCCTGCCTTTTCTGACCCGCAGCCTCGACATCCTGTCCCGCATCGCCCGTGGAAACAGTCGACGGGTGGCAGGGTCAGAGTGCCAGCGATGGCCCTGACGTGCGGCGACAACCGGGGCTAACGCTCCGCTATGGCCCCGCCACCCTGTCGGATCACCGGCCAGGAATACACCGCCGCCCAAGCCTCCTACGACCTGCGCAAGCTGCGCGCCAAAGACCTGGTCGAGCGCATTGCCGGCACCCGCCAACACCAAACACAAACCAAGGCGTCGCGGCCCCATCGATAACCAATACGCGAGAATCCAATGGGAACTCCGAGAGTTATTCAAACAACTAAAATTCGCCGTCTAAACATCGAAAACTTCTTTCCGATGTCAAAGCACTAAGGGCCTAATGACTCTGTATCACTGCAAACTTGACTCTCGTCACACCGGACCGGGCACAGGAGAGCATGATGGGTTCGACGTCTCGTGAGGGCACGCTTCGGTTGGCGCGGATGCGGACCTCGAAGTTGTCGCCGTCCTGCTACTAACCCGCGTTGAATAGGTGCTATTCAGCCGTCTTATTGACTTTTTTAG
>CAZGYE010000228.1:0-9691 GCA_964530165.1 uncultured Planctomycetaceae bacterium
ATGGCATCGCGTCGGAACTCGGGCGCATCGAGCATCGCCGCTGGCGCCGGGTGAACATCCTGCGCGCTGGTCAGCTCGGACTGCAACATCATAATCTGCCGCCGCTGCTCGCTGATTCTTTCCACCTTCAGCCGCAGCTCTTCATTCAGCCGCGTGATGTCCTGGTGGATGTTGGCGCTGTGCAGCGCGATGTTGGTAATCTGTCCCAGAGCGTTCAGAAATGTCAGATCCTCCGCCGTGAATGACGCGCCATTCTTCTTTTCGCTCAAGATGACGAGTCCGGCAAAGGAGCCGTCGACTTCAAGACCATGAACCAAATTGGCCTGCAGCTCCCGCAGCAAATTCTGAACCGGCGACATCTGGCTGCGCGACCCCGGAGTCACCCGTTGGAGACTGCCGCTGTGATGCAGGGCTTCGTGGAAGGAGTCGCCGGCCGTCCACTGCAAGGGGATGTTCTCCATGCCTTCGGCCGCCACCAACTGGAATGCACCCTTTCTCGACGAACGCAAATACAAAGCAGCGCGTTCCACCTGCAGCACGTCGCGGCACGAAGTGAGCATCATTCCCGCCAACGCCGTCGGATCAACCAGATGTCCCACCGCACGGTTCATCCGCTCCAGCGCCTTGTCCAGCTGATACTTTTCGCGGAAGAAACGCCGGTCGATCATCTGTTGGAACTGGTCCCGCAACCAAAACAGCAGCATGACCGACAGCATCAGGATCGCGAAGACCGCTGAGAGTTGCCGCGGAGAAGGCGAAATGTTCAGCAACTGTTGTGCGACGCCGCTCAGTGCGATGATCATACTGAAGGCGATCGTCAGACCGAAGCTGACAGCATAGTACAGCATGCCCTTGCTCACGATCTGATCGATCAGCATCAGCTTGTAGCGGACAATTCCCACCGCATAGGCCAACATAAAACACAGGCTTGCCAGAAACATGGGAACTCGCGCGCTTCCAAACGCGAATTCAACCCGATCGAAGTACGCCAGCTTCAACGAGTAACTCACTGGAATGGTCGCAATCAGCCCCGCCCACAGAATCCACTTGACCTGGTTTCGCTCGATCGGATTGCGGGTGGTGAAGAAGCTGTAGATCAGCGCCGCAAGGGTCAACGCGAAATACAAGCCGGCAATCGCCAGATACGCGTAAATCGCGTCGCGTACTAGGCTGAGCACCTGCAGAATCTGCGCGCACGATAGGTCGGTCGTCTCTCCTGAATTCAACCGGCGGGCGTAGGTCACGCCGGCGAGAATGAGCAGAATCATGGCCGCGGGAACCGCATACAAGGCCGCGACGGTCAGCCGCGGCCTTCGCGACAGCAGTGGCTTAGGTCGGGGGTAACTCAGAAAGAAATGCAACGTGACGGGCGGCAGCAGAACCGCACAAACGATAAAGGGCACGTTCAGCAGCAAGCTGCCGGAAATCACCCACCAGTGATATCCCCCCACAAAGGCGCCCAGCGTGACCACACACATGGCGTAAAACAAACGGGCGGACAGATCGAACGGCCGATTCCAGAATGCCAACGCGCCGACGACGAAAATCCCCAGCTCCAGAACGAACCAGACAAACGTCAGGACCACCTCGTCAAAGGGAACGGATTGGACAACCAGATAACTCGTCTCGGTGGTTGTTCGACCGGGCTTGCGAAACTCAATCTCGACTGTCCGTGTGCCTTCTTCGTCCTCCGTCAGCCAAGGCAGTAAATCACCGTACTCCGAACGGGTTGTGTTGCGGGGAACGCGACCGCCCGGCGGCGTTGGCGTGCTGCGGAGCTCCATCAATTGTGCCGAGAAATCTAGAAACGAGCGAATCGGTTGCACGCCAATGCTCAACAGCAAATCACCAGGTTCGGGTCGCGGTCCCTGGTAATCAAGGTGCGGCGTCGACCGGATCACCAGCCCGGCGGCCGGTGCGTCACTCATGGTCTCCTCGTCAACCAGCAAGAAACGCAACCGCAGGTCCGGACTGCTGGCAACGAAAACCAGCACGACGACCGAATACACGACCGCCAGACTTCCGCCAACCAGAAACAGCCATTGGCTCGGACGTGTCACCCATGCCCCCCACAGACAAGCAGCGCGGACCAAGAAAGCTTTCTTCGGCGCCGATACATGCCCGTTTCTAGCAATTCGGCGCCGAAAAATCAACGATCGGCGCCGAACTTCTTGCCCCGTCTTTTCGTATCTGGGCCCGACATGACTGCACTGATGGCTGCAATAAGTTCAGTGGAGAGCGGTTTTCATCCCTTTTCGGCCGCGTCGTCCGCCATACGCATCCAAAATTCGTGTCGAGGCAGGCTGTTTGGCATGCGAAATGCTTTCGCTATGTCATTCGGTGTTTGGGTGGCCGGCCACCGAACAATTCGGCCTGGCAGCGGCGTCTCAGACGCCCTGTCTAGTGGAACGCCCAGCCTAACCCTCGGAAAAGAAGGAATTCAGACGAAAGCTTGGGTGAGGGAGGTCCCCTGATTTGCAGCCTGACCCACTCTGCAAATCAGTTTCCCAGTCGTGGATACGTCATCCCGCTCGAGTTTACATCTGATGCCTTTTCCGAGGGTTTTCTTACGCGCCGACAGCTGGGGATGGTGACTGGCGACCGAATGAGGAGACTTCGAGCGGGTTGGATCTCAGGCGGCGTCGGCGTCGGCGTCGGCGTCGTACTCGGAAATGCGGTTGTGAGGCGAAAACGGCGCCAGCCAGTCTTCCGTTTCTACCAGCCGGTAGTTCATCACGTAGGCGTCTTCTTCGGTGTCGTCGTAGTGGTCTCGCAGCACGCAAACGGCACGGAACCCCTGACTGTGAAAGAATTTTTGTGCACTGAGATTCGTCTCGCGAACTTCCAGCGCGATTTCCTTTCGCCGTTGCTGCGAGAGCTTATCGACCAATCGTCTGACCATCTGCGTGGCCACGCCTTGACGCCGGGCAGACGGCGCGACGGCAAAGTTCAGAATGCGGAGCTTCGATTTGTGAAGCTCGTAAATCATGAAGCCGACGATTTCATGGTTGTGCTCGGCCACCATGCCGATGCAGTTCCGCTGCCTGAGACAGCAAAGAAAATCTTCTTCGGTCCAGGCGTGGTCGAAACTGGCCTGCTCGATTTCGAGCACTTCCGCCATGTCCCGCCGGATCAGCCAACGGATCTGGACTTTAATTTCCTGACCTTGCGTATTTCCGAAACTCACGGTGGCCTCCTTGCCGTTTCGCAACGTGGTCTGGAATCTCCTCGACCGTTGCCAACTGGATGACATTCGGCGCGAAGCCTACCACAGAGACGAGGCACTGGCAAGATGGATCTGAGAGAAAACTGTCGTACCCGTACCGACCACACCACATCGGGATCGTTCCGTGGGAGTGTTGGATGGGGACGGCAACAGGGAATCGTCCAGGAAGGTCAAGGACTTCTTAGATCAGCCCCCTGAAACGCCGGTTGTCGACGATCCGTGGCCTTCAGCAACGTACTCACCGGGAGCAACCATGGCGACCTCCTCATCGCGAAATCCCATTTGCCACCTGACAGACCGGCCATTCCCGTTACCAAGCTAGAGAGATTTTCGTAACTGTTTAGCCAAAAGCAGTAATGAGGAGATTAGGAACCCAGGAAGACAGGAGAAAGACGATTCTCGAAATTCCTGCTTTTCCCTTGTGTCCTATTCGCGTTGTATTGCCGGGAAGGTCAGCCATTCCCAAAGAGACCACACATGGTCGGTCAGGCCGGCGGCCATGGCGGGAGTTTGCGGCAGCCATTGGCCATCGGGACCTTGTTGACGCCGCGTCCGCACCAGCCAGCAGAAATTGTAGGTGTACATCGTGAAGTCGGTGACCGCGTCTTGGACGATGCTAGCCCAAGTTCGCCAGTTGTTGACGTAAGTCGTTGGGGCGCAAGGGTCGGTTTCTGAAAGTCTTCACGACATTGGGTTCGTTTTGAGGTGCGAGGGCAAGTTCAGCCCAAGGTGTTGGAGCAAAATTGCTTGGTGGTCGGTGGGCCGGGTGATGCAGCGGCGACGCAGCGCGGGGCCGGCTCGCGTGGGCAGCACGCGATCGTCCCACTGGTGCCAGATCGGCCGAATGCGCAGATCACTCTTATGGATGCGGAAGGCGGCCTCCGCCTCGGTCAGTTGGATGTCAGCACGCCAGAGGTCCTCGGCGCTCCAGTTATTGATGTTGCTGCGAAGCAGGTAGCAACCTTCGCTCAACTCGGCGGGTGGGCAGGGGTAGAGCGGCAGCGACACGATCCCTGCGGATGAGACCGACGAAACCGTATTCGGAGTTCATCTCGATGGGGGTGGCGGCGCCGACTCATTGGTCGGCGGAGGCGGGGACGATATGCGACAGGCGATTTCCATTGCCTGCTCGACGGTGAGTTGTGCCTGCCGGAGGACTGGGCGGCCAACCGCGACCGTTGCCGTGAGGTCGGCATTCCCGAGGACGTAGACTACCGGTCGAAGTGGCAGATTGCCTTGTGCGGTATCACGTCAAAGACGGTCAAAAAGGCCCCTTGGTCTGGGAGGTCAAACAGACCGGGACCACCGTCAAGGACGAAAACGGCCTGCCGGGCCTCTGCCGCATTGATCGAGCATACCGCAACGGTGATCCAACAGTGGCAACAACGCAACGCCGCAGTTGGAACTCCTGTCATTGCTTGACGGCGACCCCGCCGTTGCGTTTGAAGTGGATCTCTACGTCATACCGGCCGTAATCGAACTCGATGTCGTTGCGATCGATTTCCAGCCGCGGACGGCCCGGCGGCAGACCGACCTGCACACAGACGGTCTGTAGCGTGTAGGGGTGGATCACGGCAAAGAAATGGAGACCGGCAACCGGTTCGAAGAACTGCGGCACCTCTGTGTGCCACATCGGGCGCAATTCGTAGACGGACCGTCCATTCTTCTCGGAATGTTGCTCGGGCCGCGGACTGCCAGCAGGTTTCGGCGGCGGCTCGGCAGTCGGCCCCGTTGACGGAACCGGCGGAGTGCGTCTCAGAATCGTCACTCGTACCCTCGGCGCCCGATCGGACTCCCGGAGCGGTATCACGAGATAAGACGGTTCCGGCTGCGGGGCGGTCGGTTTCGGCGTCGTCGGCTTCGAAGCGTGTTCTTTCTTGGGTGGGGGAGTCTGCTTGGGTGGCGTTTCTTTCTCGTCGGTCGCTGATCCCGGCTTTGTGGGGAACGGGGCGGGCTCGCCGAGACTCGGAGTCAGCGGCGCTTCGTTTCCAAGCCGCGGCACCGGTGGAATCCCAATCCGCTCATCGGGCGCCGACGGCAATCGACCGGCAGGAACCACGACCCGCACCGACGAATCGATTTCGATCCGCACCACATCCCCGGCCGGTGGTCGGGGCGGAGAGGCGTCGACGTTGCCATACGGAAAGACGTACCGATGACTCTGATAGCGCGTAAACGGCGCCCGAACGCGAGTCCCTCTTGGCCCCGTGTCGACTCGTGTAAACGGCGCCCAGACCCGAGTTCCACCCGGACCGGTGTCAACTCGTGTAAACGGCGCCCAGACCCGAGTTCCGCCCGGACCGGTGTCAACTCGCACAAACGGCGCCCGGACCCTTACCTCGCCCGTTTGCGGGTCGATGTGGACAAACGGGATGAACCCGTCAGCGCCGGCGGTCTGAGTGAGCGCCAGCCCGGCGATGCCCAGCACCGCCAGCGCAATCAACGTATCGCGAAGTGATCGGATTCGCGTGCACATCGCTCCTCTCCTGACTTCGAGTGGTTGTTGCTGTCAAAGCTCCTCACTTGGCATTGTCGTCAGGGGCAAAGCGATTGGCAAGGGGGCACTGACATTTTTTTCCGAGCCACGTCAACTGCGGCGATAAAACGGAAGTTTCACGACTGTCGCTGGCTCTCGCCGGCCGCGGATGTCGACTTCCAGCGCGGTGTCTGGTTCGGCGAAGTCGGGAGCAACGTAGCCCATCGCGATCGATTTCTCCAGTGTCGGCGAGAACGTGCCCGAGGTGACTCGACCGATCTCGCAGTCGCCGGAAAAGAGCAAGGCGTCTTGCCGCGCGATGCGGCGGCCGGCCAGTTCCAGACCGATCCGTCGCTGTCGGTTTCGGTTCTCCTTCGCGGCCAAGAGGGCGTCTTTGCCGATGAAATCACCTGTGTCGAGCTTCACAGCAAACGACAATCCGGCGGTAAACGGGTCGATGGTCTCATCCAACTCGTGGCCATAAAGCGGCATGGCCGCTTCCAGCCGCAGCGTGTCTCGGCAGCCCAACCCGGCAGGCAACAGCCCCATCTCGATGCCGCGGTCGAAGAGCGTCTGCCACAAGGCCGGGCCCTCTTCGGCGGGCAGAATGATCTCGAAGCCGTGCTCGCCCGTGTAGCCGGTGCAACTGACCAACGCCGGGACCTCGCCGAGTTTTGTCATGGCGCCGGTGTAGTACCGCAGCTCGGAGATGTCGGCTTGGACCAGCGGATTCAGGATCTCGGCGGCTTTCGGCCCCTGCAGGGCGAACATGCACCTCTCGACGGTGAGGTCCTCAAGGGTGACGTCGAACGGATGACGATGCTGCTCGATCCAATCCAAGATTTTGGCCCGGTTCGACGCGTTGACGACCATCAGGTAGCCGTCGTCGTCACGAGAGACGAGCACGTCGTCGAGGATGCCGCCCGCGGGATTCGTGACCAGGGCGTAGCGGTGTCGGCCGATCGGCAACTGCGTCATGTCGTTGGTGACCAAGTGGTCGAGAAAGTGGCAAGCGTCCGGACCGGTGAACCGCAGTCGGCCCATGTGGGCAATGTCGAACAGCCCGGCCGCTTGCCGGACGGCGTGATGCTCCCCGATGATCGTCGAGTACTGCACCGGCATCTTCCACCCAGCGAAATCAACCATTCGTCCGCCGTGAGCAACGTGCCAATCGTAGCAGGGGGTGCGTCGCACGATGTTCATCGCTCCAAAGTAAGGGGGATGAGGAGATGTAGGGGATGAGGAGATAAGATTATTGAGCTTCAATGCGACGAAAGTCGGCCTTGTCCTTTGCAAAGTTGACCAAGATGGCTGTCTTGAGCCCCGATGCCTTGAGGTACGAACGTGCCTGGGCGTAGTGGGCTCTGCTGAGATCTTCCACCGTTTTCAGTTCAATGACGATCACCCCTTCAACGACGAGATCAAGGCGGTGCAGCCCTACCTGGCGGCCCTCATAGAAAATAGGGACCTGCTTTTCGGATTCCGCGCTCAATTGTTGCCTCTCTAGCTCAATCAAGAGTGCGTTATGGTAAACCCTTTCGAGGAAGCCCGGCCCGAGCGTTCGATGAACGTTGATGATGCACTGAATAATCCTCTCCGTAAGCCGATCCCCAGAATAGTCCACGGTTGCCATTGCTGCGTCCTCTTCCTTGACGCCAAAATTGGGCTAGATGGGAACAGAGTGAGAGCCTTTGTGTTTCCATCTCCTCATCTCCAGCATCACCTCATCACCCTTCTTTCGAGTTTCTTGGAACAGTGGGAATCACGGAAGAAAGGTTCCAAGAAATCAGAACTGCCAATCCGTGTACAGCTTGGCTCGAAACTCGCGCCATTCCTCACGATGATTGCCGACGTCTGGACGTTGGACGAAGTCGAAGGCCCATTCGTCCATGCGGCGCAGCCGATCGGCCAGCACGCGGGCAGTGCTCGCCGCAATCTTGTACGCCGCCCGCAAGCCGGACTGCTCCAATTGCTCGTATTTCTCCCGCGAGAGCGTCATGACTTGAATCTCACTCAGCGCCCGCACCGAAGCCGAGTGAGGGGCTGGATGGAAGAACGACATCTCACCGAACAAACCGCCGCGCTCCAAGACGGCCAACTGCTGCTCCTGCCCGTTTTCCATCGACTTCACGACTTCGCAGCGGCCGCGAAGAATGATCCACAGCATCTGGATGGAATGCCCCTCGTGGAGAATCGTCTCTCCCGCCGGGAACGTCGTCACCTCGGCGAGATCAAGCACCTCCTGACATTCGTCGGGAGTCATTTCCAGAAAGATGGGGCAACGGGCCAGTTCAGCTTCGAAAGCGGCCATCGGTGTTAGATTCCTCCCAATACGGTTGCCCGGCCGACCCGGCCGATGCCCAACAGATAGGCGGCCGTGCGGAGCGAAACTTTTTTCTTTTCGGCAATCTTCCAGACTTTGTCGAAGCTGTCGACCAAAATCCGGTCCAACTCCTTGCGGACCCGGGACAGCTCCCATTTGAAATGTTGCCGGTTCTGCACCCACTCAAAATAACTGACCGTCACGCCGCCCGCATTGGCCAAGACGTCGGGCAACACGAGGATGTCCCGTTTTGCAAAAATCTCGTCGGCTGCGGGCTCGGTCGGGTTGTTGGCCGCTTCGACGATGTACTTTGCCCGGACGTGTTCGGCGTTTTCGGCGTTCAGCACGCCGCCCAGCGCTGCGGGAATCAGCACGTCGACTTCCGAGATGAGCAGCTCCTCGTTGGAAATCGGTTCCGCGCCGGGAAAGCCCTTGACGGTGCCGTGATCGTCGGCGTAGGTCAACAGCCGGGAAATGTCCAGCCCGTCGGGATTCCAAAGCCCGCCTTCGACGTCGGTGACGCCGACGACTTTCGCCCCGTGCTCGTCGAGGAAGCGCGCCGTATAGCTGCCCACGTTGCCGAATCCCTGCAACGCGACCGTCGCCCCGTCGATGCCACGTTTCAGGCGTTCCAACAGCACCACAGTCAGCGTGGCGACGCCGCGGCCGGTGGCCTCTTTCCGGCCCTCGGCGCCGTGCAGTTCCAACGGCTTGCCGGTCACACAGGCCGGATTGTAGCCGTGAAATTTCTCGTACTGATTCATGATCCAGGCCATCACCTGGGCGTCGGTCCCCATGTCGGGCGCGGGGATGTCTTTGTCGGGGCCGATCATGTCGTGAATCCCATCGACGAATTTCCGGGTCATGCGTTCCAGTTCACTGGGACTCAGATCCTGCACGTTGACGGAAATGCCGCCTTTCGCGCCGCCGTAGGGAATGTTCACGATGGCCGTCTTCCAAGTCATCAACGCAGCCAGAGTGAGGACTTCGTCAGCGTCGACCTCGTGATGAAAACGCAACCCCCCCTTCATCGGTCCCCGCGCGCTGTTGTGCTGAACACGGAACCCGATAAACGTGCCGATTTCGCCGTTATCCAACTCCAGGGCGACTTGCACTTTGAGCTCGCGCTCCGGCGTCAGCAGCAGCCTGCGCATGTTGGCAGACAGGTCCATCAGACCGGCCGCCTGGTGAAAGTAGTGGCACGCAGTTTCGTAAGAATTCATGATGATGTTTCCGAACCGACCATTGACCACCGTCTCCCGCCCGCCCAATACTACCACTGCCAACTGCCAACTGCCCCTGAGAATCTTATACGAGAACACCCATGCAAGCCAACCACGCCTTCAGATCGCGTGCCGGCTGATCAGCGATTTGAAGAAAACACACGCTGTGTCAGCTGTCGTTGCCGGGGATCGGACGAACCGTTCGTCCAAACGCCGGGCACGTTGTCGACCAGAAAGCGAGCCAGTTCTCGGGCATAGAGGGTGTGTCCCTGTTCTGAAAACCGGGGGGCGTTTCGAAGGAACAGGCGCTCCGGTTGCGCGATGCTGCCAAAAACCAGTGAGGTGTCGCAGAACGGAATGCCTTGCTGTTGGAGGTCCACGGCCAGAAGGTTGACCGGCCTTCTGCTGCGATACACGACCTTGTGCGTCACACCGGCTGCCTC
>CAZGYE010000229.1:0-9621 GCA_964530165.1 uncultured Planctomycetaceae bacterium
GAGGCGTGCGACATCATACCTCGTCAGCGTCAGGCAGGAGCCTGACCTACAGTCTCGACGTCGTCGGGCGTCGGACCGACGAGCGTCAGACGGGCCACTCTCCACAGCGCCCCCAGCGAACCGAACGTCTGGCTAACGGCCGTCGGCTCGTAACCGCAGTGCACCATGCAGTCCTGACAGCTCGGATTCCCACTCTGCCGGCCGGTGGCGTCCCAGTCGGTTGTGTCGAGCAGCTCCTCGAACGTCTTGCAATAGCCTTCCGGCAAGAGGTAGCAGGGACGCTGCCAGCCGAAGATGTTGTACGTGGGATTGCCCCAAGCAGTGCAGGGAAGCTCCCATTTGCCGCGAAGAAACTCGAGGAACAGCGGCGATTGGTTGAACCGCCAGCTTCGCCGCGGATTGGCCAACGCCCGCCGAAACAGGTCGATCGTCTGCTGCCGGTGCAGGAAATGATCCCGGTCAGGGGCCTTCTCGTAGGAGTAGCCGGGCGAAATCGTCATGCCCTCGACGCCCAGCTCCATCAGCGCGTCGAACATCTCGCGGACCCTCTGCGGATCGGCGTCCGTGAACAGCGTCGTGTTGGTCGTGACGCGGAAGCCGGCGGCCACCGCCGAGCGGATCGCGGCCACGGCAACATCGTACACGCCGTCGCGGCAGACGGCCCTGTCGTGCTCCTCGCGAGTTCCGTCCACGTGAACCGAGAAGTTCAGGAACTTCGACGGCCGAAACCGGTGCAGGTTCTTCTCCAACAGAATCGCGTTGGTGCAGAGGTAGACGTATTTCCGCCGCGAGATGAGTCCCTCAACGATCTCGTCGATCTGCGGATGCAGCAAGGGTTCGCCGCCGGGGATGGAGACGATCGGCGCACCGCACTCGTCGGCTGCATCGACGCATTGTTGGGGCGTCAACTGCTTCTTGAGGATTTCGGGCGGATACTGAATCTTTCCGCAGCCCGCACACGCGAGATTGCAGCGGAACAACGGTTCGAGCATCAGCACCAGCGGGAACCGCTCGACGCCCCGCAGCTTGTTCTTGACGACGTACGACGCCACCGCCCACATTTGCGAGAGGGGAACACTCATGAATGTCTCAGTTCGATTGCGGATTGTGGATTGATAGCATTTTTGCATTACCGTGTCAGGGTCAATCGGTTACAGTAGTCCGGATATGCGCATTGCTGAGCTGACCACGTTTCACGTCCGGATTCCGCTGACGCGTTCGATCCGTCACGCCTCGTACACCCGCCAGGTTAACGAAACGCTGATTGTCCGCTGTCGACTGGACGACGGCACCGAAGGCTGGGGCGAGGGGTTGCCGCGGCCGTATGTCACCGGCGAGACCATCGAAACGGCCTTCCAGCAGTTGCGGGCGACCGATCTCCAAGCTCAGTTGGGGGGGAAGTTCGACGATCTGCGGAGCGTCTTTCCCATCTGCGACGCTTTCCAACTGGCAGCACCCGCCTCCAACGGGCGCGACTGCTTTGGAAACGCCGTCCAGTGCGCGGTCGAATTGAGCCTGCTGGACGCCGTGGCCCGTGTCGAGGGGGTCCCGCTCTCAGCCGTTACCCCACTGACGCCCGAAACGGTCGCCATCCGCGGATCGCAGCAGCGCGTGCGATACAGTGCGGCCAGCACGCCGATGGGTCTGATCCGGGAACTGACACACGCCTTCAAACTCCGCTGCTACGGGTTTCACCAGTGCAAGTTGAAGGTGGGCGTGCCCGGCGTCGACGACCTGGTCACCTTGAAGCGGGTCCGCCGGATCGTCGGTGGCGGCGTCGACATTCGCATCGATGCCAACGAAGCGTGGACCTGCGAGAACCTCGAAGCGAAACTCCAACCGCTGCTGCCGGTCCAGATCACGTCGCTCGAACAGCCGGTCCCCCACGAACAAGTCGACGGTTTGGCTGAGATCCGTTCGCGGATTCGAACGCCCATCATGCTGGATGAGTCGCTGTGCAGCCTCAGCGACGCTCATCGAGCCATCGAACGCGGCACGTGCGATTTGTTCAACATTCGGCTGTCCAAGTGCGGCGGTTTCTTGGACTCGCTGCGGCTGGCTGCGCTGGCACACAAGGCGGGGCTCGCGTATCAACTTGGTTGTCAGGTCGGCGAAACGGGGATCCTCTCGGCGGCGGGCCGGCACTTCGCCAGCTCCGTGGCTGGCATCCGTTACCTGGAAGGAAGCTACGATCGCTTCCTGGTCAAGGAGCGCCTGACGGTTGAAGACCTCACCTTCGGACGAGGAGGCTACGCGCCGGCCCTAACCGGCCCAGGTCTGGGCGTGCAGATCGACCACCAGGCCCTGAAACGCGTGACGGTTGCGGAAGATCACTGGTCGTTTGATTGAACAAGCGTCGGAATGATTCGTCCTTGGGTCGCCATTCAACGAAACCCCCAGTCCGGGGCGGGGCCGAAGCGCAAGCAGATTCTCGAACTGGTCCGGCATTTGCGCCGGCTGGGAATCAGGCCGCGGGTCTTCACGGACCGCGAGCGGCTGGAAAAACGGTTACAGCAGCCACAAAGCCGGCAAGAGCTGGTCTGCATCGTCGCAGCCGGCGGTGATGGAACGGTCGGCGATGTGATCAATCGGTTTCCGGGGTTGCCGGTGGCGGTTTTGCCGCTGGGGACCGAAAATCTGCTGGCCCGTTACCTGGGAGTTCCCCGCTCGGGCCGGGCCGTGGCCGAATTGATCCAAGCCGGACGGACCCGCCGGTTGGATCTGGGCGAACTGAACGGCCGACGATTTGCCCTGATGGCCAGTTTCGGTTTCGACGCCGACATCGTTCACCGCACCGACGCCCGCCGAACCGGTCACATCACGAAATGGAATTATCTCCAACCCATTTGGCAGTCTTTGCGTAAGTACGGGCATCCGGAACTGCGGGTCTACGTGGACGGTGCCGACACTCCGGTCACCGCCCGGTGGGCTGTGGTGGCGAATTTGCCTGCTTATGCGCTGAGGTTGCGGATTGCGGCTTCGGCCCGCGGCGACGATGGATTGCTCGATCTGAGGCTGTTTCAGCGTGGTTCGGCATTCCAAATGCTGCGGTACTTTTATAAGGTTCTGGTGGGTGCACATGAGCGGCTGCAGGACGTGCAGGTCGCTCGGGCGGGCCGCATTCGGATCGAATCCGACCTTCCGGCGCCCATTCAGGTCGACGGTGATCCGGCTGGCCGGACTCCGGCGGAAATCCGTGTGTTACCGGGGGAGCTGGAAGTCATCGTGCCGGCGGCCGAAATCAACGATTGATGCGCAAAGGACATGTCGTGCCCGCTAACCCGATTGCCATTGGGAATCATCGCTGCGGCAGCGGACAACCACTGCTGTTCATTGCCGGACCGTGCGTAATCGAGAGTGAACAATTGGCGATGGACGTCGCGTCGCGGCTGGCTGAGCTCGCATCGAGACTCAACGTGCCCCTCGTTTTCAAGTCCAGCTTCGACAAAGCGAACCGGACCAGCATCGACAGTTTTCGCGGGCCGGGGCTGGTACAGGGTATCGAGATTCTGGCGAAAGTTCGTGAGAGAACCGGTCTGCCGGTCACCACCGACATTCACGAAGCAAACCAGGCCGAACCGGTTGCCGAGGTGTGCGACATCGTGCAGATTCCGGCGTTCTTGGCCCGGCAGACCGATCTCATCGGAGCCGCTGTCCGTGCGACTGCCCGTCGCGGCGGCATCGTCAACGTGAAGAAGCCGCAATTCGTCGCGCCGGAAGACATGATCCACATCGTCAAAAAATGCGAAGGTTTCGGAAACCCGAACGTGCTGTTGACCGAGCGAGGCGCCACGTTCGGCTACGGTCGGCTGGTCAACGACATGCGGTCGATCCCCATCATGCAACGAATCGGCACGCCGGTGATCTTCGACGCGACGCACAGCGTGCAGACGCCCGGAGGCAGCCGCACGGGAGGTCAACGAGAAATGATTGTCCCGCTGGCACGGGCGGCCGTTGCCAGCGGCTGTGACGGCGTTTTCTTCGAAACCCATCCGCATCCCGATCAAGCGCTCAGCGACGGACCGAACATGCTCCCGCTGGACTCAGCCGCCCGGTTCATCGAACAGCTTGTCCGCCTGCGCTCAATCGTCAACGAGATGAATGAAGAGGGTTGACAATTGTTGATTGAAACTTGTCAATTGAAGATTGTCGTGTGCGGCAGCCTGTTGTTCTGCCTGGCTGGCTGCAACGACACGCCGAAACCAATGAACGGTCCCGCCGGCCATGCGGTATCGACCAAACGCGACGACCGCTGCGATGATTGGCTCAACAGCGCGTTCGACATGCTTCAACCGGATCGGCTCGGGATCAGTTCCGATCCGCAGACTGCCGTCGACTTGCTCAACCGGTGGTTGCCGGCCTGCGAAACGCCGCAGGTCGATCAATCGGCGGCGGACCCGGCAGCCGAGGCGCTGCTTGAGAAACTGCTCTCCGCGGCGGAACTCCAGCGGGCGCGCCATCCGCGTTTTGTCAGCCGTGACGCCGGCCATATCCGTGACGCCTTGCTGCACAAAGCAACGATTCATTTCGCCGCACAATCAGCCGAGAACGACCTCGAGCGCGTCGTGCAGCTCTTCGGCTACGTCGTTCGCAACATCCAATTGGTTGATGCAAGCCTTGAGAGAATCCCATTGACACCGTACCACGTCCTCCTGTTCGGCAACGGAACCGCGGAGGACCGGGCCTGGATCTTCGCAAATCTTTTGCGGCAATTGCGCATCGACTCCGTCATTTTACGGCCAAGATCAAAAGCAGACACAGACGACCCGCAACAAGCCGGCCGCCGCTGGCTCATCGGTGTGCTCCTGGACGAGCAGGTTTATCTGTTCGACACTCGGCTCGGCTGGCCCGTTCCGTCCGCGGCGGACAGCGGTAAGACTCCGACAGTTCGGCAGCCGGCCACACTGTCAGAAGCTCTGGCAAACAGCGACGTGCTCAAACGGCTCGATGTGGATGCCGAGCATCCGTATCCCCTGCGGGCCGACGATTTGAAATCGTTGCGGGTGGAGCTGATCGGTCACACCGGCTTCTGGTCGGCGCGAATGAAGCAGTTGCAGATGTCGCTTTCGGGCGATCGGTCGGTCGTCGTCTCCGATCCCCTCCAAGACGGCGAAACCGGAGACGGGTTGGTCACCCGCGTGGTGGAGTTCGGCAAGGGCAAATGGCAGGCGGACGACGTCGCCGTCTGGCCTTATCCCGAACGGCAACTCGACGGGTTCGCGAACCTGAACGATAGCCAAGCAGTCAAGCTGCGCGGGCGGGAACGGCGGTTCGATGCACCGCTTCCCCTTGCCTTCGATCCCCAAAAGGGACAAGTCGTGCAAACCGGTGACCCGAGTCGAACGCAACTGAAAAAACGGACGGCCCAGCTACTCGGAGACCACCAGGCTGTCATCCGGGCGTACCTGATGATTCGGTTCGACGGCAAGAATAAGCAATTCGTGCCGGCAGTGGTCGACGGAAAGCTGGTCCGCGTACCGGTCCCGCGGCGGATGCGCCGCATGCACGAGCACGCGGCCGAGGATGCTTTCGTCTGGATCGGCGTCTGTCAGTTCGAACAGGCGATGTTCGACACGGCCGCCAACACGTTTCGCGATTACCTCAGGCGTCATCCCCAGGGCGCCTGGGTCGGCCTGTCCCGTGGTCTGCTCGCCTTAAGCGAAGCGGAACAAGGCAATTTCGCTGAGGCCGCCGAAACGCTCGAAGCAGTGCCCAAAGATGATCCTCACCGCGACGGCTCCCTCCTGCTGATCCGCCGCTGGCGAAACAGGTAAGAGTCGGGTAGTGATACCGTTTGGAATTCGCGGCCCTGAGAAAAGCGGCCGGGACGGTTGACTTTGGCACGGGAGTTTACGTTTCGAGCGCGGCGTCCCAGCGGTCAGGATGCACGTTGAAATGGGGCCGGTTCGCATACGCGGCGAAACAGGCGTCCCGAAATCTCTCATGCTCCGGGTGTGCCTTCAGAAAGCAGTCGATCACATCATCGCGACTGACCATGACTCCGATTTCGGGCGGGGCAGCACGATCTCCAGGACGAACCATCTCCGCACGGGCCACAAGTAAATCCCGGATGAACGTGTCAAGTTGAGCCACGGCCATCTGTTGCTCAAGTTGTTCTGACATCGTTATTGCTCCCCAGCCATCCAACATGGCTGATTCCATGACGATTGCGCGGACAGCAACGAGCATCTCTCTGCTGTGGGAATAGTTTATTTCGTCTCGAAATTGCAGTTGCCCAACCACAATTCCCGGATGAATCTGATGCAGATTTGCAAACTGCACAATCCTATTCTTTGAAAAACGGTGGCGCTGGCGCGCAATGAACGAGTCGAGTATCTCCGGGGGAATCAGAAACTCGCTTGCTTCACGATTCGCACGCTCTTCAATCTCGTCTTGGCGTGCCGTATCGCCCAGCAAGTCAACATCAACAGATACTCCATCGCCGTTCAGCACGTGACGGAGTTCGTGAGACAATGTGTACCAGAACCAATCAATCCTGTCGTATCGCAAAGACACGGCGATGACCGGGGACCGCGCATCCAACCACAACGCTGCACCATCAATCTTCGATCTGGGAAGGGACTCGACAACGACGAAACGAATTCCCATGTCGCCCAAGATTTCAGGGACTTTGCGAATTTCTTGAGGACTGACGGTAAGGCTGTGGAGATCATCTAATCGCTGCTCTGCTCTCGCCTTCGAAAAACGCTTAACCTGAATCGCTTTTGCAAGATGTTTTGCACGGTACAGCCATGCCTGTTGAGTGGACGTGGTTTCGTCGTAGCTGGTTGACTTCCGCGCTGCAGCAGACATCTCCGGCATGTCATCGAGAGACGAGATTTCAAAGAACGCAAGCAAGGCGCGTTCAAGCTCGTCGGTTGTCTCGCATGCGGCGATCCATTTCCGACGAATCATGTGCGTGACCGGAGCGAACTCGTAGAGCCGTGACCTATGCCGAACCTCGTCCTGCACCCGTATGT
The DNA here is from genome assembly GCA_964530165.1 of uncultured Planctomycetaceae bacterium. Taxonomy (GTDB): domain Bacteria; phylum Planctomycetota; class Planctomycetia; order Planctomycetales; family Planctomycetaceae; genus CAZGYE01. Next base: position 6,981 of record CAZGYE010000229.1, read on the forward strand.
TGCGGGCAAGGTCGTACGCAGATTGCAGGTTCAACCACAATTCGGCAGACGTCCCGAATGCTGCGGCAAGTTCTTGGGCGGTGCGTGCAGTGATCGTCTTCTGCCCCGTCAGAATCTGGCTGACGGCCTTCGCTGGTCGGCCGAGAATCTCGGCCAAGTCCTCTTGCGTCCAGCCACGCGCATCAAGTTCGTCACGGATGTACTCTCCAGGGGGAAACAGTTCGTCGTCCTGGGCAACAGTGCCATCCATTTTGTCATCCCCTTCCTGGAACTCAGTGATAGTCTTCAACGCTACAAATTCGGATGATGTTCTTCGCCTCCGTTTTCTTGATTTCCACAATCAATCGCCATTGTTTGTTGATCCGAAATGAGTATTGGTGGGATCGCTTGCCTTTCAACTTCTCGAAGTTGAGCGACCGCAACGCGCGGAAATCTCGCTCGTCCACTGCGGAGCGCATGAGCCGCATGACCTTTCGATACTGTCTGCCGCTTCCTGGCCCGAAACCAGCATCAGGCTTGGTGTCAGTCTCAAGTCGCTCAAGGTCATCGTCGGCAAATTCAACTTCCATCGCTGTGCCAAAATTCCCTCCTCGCCCATAAGCATACTATCGTGTGCGCGGGCTGGTTGTCAACAGGTATTTTTACACAATCGGTAATACTTCAAAATATCACATTTCCCCCTTGACACAAACGGTAAATATACTATTCTTCCATTTCCCGCTGCCATCGACGACGCTTTCGGCAGTTGCGTCAACTACGGTCAGATCATCAAGAACTACGCGAACACCGAGCAGCCCGGCCGGTACGCCCCGCCTGACGTGGTTGCAACCGACCGTCGACGGGATACGGGGCGTGTCGGACCTCTGGACGATATGCACGTCACACATCGAGAGGAAGAATCTGACGATCCGCACGTTCGTCAAGCGGTTCGCTCGGCTGACGTTGTCCTTCTCCAAGAAGCTGGAAAACCTCTGGGCGGCGATCAACCTGCACTTGGCCCACTACAATTTCTGCCGGATTCACGGGACGCTGGGAATGCCGCCCACCCCGAAGGCCGGGGTGACGGACCGGACCACCTGTGGACGCTGGACGAGTTGCTCGATTACTCGTATTGAGGAAAAAGTTCAAACGGTATCACTACCAAGAGTCGAGAGTCGAGAGTCGAGAGTTGAGAGTTGAGAGTTGAGAGTTAAGAGTTGAGAGTTGAGAGTTAAGAGTTGAGAGTTAAGAGTCGAGAGTCTAGAGTCTAGAGTTGAGGATTGAATGGAATGATCTCTCAACTCTCGATGCTCAACTTTTTGGCTCTCAACTTTCAACCCTAGACTCTCAACTATACCATGCTCCAACTGGCCGCACAGATTGCCGACGCCGTCGACCAAATACGCAAACACTGGGACCGCTCGCCTCGGATCGGTATTATTCTGGGCACGGGCTTGGGCGATTTCGTCGAGCAGGTCGACAAGCAGGCCGTGTTGAGCTACGAACAGATTCCCCACTTTCCACGTTCGACGGCCCTCGGTCACAAAGGGCAGCTCGTGTGCGGCTCTCTGGCGGGCCTGCCTGTGGCGACCATGGAAGGCCGGTTTCACGCTTACGAAGGTTATTCGCTGGCACAGATCACGTTGCCCGTTCGCGTGATGAAATCGCTGGGCATCGACCTGTTGATCGTTTCCAACGCCAGCGGCGCTGTGAATCCCAAATACTCCGTCGGCGACGTCATGCTGATCGAGGACCACCTGAACCTGATGGGCGACAATCCGCTCGTCGGCGTCAACGACGATTCTCTCGGCCCGCGTTTTCCCGACCTCAGCCGGCCGTACGATCCCGCGCTGATCGGGCGCGCGATGGAAATTGCTCGCCGCGAAAACTTCGTCGCCCACCGGGGCGTTTACGCGGCGGTGAAAGGACCCAACTACGAAACACCGGCCGAGTACCGCTTTCTGCGCTTGATCGGGGCAGACGTCGTCGGCATGTCGACCGTGCCGGAAGTCATTGTCGCCGCTCATGCGGGGCTGCGAGTGGTGGCGATCTCGACCGTCACCAACGTTTGCCTGCCCGATGTGCTCAGACCCGTCAACGGACAGGAAATCATCGCCGCCGCCGCCAGCGCCGAACCGAAGGTGCGACAAATCGTGCTCGGTATTCTGGCCGATGAGGCCGCCCGGTAACCAGTGGGCAGTCGGCAGTTCGCCGCCGAATTCTGTGAAGACCTCCCGATCCCGTTGGTCGGTGCCGACGACGAGGTCCGCGTCGTCGAAGTCGGTTTCCGCGGGCTGTTGCCGGGAACGTTCTTGCTTCCAAACTTGTGAAACCGAACGCCAGCCCGCTCTCGTTTTGGTACAATCCCTGGTGCTGGTTTCAAAACTGGGAGAGCGAGTTTCCCGCCGAGCTGACAAAGCCCGCCGGTGGCAACCGGTGGGACCCACGGGTTGCGACCCGTGGGCTTTCATGCGAAAACACGGCTCAGCAGGAGCTTCGCCCTGGCGCGATGAAAACTTGGTGTTGGCAGGAGTCTATGTTGTTGTGCCAGAATCGCGTTTGTTGTCCTCCGTGGGAGGTATATTTTCTTCGCTGACCATGCCACGGTCCAACTCAAACAGATCGCCGAGTTTCTCTTTCAGGAACTCGTCCAGTCCCAGAC
>CAZGYE010000230.1:0-9607 GCA_964530165.1 uncultured Planctomycetaceae bacterium
ATCGATGTCGTCGGCGGCGACCAAAACGACAGCGTCGTCGGCAGCGACTTCGACGACAACATCCGCGGTGGAGGCGACGAAGACACGCTCGAAGGCGGCGCCGGCGAAGACACGATCAGAGGCGAAGGAGGCGCCGACCGAGTCAACGGCGGCGCCGGCAACGACAACATACGCGGCAATGGGGGCAACGACGTCCTCAACGGCGGCGCCGGCGACGACACGATGCGCGGCAATACAGGACGCGACGCACTGGAGGGCGGCGACGGGGATGATAACCTGCTGGGCAATAGCGGACGCGACACCCTCAGCGGAGACGCCGGACGCGATACGCTGACCGGCGGAACCGGTGAGGACCAAATGTTCGGCGGCGCCGACAACGACAGCCTCGCGGGGAGCGAGGACGGCGACCTGCTCAACGGCGGATCGGGCGACGATACGCTCACCGGCGATGCCGGCGACGACGTCCTGGTCGGCGGCGGCGATGCCGACTTGCTCCTTGGTGGAGCCGGCGACGACGAGCTGCACAGTGTCGCCGAGTTCGGCACCGACGAAGTCATTGTGCGAGCCAACTCGACGGACCCACAGGGAGCGTCCAATACGGATCCGGGCACTTTTAACCTGGTCGGCCCTGACGCAACGGCTACCACCGCCAACAGCGAATTCAACCCGGCCATCGCCGTCAACCCCAACGACAACGAGGCGAGCGATGAAGAGACCGTGTTTGTGATTGCCACGCAAGTCAATCCGGGCAACCCCACCGACGTTGTCCAAGCCGGTAGTTTCGACGACGGCGTTACATACGAGGCTTACACGGTCGTCGCGGCGGGCAGTTCGCCGGCGGCCGTCTGGGACCTCAACGCGCTCGGGACGGATGGAATTGCCGGGAACGCCGACGACGACACGCTGTACATCGCCTATGCCGATTCCACAGGCGCATTGGTGGTGCAGTCCAGCACCGACGGGGGCGACACCTTCACCGATCTGCCGGGCAGTGGCGGCGGCGTGCTGGGGACTGCGACCGACAATCCGGCGCTGGCCGTGGGACCGGGCCGACCCTTCTCGCTGGGCGGAGCCGACGTCGACGGCGACGGCGTCTCCGACGAGCACGGCCTCTGGATGACCTGGCAAGAGAACGACCACCTCGAGTATGCGGTCTGGAGAGTCGACGCCGACGGAACAATCAATTTCGTCGACGCAGACATCCTCACCGGCACCGACGATGGGCGGTTTCCCGACATCACCGTCGGGCCGAACGGCTCGGCCCTCATCGCCTACCAGAGAAACGTCGGCGGTGACGAAGGCCCCTCGATGATCAGCACCATGGTCAACCCGGCCGGCCTGGTCGATCCGAGCAACAACTGGTCGGCGCCGCAGCCGGTGCGCAATCCCTTGGACGTCACCGCTCCCACGACGAATGTTGGAACCGACGATGCGATCCCAGCGGCTTCGGGCGGTATCAATGCCCAGCCGCACATCGAGTGGGACCACACCGGCGGCAAATGGGACGGGCGGATCTACCTGGTCTATACCAGCGAAGTGCCGGATGAGAGCCACGATACGGACGTCGTCATGACCGTCACCGATGACCTGAACGACCTGATCATCGATCCGAAAGATCCCAATTTCGAGAAGGACCCGACGGTCTCCTGGACCGCTCCGAAAACCCTCAACGACGACACCACCGGCAGCCAGTTCATGCCGCAAATGGCTTTGGACCAGGCGACCGGCATCCTGGCCGTCAGTTGGTACGACGCCCGCAACGACAACGGAAACACGACGGCGCCGGGCAACACGAACGACAGGCAGGCCGGAGAGGGCGGAAACGTTGACAGCGCCAACGACGACGTGCAGGTCTATGGAACGGTCATCGTCGACGGAGGAGAGGGACTTCGAGTCGCCAACTACCGGTTGGGCGGCTTTAGCGACCCAGGAACCCCCAGCGACGGCACCGACGACAACCAGTTCCCCAGCAACTCCAGCGCTGTTGGGGACATGCCCGAGGTCAACGCGTTCGGCGACTACATGGGACTGTCCTTCTTCGGCGGCGAGATGCACGCGGTGTGGGCCGACAACTCGGTCTTTGATCCCGGCACGGGCGACACCGACGACACGCTGGACAGCCAGTACGACCTCAGGACGACCCAGTACCTGATCGCCCACGACGGCGACACGATGCAAGGACAGGACGGCAAGGACACGCTGTTCGGCGACAACGGCAACGATTCCATGGAGGGCGACGCGACCGCAGGGTTCGACGACGTCCTGCTCGGCGGTGGGGGACAGGACATCTTGCTGGGTGGTGGGGGGACCGATTTGCTCATTGGCGGCGCCAACGGAGACCCCGGTTCTCCGGTGCTCCTAACTGACGGGACAAACACCTACCCGCGTCGCGGAACCCCGCTGGGTGACTTCGCTCAGGGAGGCCCCACGGGCGCGGACACCGACTTGCTTCTGGGTGACGACATCGGCGACACGTTCTTCGAAGATGCCAGCGGTGACGCCGTCTCCGTCAACAAGCTGGTGACCGAATGGAACACAGGCGACGACTTCTCGACGGCGCTGACCACGAAGCTGTTCGTGCTCGATCCCACCAACATCGACCTCGGCGCCTTTGGCCAAGATACGCTGTTCGGTGCAGGAGGAGACGACAGCATCTACGGTGGGGATGGAAATGACCTGATCCACGGTGATTCCACGATCGGCGGCGTCGATGGAAAGGACACGCTCATCGGCGGCCGCGGAAACGACACCCTGCGGGGCGGTGACGACGCCGACCTGATCTTCGGTTCTCACCCGCTGGATGACGGCGTCGATCCGGCACTCGACCAGGACCTCATCGAGGGCGACGGCGCCGGTTCCAGCCCCACTGGTGCAGATACGCTCAGCGGCGGCGCCGGCGCCGATACAATCGCCGGCTCCGACGTCGACGGCACGACGGTTGACGCAGCCATCGACGTCATCTTCGGCGACATCGACCCCTCAGCCACCGGCTTCAATCCGTTGCTGCACACGGGCAACGATAGGATCGTCTGGTCTGGAGGCGACGGATCCGACGATATTGATGCGGGCCGCGGCTTCGACACGATTGAGATTAACTTCCGCACCGAGACGGCGCTGCTCGTCGAAGACTGGCCCGTCGTCCCAGGCACCGAGATCGGAATCAAGGACAGTACCGGCGAAATGCATTCTGTGAACGATGAGCATCTGGACATCCGCGGAGACGACTCTGCCGAGACGCTGACCGTCACCGATTTGTCAGCGCTGGTAGACCCGCGTTTGATCACCGTCGACTTTGCAGAGGGAGACGACAAGTATCTCGGCAGTGCCATCGCAGACGTGACCGTCCTCGTCCATGTCCTCGGTGGTCCCGGCGATGACACGGTGGAAGGAGGTATCGGTGACGACACGCTCAACGGAGAGGGCGGCGCCGACAGCCTTGTCGGGAATGGCGGAGATGATGTTCTCCGCGGCGGTGAGGACGACGACCGTCTCTACGGCGACGACGTGTTGGGAACGGCGCTCACCGGCAATGATACGCTCACAGGCGAGGGCGGCGCCGACTCGTTGGTCGGTGGCCTCGGCGACGACCGCCTCGAGGGCGGCGATGGCAACGACACCATGCGCGGCGACGACCCCGCCAGTGCTGCCACAGCCGGTGGTGAGGACATCATGTCGGGCGACAACGGAGCCGACAGTATGACCGGCGGTTGGGGCAACGACCTGCTCAACGTCGGTGAGGAAAACGACACGATGATCGGCGACGAGAACGACGACACGCTCCTCGGCGGTCAAGGCAGCGACTCGCTGGGTGGCGCCGCCGGTGTCGAGGAAGGTGACGACTTGATCCGCGGCGGCGACGGCCGGGATACGATCAACGGAGGCACCGGGGCCGACACGTTGCAGGGCGGCAACCACAGGGACTCCATCAAGGGCGACGGAGCCGCCGACTGGATCCAAGGAGGCTTTGGCAAGGACACCTTGGAAGGTGAAGCCGGAGACGATACGATCTTCGGCGGTCGCGGCAGCGACGACATCGACGGTGGTACCGAAAAAGACGTGATCGCCGGCAACGGCGGCCGGGACACCATCGACGGCGGTGCCGACGACGACACCATCAACGGTGCCGGCGGCGCCGATTCAATCGTCGGTGGCACCGGTAGCGACAAAATCTCCGGTCGTCAAGGAGACGATTCGATCGACGGTGGTGCAGGCACCGATGTTCTCCTCGGCGGTGACGGTGACGACACGCTCGACGGCGGTGCCGCGGACGGAGCTGTGGACACGATGCTGGGCAACGACGGCGCCGACAGCATCACCGGTGATGGTGCAGACACAGTGAGCGGCGGAGACGACGATGACACGCTCGCTGGCTTTGCCGGCAGTGACGATCCCACGCTGGACGATGCGTTCAACGCCAGCGTCAACGGATTGGAATGGATCGACGACATCATGAGGTTCCTGGACACCATCTAAGGAGATACTCTAGCGTAACGGAGTGTATTGAAGCCTATTCATCCCAGCCCCCCGCGGGGTGCAGTGCCGCGACCTGGCCTGCACTCCGCGGGGGTGTTTCGGTTCGGAAAGCACTCAGCGGTCTCTAGCTACGAAAAGCTGATTGCTGACCGCTGAACGCTGAACGCTCGTCGCCGCGAGATTCATCCCTTGTGAGAGGTGCCTATACCCTTTTTGGTTCCTGCGATTCATTGTTTCGTCTCCTCCGAAGAGGTACGCTAGAAGTCGCAACATGATCAACCGACTCAACAACTACGATCCCGGAAAGAAACAGCAGATTAAGATGCTGCAGGAAGCGGTGCAGTTTCAACGGGAGCGGCTCGCGCTCGCCAAGGAGATTATCGGAATGAAGGAAGAGGCCATTGCCATTCAGCGGGAAACCATTGCGCTCCAGCAAGAAGAGATTGAAAGCCAAAAAGAGGCCCTCGCCGCAAAAGAGGAAACCATCAAGCTTCTCCGAGAAGCACTCTGAAACCTTAGCCCGGCTACACCGGGCTAAGTCATCCGTGGTTCCATTCTTCGTTCGGACAATTTCGCGCACGACAAACGAATTTTGAACGTTTGCAGTGCAGTGTAGAGATGCTCGGTGTCGGGAACGTCTCGCCCCATGACTACCGCTGGTAGGTTCCGACCAGTTCTCCCTCTGCCAAAACGTGGCCGGACATCGCCTCGAGCAAACTCTTTTTGTCGAGTCCAGGCTCTAAAGGCAGTTCCGCATCCAGTGCGTAGAGTTTGAAGTGGTAGTGGTGTACGCCGTGTCCTTTGGGTGGCGCCGGACCACGGTAACCGACGGCCCCCCAAGAGTTCTCCCCTTGCAGCGCTCCAACCGGCGAGGACGAGAGTCTCTCGTCCGCGGGAATTCCTTCGGTCAGGCCCTGCTCGGTCGCGGGGATCTTGTAGATCACCCAATGGACCCACGGTTGCCGCGAAGGGGCGTCCGGATCGTCGACGATCAGCGCAAGCTCTTTCGCGTGTTCCGGCGGTTGAGACCAGCGCAGCGGCGGGGAGACGTCGTCACCGTCGCCGGTATATTTTTGCGGGACGGCCTGATTCTGGGCAAATGCTTCGCTGTGGACTGTGATGCGCATGGTCGGAGTTCCCGGTTTCGAGTCAACTGTTTGCCGAGGGGGACCCGGCGACGGCGGCTCCGTCTGCGCACAGCCGGCAAAGAGAATCAGCCCGGCTGCCGTCCGCCAAGTAACCGCCAGGATGCAACCGGCACGTTTCGAAGGCCGTCCTCGATTGCGTGTCTGTTGGTTTCGAGGTCGCTGTTTCAACATTGTCGCCTCAAGGAGGTCGGTTCATGCGAGCACATAGGCGCCGTATCCGACGACCTGATCGCGCGGCCCCGCGGTGTCACCCGAGCTGCGCAGGTCGAGGGTCGTCACCTGCAGGTTACGATCACGGGCCACGCTCAGCAAGCCTCGGATGGAACTGTACCCGCAGGCTTGCTCGCTGGTCAAATCCTCGTAGGAAAGCCGTTCGATGGTCTCCGACGTGATGCGATCGAGCCGCGACGCCCGCTGGGAATCGTGATAATGACTGAGATCGGAACTGATGACGATCCGCGTCTCGTCTCCGCCCCACACTGTTTCGAGCACGTCGGCCACTTCTTGCCGCGTGGCCTGCCCCACGACAATCGGCACCAGGACGAAATCAGCCAGCACCACCTGTAGAAACGGTAATTGCACCTCCAGGCTATGTTCCCGGTCATGTGCCGCGTCGAGGGTCTGCACGCGCGGCAATCTCAGAACGTCGGCGATGGCCGGCTTGTCGAGCCCAACAGTGCCCAGCGGGGTGGCAAACGCATCGGCGCTGCTGACGGCCATCCCTCGTAACGGCACTCGATGCGCAGGTCCGAGCAGGACGACGCGTCTGATCGTTTCGCGCGCCGGGGCCAGCCGTTTGTACCCGCTGGCCGCCACTGGGCCGGAGTAGATATACCCCGCGTGCGGGACGATCAGCGCCTTCGGCGCCGAGTCCGCAGATTCCGCCTGCTCGAGGAAGCCGTCGATCATTGTCCGCAGTTCCTGCGGATCGGCCGGATAGAATGTCCCGGCGACGGCCGGTTGACGCACCGAAGTCATCGTTTGTGACTCCTCTGCTCCTGATGCTGCGACACCCGATGATACGCAACGGACACCAAACGGGCAAGCAGTCGCCGGCATTCACTGTGCCGCGTCGTTCCATCTCGGCAAGATGTGTGCCACGGCTCTGTGAGCCGTGCAATGTGCTCGAACGGAACCAGCACGACTGACACAGCCGTGGCACACTTCCCCGGCGAACTTTGACGCGATTGGGGAACTGACTGGCTTTGGTCGCTCTCCCTTACCCGACATCACTACGGGCCCTTGTGGGTCTCAATACCAACCACATACTGCTTGATCGACGCCTGATCGTAGGCCCCGTGGTAGGAGACCACGACGAGATCGCCGTTCTTGCGCATCCGCACGTCGCCGTAACCAGCGTCCTGCGTGTTGATGTCGAGATGCAGCGGTGCACTCCAGGTTTTTCCTTTGTCTTCCGAATACCAGAGCCCAACGTTTCGCGTGGCCGGTTTTATGGAGACCTGATCGACACCGGTCCCGATCAGTATGCTATCGTTCCACCATTGTGGGATGGTCTCTACCTTGCTCAAGTGCTTGAGATGCTTAAGAGTGTAAATTCTGGCGCGTTTCCATGCTTTCACCTTGGAACTCATCCTGACCGGCTTGGTCCATGTTTTGCCCATGTCCTGGCTCCGGGTCAACCAGGGCAGTTCCGTCTTGAAGCCGCCTCGTATGACGACGACAAGCTCGGTTTCGCCAACGCGTTCGAGACCGGTCTCAGAATCGCCGGTCCGATCCCAATTCCTCTCGCTATCGCAGCAACTGACGAATTCCCACGTGCGTCCGTTGTTAGTGGACTTGAGCAGGCCGGGAAGCGTCTTCCCCGGAGAGAACCATCGGGCGGAAAGTAACTTCCCCGGCTCATTCTGACGCCAGTCGCTGAGCCGGGAGGTGGCGTAGATCGTGTTGCCATCGAGGAAAGAATCCTGCGTCAGATCACCGCAACCCCCACCTGGGACGCCTCGAAACGTCACCTTGCTCCACTTGCTCCAGGTTCGGCCGTCATCCGATGAGACGGTGATCCACATACCACCGTGGCCCGGACGGCGCTGGCCCTGGCCGGGAGGGAAAATGGCGTCCATGGCTGCAATCACCAAGTCCCCATTTGGCGCGAGGTAGATATACGGCTCGACGGGATCGTGTGGGGACTCCTTCGGGCTTGCAGCGCTGGGCAGCCCCGAGACCGGCTTGCCGTCCAGATAGGTATTCGGCGGCGCCCATGTCCGGCCTTCGTCGGCGGAAAACATGACTTCGATTTGGCCGCCGGGGGACTTCCAATGATGGTCTGAATGGATATACGTCATCACCCAAACCCCGTTCGCCAGCACCTGAAGCGACGCCCGTGCGAAGTACCGTCCATCGTGGGTGGGTCGGATGGTCGTGACTTGCTTGATCGTCAACCGCACCTGGGCACTGGCGGGCGTTGCCAGGCCTGCCAACGCAGCGATGAACAAGCACAAAGCGGCTGTCGTTCTGTTGGTCATTGTCTTTCTCCAGGTCTGTGAAGATGTCGGATGGTGGCCGGGTCAGAGCGACAGCGATGCGATGCTCCGGTATTCCACGTCACACGAACGGCGGTGAATCGCTTTACCAAGTAATTCGTGTCCCGATGACGAGAACAGCATCCGGCTCGATGGTGGTCTTCAAGTCGCGGATGACAGGGAGTTGCAGCGATGCTTCCACGATGATTTGCGGCAGCGCGAGCTGGAAACCCGGAGCAGCAAACAACAGATGGCTGCCATCGGTCAGGTACGAGCCGTTCAACTCGAAAATGCTGCTCAGTTGCCAGAACTTTTCATCGAGCGTCTGGCCGGTCAGCAGGACGTAAGTGTACGCGGCGTCGTAACGCATTTCGTCGTGGCGGAATACGCCATCGCCGGTGTTGAAGTTCCAGAACACGTCCCAATCGAAGCCCCATTCCAGTGATTGATACGTCCAAACGGTGCCAATGAACGGGTCCCAAGAATCGGAGCTGAAGTCCTTGTCGTATGACGGCACTTCGAGGCCGCCGAAGACCGACCACCGCGTCGTTTCGCCCGGCTCGTCTTTCTCCCAGAAGCGATATTTGGCGAAAAACCGCATGTCGCCCACGCCGAAGTCGTCGAGTTCTTTGAAAGCCCCTGTGGACATGGGCGGGCGGATGGTTCCGTCACGCTTCACCAACGGGACCACACCGAAAACGGTCAAATCTTCTTTCACACCATAAGCCATCACCTGCGGGCTGACCAGCACGTTGAGATCGCGGTCGGCTGGGCCGGGGCTGCTGTGCGACTGCAGAAATCGGAGCTGTGTGCGATAGACGTACTGCCCTTCCCCAGGCGCGATAGCGGTGTTGGTGTTGATGCCAGTGTTGCCGGAGAGGCGTTTGCGAATCTCCCAGAGTCTTTTCCGCGAGCCTTGTGACAACGTTCGACTTTCTCTGGACTCTGGACTCTCAACTTTGGACTCATTCAGTCCCGGCAAGGGCGGCCGTTGCGGGTCGCTGTCATCAAGGCCCGGCGACGGCGCTTTGGAAGTCTCCGGTTCGCTGCTGGGAGGCGAAGGTCGATCGACCGGCTGGCTGCCCGGACGCTCTCCTCTGCGCTCTTCACCCAGCCGCACGAGGAGATGGCACCCAGGAAATAACGTCAGCAAGAAAAGAATCAAACCGCCGAGGAGCAGCCGTTGTCGAAGCATCCGTACTCTCCTGCGACCGGGAGTAGAGCGGTTCATAATCATCGTGGTCGGCAAAATCGGCAGCAAACTTTACCGATTGCACCGACTTTTCTGGTTATCGGACCTGGAGTATGGTCCAGACTTGAGTGAAAATGTTGGAACAGGGCCGCTGTGCAGAACAGTGAGACGAGTCCACCAACCCCGCCTGTGTTATGCGCACCAATCGCTGCCTGACCGTTTTGGCGGGGAGGGACGTCTATGAGGACAGGTAGCGTTGCTTAGAAAGGACGCGGTAATTCAGGTCATCTGGACTATTTTTCGGCAGTTGGCGA
>CAZGYE010000231.1:0-9574 GCA_964530165.1 uncultured Planctomycetaceae bacterium
AGACGATCGTTCCCGAGACCGGCAATCAGATGATCGTTCCCGTCGCCGCCAAGGATCGTCGCGTTGAAGAACACCGCCGAGGGGAACCGGGCGCCGCCGTTCATCGCCGCGCCGGCAGCCTTGCCTGTGATTGCTACGGCGCTGGTGTCCTCAAACGTCACCTGATCATCCCCATCGCCCACGTCGATGTTAATGCCCCTGGTGACATTCGGAATGAAAATGGTCACTTCGTCAAACGTGCCGTCCAAGTCCGAATCAACCTGATTCACGCCGGGGCCGACAGCGGTGACCGGATCGTCGTCGGCAGTCCCTGCCGTTCCGTCTGCACCAAGGTCTTGGACGAACAGGTAGATCCCTGCCCCATCCACGCCGGCGGCATCGAAGCGGACGTCGACCTCAAGATTGTCGGCGTCCGTATCGCCGGTGACCATGACCCGGCCGTTGTTGAGCGAAACCGTGGAAAGCAGTGTCCGGTCTTCCAGCCGTTCCACCTGGGAAGTCAGATCAACCAGCGTGGAACGACCTGCACGATTCCGTCGCCGCGAAGCCGCCTTCGACGTCTTCGGCGCATAGGGAGCCAAAACGGATTTCATCGAACGCAGCCAAGGGGTGATGAGCATGGGAGCTTCCTCAGTAAGTTTCGAGTGTGGACTAGACAGACGCTTTGAAAATCAACAGTTCATGTTCTCGATCTGGCCGAACTTGCCATCCAAGCCGTCAAAACCTCGAAAACAGTCATTTCTTCCTCTTTTGGCATAAACGTTCTTGTTGTTGTTAACTTTGTATTGAACGTTATTACTTTGTCCTTGTTAATCACGTTAAACATATCAGTTATTAAAATCAACTAAAATTATCTAACTTTACCGAAAAACGTCCATTTATTTTAACAGTTCGAATCATCTTGTTTCGCTATGTTGACTTTTTGTGGCTTGGAATCATCCTTCGTAGTTGGCTGACCAGCAGAATCCATTCCCGGTGCCCACAACGAACCAACTCTCATTCTGACCGATCCTGATGAGGCAAAACAATAGATCGACCGAACCAAAAACGAACCAAAAACGACCTAATCCCTCGGCTTAGTCTGAACTAGAAACGCAGGACGCTTCCTTTCCACCGGCGCAGTCGTTCGCCCGGCAGCGATACGACGCCGTTCCTGAAAAACACTTACGGTCCACGCAATTTTCTTCCGACAGACACTCTGACTATTCCAATCGGTCTTTCCGTCTCAAACGTTATCATTCACTGTAAATACGCGAATCACTAATTATCGTTATTTCAACAAAATTACTCATATTGTGTTGATTTTCATATTAATTCAGGTGATACTGGATGTTTATAGTGATTGCGTCCTCGTAGCCAATCTGGCAGGAAACACGTAACAAACACGGGAGCCTCTCGATGGGCGATAGCATTCGACTGATGGTCGTACATCAGAACCGCTTGTTTCGTGAGTGCCTGGCCTCAGTATTCTCAGACTACGCAGAGTACGAAGCCGTGACCTTGGGGGACACCGGTCCCAACGAACTGCAACAGGTCTCAGGAAGTCGTCCGGACGTCGTTCTGACGGACATGAGTTTTCCACTGAGACTCACGGTGGAGTCGATACAGCGGCTCCGGGAACGCTTTTACGGCGTGAGAGTGATTGTGCTGGTGCCCGCCAGTGTCGAGGAAGCCATTGTCGGCTGCGTGCAGGTGGGCGCCGATGGATGCGTTCTGGATGAGGCCTCGATCGAGGAACTCAAGGTTGTGATTGAGACGGTCAACCGTGGAGAGACCTACTGTTCGCCTCAGATTGCGAACTCCATGTTCGCGCAACTAGGCAAGCTGGCCAGGGAAAACCGCTGGAGTCAACGCATTGAGTCGGCCAAATTGACCACACGCGAACTCGACGTTTTGCGATTGATCGCCGACGATCGGCTCAGCAACAAGCAAATCGCGCGAAAGCTGACTTTGTCGCTGTACACCGTGAAGAACCACGTGCACAACATTCTCGAAAAGCTGCAAGTCGAAAACCGATACGAGGCGGCCGAATACGCCTACGAGCAGCACTTGCTAAAATGACGGCAGACCGTTGCGCGTCACACCACGACCGATTGTGCAACTGAGAATTGCACGTCGAGCGCAACGAACTCCGGGTCAAGGAGAGCGTTTGCCGTCGATTCTCCACCGAGAACCGGGTCGCAAGTTTCCGTTTTCCCATTGCGGTGATCGGCCGTCGATCAATCCGACACAAATAGTCCTAATCGTGTATCTGTTTTGAACCCAGAGGTCGATTGCATTCGCGGGCGGAATTTCTGATGATGGTCTCTGACAAGTTGGAAACAATGATGTTTGGTACACTCTTCACCGGAGAATGGACTCGTGAGCGTAATTCGAATTGTATTGGCCGTCGAACCGCCGATGTTCAGCGAAGTGCTGCGTCTCCGTTTGGAAGATGAATGGGACCTTGAAGTGGTGGATGAAGTCTTCGACCCGTTGGACGCTCTGCTCTCAGTGGCTGAGACCGATGCCGACGTCGTCGTGTTGACTGTGTCGGAACCCGCAAAAACACCGGCAATCTGTACGCACTTGTTCGCCGAGTTCCCGGATCTGTTGGCCATCGGCGTCTGTCCGGAGACAAATCGTGCTTGGGCCTATCATGGCTCAGCCGATTCCGAGGAACTCCCCGACGTGTTGCTCCGGGACGTCGTCGCAGCCATTCGAACTGCAGAGTGTCAAGCGTGACCGGTGTGCGCGCGACAATTCCGCTCTTCCCCAAGGCGATGAGGCTACGGCACTACTTCATGCTCCGTCGAAACCACGGCTCCACGGTCATCGGTGAGCGTGACGAAGTAAACGATCCCGGACGCAACCGGCAGGACCGCGTTGGCCGTATCGCCCTGGATCTTCGCTGGCACGGACTTCCATTCACGCTTCTGCCACGCACCGGCGTCCGTGGTGTAATGCAATGCGGCGCTCTTGATCGGGACGACTGTTTTGAACGTTACCCTGACCGCCTTCGCGTGGCGCGACGCTGTCACGATCTCAGCCAGCGATTTGCCGCTCTTCAAGACCGAATCGACAAACAGTCCGATCTCTTTGGGTCGCCATCCCGCCGGATGACCGTGCGGCATGCGAACGGTGATGCACAAAGTCCGCGGGGCTTTCACCAGACGATAGCTCTTCTGGTAGCTGTCCAGCGGGTAGGCGAAGTCGTTCGAGCCGTTGACGAACAACATCGGCATGCCGGCATTGGCCAGGTACTGCGAGGGGTCGAAGTTCTTGACCCATCGTTCCGTCTGCTCGGGACCCAGCCGGTCGAAAACTTTGAGCCAAGCGCTGTTCTCGTGCAAGAAACCGCAGCCGTAAACCGGCACAGCCACTTTGAGCCGTCCGTCGAGGCCCGCGACGAGGCATGTCAGGTAACCACCCCACGAAATCCCCGTGATCCCCATTCGTTGCGAATCGACGTTCGGCATGCTTTCCAACAACGATGCGGCACGAACGACATTCGCCACGGCGTGATACGGCCAAGCGTTCTTGACCCCCTCGGCAAGGTCGTCGAATTTCTGCCGGTGACCCTGGTCCGGTCCGCCGTCGGGCAGACGGGTTTTGTCGGGACGTCGGCCGGCCAAGTCCATCGCGATGGCCGCGTAGCCTCGTTTCACCCAAATCTCGACCCACTCACGAAACGCCGTCCCGCCACCGCCGTGAACCAAGACCATTGCCGGCCGTTTGCTCTGGGGGGCCGCTGCTTCGGGAGCTCCGTAGAACGCGAAAACGCGAGTCGGCTTGCCGCGATATGGTTCGCCAGTGTAGTACAATGAACGAATGGGACCAGAACCCTCGATCCACTCCACCTTGGGTGGTTTGGCCAGTTCTTTCATGTCCCACGGACCGGTGTAGCGCTCGCCGGCGTTTCCCGTGCCGGCCAAGACGATCCAGACGATTGCAAATGCCGAATACTGAAAGGTTGCCTTGCTCATGACGTCTCCATATTCTCATCTCTTGTTGTCGGGCCACTCCAAGCAATTGGAGAGAATCCACCCTTTGTACCCCCAACGGACTGCGTTTGCGATGATACCCCGTGGTCTGTTCATGTTGGTCTGCTTAAAGGGGCAAACCGATAGGAAAGCCGTCACCATGAGTGCCGTACTGGGCATGGAGACAATGAAACAGCGACCGGCCTCTCGGCGCGTCTTGGCGATCGCATTTCTTGTGGGGATGGCCTTCGCGGCATCGGCCCGGGCCGAGAAAGACCTCAAAGCTCGACTGCCTCGCGTTCCTCCGAAAGAGCCGGCCGCGTCGATGGAGACGTTTCGCACTCTCCCGGGCTTCCGCATCGAGCAGGTCGCCGCTGAGCCTTTGGTGTTCGACCCGGTCGACATGGCTTTCGACGAGAACGGCCGTATGTACGTGGCGGAGTACATCGGCTATTCGGAGAACGACGCGCACAAGCCGGGGCGTATCGCGCTGTTGGAGGACACGAACAACGACGGCCGTTTCGACAAGCGCACGGTGTTCGCCGAGGGACTCTCGTGGAATGCCACGGTGACCTGCTTCGACGGCGGTGTGTTCGTCGGCGCGTCGCCCGATTTGCTGTACCTGAAAGACACCGACGGCGACGGCAAGGCCGACGTGCGTGAGGTGGTTCTTACCGGTTTCGGTCTGAGTAACGTCAATCAGCTTTTGAACAGTCTTCGCTGGCGGCTCGACAACCGCATCCACGCCGTCGTGGCGGCCAGCGGCGGAAACCTGCGAGCCGTCCGATGGGAACGCACTCACCCGGAGCAGCGGGGCACCGTGATTCCGGTCCACCGGCGAGACATCAGCTTTCATCCCCGCACCGGCCAGTTGCGTTTGGAAAGCAGCGGCGACCAGCACGGAATGGGTCTCGACCAGTGGGGCCGCAAATTTGGCTCGGCCAACGGCAACCATTGCCAGATGGTGATGTACGAAGACCGCTACATCGCCCGCAACCCTTACGTGCGCGCTCCCACAGCTCACGTCAACATCTCCGTCGACGGCAAACTGCCTCCCAACTATCGCACCAGTCCCCGCGAACCGTGGCGGATCGTTTGGGCCCAACGCAAACTGGGCACGAAAGGTCCCGAGTGGGTCAAGACCCGTGTGGGGGTCTTTTCGGCGGCCTGCGGCATCACCGTCTACACGGGAAACGCCTGGCCGAGCCAATACCGCGGCAACCTGTTCATTGCAGAGCCATCGGGCAACCTCGTGCACCGCAAACGACTGGAGCCGAGCGGCGTCGGTTTTCTGGCGTATCGGACGGAGCAAAAATGCGAGTTTCTTACGTCGAACGAAAACTGGTTCCGACCGGTCCAGTTCACCAATGCGCCGGATGGGACCCTGTATGTGGCCGACATGTACCGCGAAGTCATCGAACATCCGTCGACGTTTCCAGACGACATCAAAGCTCTGCTGGACCTGAACAGCGGCAACGACCGCGGCCGCATCTACCGCATCGTGCCCGACGGATTTCGACAACCCGATCCTCCACGGCTCGGGAGCCTGTCGACTGTCGAGCTGGTCGGACTGCTTGAACATCCCAACGGCTGGCACCGCCGGACGGCCAGCCGTCTGCTGTATGAACGGCAGGACAAACGTTGCGTCGAACCGCTGAGGAAGCTGGCCATGGGGGGGGCGTCACCGTTGGTGCGGATGCACGCCATGTACGCGCTGGACGGACAGGACGCGCTCACGAGCGACATTGTTTTGGCCCGTCTCGACGATCCGCATCCCCGCGTTCGCGAGCATGCGGTTCGGCTCTCAGAGCGGGTGCTTGCCGATTCTTCAAAGGTCCGGCAAAAGCTGTGCGCGATGGTGACCGACGGCGATATGCGGGTCCGCTATCAATTGGCTTTCACGTTGGGCGAGATTCCCGGTAGTGAGGCGACCGCAGCATTGGCCGTCCTCTTTGCCCGGGACGGTTCCGATTCGTGGATGCGTCTGGCGGTGTTGAGCTCTTCGTTGGGGCGGGCGGGCGACTTGTTCAGCCGTCTGGTGGCCAATCGCCAATGGGCGGCGACCGAGACGGCCCGCGCTTCACTGGTCGAGCTGACCGAGCAGATCGGGCGGCAGAACCGCCCCGGCCAGCCTGAGAAAGTGCTCGACTGGCTCAATCAGTCTGCCGCCTCCGCAGGCAGGCTGGCTCTGGACGTGGTGGCGGGACTGGCCAAAACGAATCTGCCCATGCGCCGGCGATTGACCTCACAGGCTGACACACCTGCTGGCCGCTTGTTGGCCGAGGTCGTCCGAAACGCCAGACGCCTTGCGACCGATGACGGTCGGTCCGTCGGTGTTCGCATGAAGGCCATCGGCGCATTGGTGATTGTTCCGTTTGACGACGCCCGCGACGTGCTTGGCGCGCTGCTTCACGGCCGGCAGCCTCAAGCAGTGCAGAGGGAGTCGCTCAGAGTGCTCGGCCGGTTTCGCGACGCCCGGGTGGCCGAAATGATCGTCGCGGGTTGGGCCGACTTTAGTCCGCAGGTCCAGCGGACGGCGACGGAGGTCCTCTTTGCCCGTCCCGAGCGTTTGTCGGTGTTGCTAGCCGCGATCAAACGCCGGCAGGTCAACCGTTCGCAGCTCGATCCAGCGAGAATTCAGTTGCTGCTCGCCCATCCGGACGAGACGATTCGCAGCCGGGCCAAGCAACTGCTCGGTGGCGACATGGCGGCCGGTCGGGGGAAGGTGGTGGCCGACTACCGTGAATCGCTCAACATGCCCGGCGACGCCGGCCGCGGAAAGGCGGTCTTCAAGAGAGTCTGCTCGACGTGCCACAGATTAGAGGGCGTGGGATACGACCTCGGCCTCCCGCTGGCGGGGATCAAGGATCGCGGTGCGAAGACTATTCTGCTCGCCGTGTTCGACCCGAACCGCGAGGTGCAGCCGCAATACTTCAACTATGTCGTGGTCACCAACGAGGGTCTTTCGGTCACAGGGATGATCGGCTCAGAGACGGCCACAAGCATCACGCTGAAGCGCGCCGACGGAGAAAGCGATACGGTGCTGCGGGTCGACATCGACGAGTTGCACAACACCGGCGTCTCGATCATGCCCGAGGGACTCGAGAAACAGCTCACCAAACAAGACACGGCCGACGTGATCGCATATCTGATGTCGGTCGAGTCACTCTAACAGCCTATTGAAAATCCTCGTCCGAGCCGCGAGCGTGAGCAAGCGGCTGAGTGGCGGGGGCAGAGTCTTCGATGCCCCAGTGAGTTGCTCACCGTAGGATCTGGGACTTCACGGACTCAGCCCCAGCCACTCGTCGACCACCGGAGGTCCTGAGAACCTGACCTTCAGTGCTTGGCCTCGCCGCCGGCCTGCTTGAGGAATTCTTCGAAACGTTGTACGGCTTGCTCGTCGGAGATGTTGCGGCGGAGGACCAATCGACAGCGGGCGTGCGCTGTCTGGCCAGCCCGGAGGTCTCGCCCGAACAGAGAGAGATAGAGCGACCGGTATCCGCCGGCCTCTGGTGAGGCCGGGTTCCAGGGGCTCGCCACCGCGAAACAGTCCTCGGGGCGGGACATCATCACGGCGGTCAGCCCGTTGGTCGTGTCACGGCGAATCGCCAACGGCGCCGCCAAGGAGCGTCCCATGTTCCAATCGACCGGATTGGGCGGGATCTTCCAACGTCCGTCGCGGATCATCTCCACCGCCTTCGCGTCCCGTGGAAACATCACGTATCCGCCGTGGGCGCCTGGCGTTCTGTCGGCCGGCTCGAAGCGGGGGTTTTCGCCGTCGTCTTTCACGTAGACCGACGCGCGGAACGTCTTGCCGAAGTACGACGACATGAACAGCTCGAAGTGCTGCATCTCCTGTTGCGGCGTGACGGCAATCTCCAGATCAAGCGTATCGGTCGCACTCCACCGATAGACGGCCGTCATTTCCAGGGGATGCTTTTCGGCTGTCGGCCAATGGACCTCGACGGCCCCGTCGGCAAGCAGCTTCGCGACGGTTGGCCAGTCCCGTGCGGCGTTGCCGTAGCGTCGGTTGTTTGTCAACACGCGATAGAAGCTGAACACGCCCGGCGGATGGACCAGTTCCATCCCTGTGGCCGCGTCGACGAACGGGTAAAGGCCCTGGTACTTGCCGTCCAGTTTCAGACGGCCCTTCAATACGCCCGTATCGAAGTCGAACAGACCGTCTCCGGCGGGCTGGAAAGCCAGGTTCGGCGGGTCGGCAAAAGCGGGGGACGCCGCCAGCACCAATCCCGCGAGAACAACGCACCTTAACGGCATCACTCTGTGTGTCTCTGTGTGATCAAGCCCACCCTTTACGGTATTCCTTGCGGAGAAAGCGGTCGGCCTCGGGGCAGTTGGTCGGCTCATCGAGAAACTCCTCTTCCTATGAATTGTGTCTACTCCGGTCATTGTGATTTCTCGAGTGTAAGTTCAAGTCATCCTTTAAGTTGCGGGTTGGTTTGTCTTCCCTGGCGGAGCCGCCCGTCGCTCACATGCTGCTGGCGACGGGCGAGCGACAGAAGGGAAGACAAACCCTTCCCTGGTGGTGAGTCCCAGAGCCGTCATGAAGAGACCTCCGCCAATTGGAAGCGGGGAAAGTCTTCAAACACCCAGTTGTATTTCAGCGTCCGATAGATGACACCCAGGAACTTTTTCGCCAGGGCGATGATTGCCTTGCCTGTACCGCGACGCAGCTGGATCTTTCGATAGAACCGAGCCAAGTACGGACTGTACCGCATGGCGACCAATGCGCATTGCACCAGGGTAGTGCGGCCCAGTTTTGTGCCCCGCTTGGTAATGCGTCCGGAATGCTCGGTTTCATTGGAGTTGCTGATTCGCGGCACGATCCCGAAGTAGGCGGCCAGCTTGCCCTCGTGGGCGAAGTCGTTCACATCGCCGATGACCGACAGCAGGATGGTGGCACTGACCTCGCCGATCCCCTTGATGCTTTTCAGATTCTCGAAGCCTTCCAGCTTCCGGCCCTCCTCGCGAACCGTCTGTTCCAGCCGCTTGATGCTCTCATTCAGCGCACGAATCTGATCGACCAGCACTCGCAGCTCGATCTCCACGACCGGATCGAAGGCGACGTCGAGCACATAGTGCAGGCCTTTCTCGCTCCCCAGCGATTCTTTCTTCAGGTTGATGCCGTGCGCGGAGAGGATGTTGTTGATCTTGTTCTTCAGGGCCGTCCACTGCTTCACCAGCGTGTCGCGAGTCTGCGTCAGCGAAGCCACCTGAGCCTGATGTTTGTCCTTCATGCGCACCTCCGGCAGCATGTCCTTCGACAAATAGAACGCCAACGCGCGGGCGTCGTTCTTGTCTGTCTTCTTCACCGAGTGCGTGATCACCTTGAACTGATTGCGATGCAAGTCGATTCCCAAATAACGGGCCATAGCACTCCTCCTCAAACAAGGGTTCCTGAGGTGGAGTAGACGTTGCTCTGCGGTAGTCACCAAACTCCTAAACGTCCTCACGCCTCGCCGGAATCGTCTTGTGAAAAAACGTATCCAGCGAAAGTCTGCGAATCAACTCCCACGCCAGCCACACACCGAGAAAATTTCGTAACACTTTAGCCGTCTGGAGCAACTTCCTCACGGCAGTGCATTTCGTAG
>CAZGYE010000232.1:0-9558 GCA_964530165.1 uncultured Planctomycetaceae bacterium
GGTGTCGCCCGAGAGGATCTGCTCGCAGTTCATTCGCAGGATGGGCATTTGGGACGCGATGAATCGCCGGGCCACGCGCTGTTTCCGTTCGTTGTTGACCGCCTGCGCCAGGAACAAGTGACCGACGATCAGCGCAATCGCCGAGTCGACCAATCGCCGTGCGAAAAGCTGCATGAATTGGGGCGACTGCCCTTTGACGAATTGGATCGTCTCTGCGAGCCGTCCTTTGCCCTCGGCCAGTTTTTGTTTCAGTTCGATCAAGAACGGGTCTTCGTACTCTGTCTGCTCAGGCTCGGTCAGGTAAGTTTCGAGCGTTCCCGAGGTGATTCCGAGGACGGCCGCGACGAGCTGCAACTGGCTGGTCCCCTCGTAGATGGTCGTGATGCGGGCGTCGCGCAGATGGCGTTCGGCGGCGTAATCCATCATGTAGCCCGACCCGCCCAAGACTTGGATCGACGTGTCGGCCACCCGGCAGCACATCTCCGAAGAGTAGTATTTGCTCATCGGCGTGAGCATGCTGTTTACGCGCTTCAGCGACCGGCCCAGCTTTTTGCGGTCTTTCAGCTCGGCTTTCTCCAGACGGTCCTTGCTCCCTTCGAGGATGCGCGTGTTGTTGTTTTCCAGGTCGCAGATACGGCTGGTTTCATACGTCAGCGCCCGGGCCGCCTCGATGGCGACCTGCATGTCGGCGACCATCTCGGCCACGGCGGGCAGCCGTTCGATCGGTCCGCCGAACTGGTGTCGTGTGTGGGCGTACGTCCGGGCCAGGCGGTAGGCGGCCTCGGCGACTCCCAGCGACTGCGCGCCGATCCCGACCCGGGCCCCGTTCATCAGCGCCCGCACGTAGGTGATCAACCCCCGCTGACGCTCGCCGACCAGCCGGGCCGGGGCGTCGTCGTAGACCAACTCGCAGGTGGGCGAACCGTGAATCCCCAGCTTCTTCTCCAGGTGCCGCACCTTGATTTTCTCGGACCGCTCAGAGATGAACAGGCTCAGGCCCCGGCCATCGCTGACGTCCGGCTCGCTGCGGGCCAAGGTCAGCAGGATCTCGCCGCAGCCGTTGGTGATGAAACGCTTCACGCCGTTGAGGTACCAATTGCCGTCCTCGTCCTGGTGAGCGCGCAGGCGGACCGCCTGCAGGTCGCTGCCGGCATCGGGTTCGGTCAGCACCATGGCGCCCGTGACCTCGCCCTCGGCGAACCGCGGCAGGACTTCGTCCTTGATCTCCGAACTGGCAAAGGCGTTGATCGTCTCCGCGATGCCCTGCAAGCCGAAGAGGTTCATGAACGAGGCGTCGGCCCGGGCGACGATCTCGGTGGCCATCGTATAGATCAGGTTGGGGCAGTTCAGCCCGCCGTATTTCCGCGGCAGCGTGAACCCCATCACGTCGGCCTGCGACATCCGGTCGAGGTTCTCGCGGACGTTGGGGTGCAAACTGACGGTGCCGTCTTCGTTGAGCGTGTTGCCTTCCCGGTCCACCTGTTCCGCGTTGGGCGCGAGCGTGTCGGCGGCCACCTCACCGACAATCTCCAGGACCCGGCGGTAGTCGCCGACGGCGTCGGCTTCGTCGGTTGGCAGGTAGTCGGCGTCGCCGTTCTCGGCGTCCAACTCCTGAATGCGGGCCAGTTCTTTCACGTCGATGTGGTCGAACAGAAACTGGATGTCCCGGTTGTCGAGAAAAAAGTTTCCCACGTCAAACTCCCTGTCAGCGATCAGCTCTCAGCTCTCAACTCTCGACTCTCAACTCTCAGCCTACCGTCGCTCCTTGAGCGCCTTGATTAACATGGGGATCACCAGATGGAGATCCCCGACGATGCCGTAATGGGCGACCGAGAAGATCGGCGCCTCAGGATCGCTGTTGACGGCGATGATCTTGGCCGATTCCTCCATGCCGGCCCGGTGCTGAACGGCGCCGCTGATGCCGGCGGCGATGTACAAGGCCGGGCGGACCGTTGTGCCGGTCTGTCCGATCTGGTGCTCTTTGCCGATGTATCCACCGTCGACCGCGGCCCGGCTGGCTCCGACGGCCCCGCCGATCGCACCGGCCAGATCGTGAATCATCCTGAATTGTTCCTTGCTCCCCACGCCCCCGCCGCCGGCCACGATCACCCGGGCGCCCTTGAGGTTCACCGTTCGCGGCTCGACGTGCCGCTCGATCAGCCTGACGGCAAACAGCACGTCGTCAAGTGGAATTTGTTCGGTGACGATATTGCCGGCCCGCGACAGGTCGGGCTCTAGCAGAGGCATCACGCCTTCGCGGACGGTGGCCATCTGGGGCCACGCGTCGTAATTAACGATCGTGGCGATAATGTTGCCGCCAAAAGCGGGACGGATCTGCAGAAGCAGCTTCTCGTGGACTTTCTTGGTCCGCGGGTCGGTGACGTCCTTGATCTCCAGGTCGGTACAGTCGGCCGTCATGCCGGCGCGCGTCTCCGAGGCCACGCGGGGCGCCAGGTCGCGTCCCAAGGGCGTCGCTCCGTAGAGCACGATCTGCGGCTTGTGTTTCTCGATCAGGGCGGAAAGCACGCGCGCGTAGGGGCTCGTCTGGTAATGGCCCAGCCTGGCGTCTTGGACCACATAGGCGTTGTCGATTCCATGTGCAATCAATCGTTCGGGAAGCCCGTCGAGCTTGGCGCCCGGCAGCACGGCCCCCGTCTTGACGCCCAGCCCGTCGGCCAGCTCGCGGACCTTGCCGCTCAACTCCAGCACGACGTCTTGGAGCACGCCGTCCTGCTGTTCGGCGAAAACCCAAACTTCACCTTGTCGGTTCGTTTCGATCATCGTTAACCCAAAGTCCGGTCGACCACCAATTCGTGGATTAGCTGACGGGCGCCCTCCTCAGAGGGTGGTATCTCCGTGTAGCCTTCCTTCGTCAGCACGATTGCCTGGACGCGGTAGACTTTCGTCGGCGAACCGGCCAAGCCGCAACGGTCCAGGTCGGCGCCGATGTCGTCCAGGTTCCATTGTTCGATCAAAAGGTCTTTTTGTTTGAGGGTCTCCATGCGGCGGGTGACCTCGGCCTCGCGCTCTTCGCCCGACGCGCCGGCCAGGTCCGACTTCACCTCGGCGGCCACCTCGGTCTGGACGCGGGCCCGTTTATAGCGCAACATTCTTCGCGCCGCCGGCGGACGCGGCTTGTTGCTCGTGTTCGTCACCGTGACCAGCACAGGCAGTTTGGCCTCAACGATCTCCCAGCCGATGCCCGTATTCCGCCGAATCCGTATCACCTCGCCGGCGATGTTGATCAGCTCTTCCAGGTAGGTGAGCTGTGTGATCCCCAGCTTCTCGGCACATTGAGGTCCGACCTGGGCGGTGTCGCCGTCGATCGCCTGGCGGCCGGCGAACACGATGTCGTAGCGGCCGACTGAATGAATCGCCTGTGCGAGAATGTAACTGGTGGCCAGGGTGTCGCTGGCTGCGGCCCGGCGGTCGGTCAACAGAATGGCCCGGTCCGCCCCCCGGTAGAGACACGCTCGCAGAACATCGGCGGCCTTGGGCGGACCCATGCTGAGCGCGGTCACCGTCCCACCAAACCGCTCGCGCACTTCGAGCGCCGTTTCCAGGGCGTTGAGATCTTCGGGATTGAAGATCGTCGGCAGCGCACCCCGGTTGACGGTCCCGTCTTTCTTCATCGCCTCGGCCGTGATGTTGGCCGTGTCCGGGACCTGTTTGACCAATAGAATACTGTCGTATGGCAAAGCAATTGCTCCAAACCAAACCCAGGCAGGACAACGTGGAACCGGGAAAATAATCGGTGTCATGCCAACTGGTCAAGGCCGAACTTCGACAACAGAGGCAAAACCACCCGATTCGCGAGCTGAAACTTCAACGAGTTTGTCGGGAGCCAAAGCATGGTCGAAGCGGAATGCGCCTTGTTTGGCTCGGCAAAACTCTCCTGGTACAATTCTCAGTTGACATGATTCGGACGTCGTGACCGATGGTCGAAATCGGACGACGCGACGACCGTTTCTTCGCAGGACGGTCCCAGGTGAATGGAAGGAAGTCGGAATCATGACCGGTACAGCCATCGACGAAAATGAAACGCCCCTGCTGCAAACGCTCCCCACGGACGAGATACGGCAGATGATGTGGCGATTCGCCGAGCGGGACGATCTGCAAGGGATTGTCCAATCGACACGCTCTGTGGCCCGCGGTCTTGTGGCGCGGCTGGTCGCGGACGGCGAGCGAGGCACCAACGATTGGACCGACGCGAAAAATCAGCTTTTGGCCGCCTTCGACGAAGCGGGAATCAGCGCCGTGATGCTGCATCCCGAGGGGGGCGGTTTTCTCAGCGGTTCCAAGAGCCAGGCCTTGGCGCTGAGCAGTTTCGAGCTTGCCTGGGTCGACGGCGGCGCGGCTGCCTGCAACCTGGCAGGCGGCCTCGTTCTGCAAGCGATCGTTGAAAGTGGAACCTCGGACCAGAAGCAGGAGTATCTGAGCCGCTGCGCACCGTCACGCTCCGGTGAAGAACGCAGCGTCGCCCGCGGCGCGATCTGCCTGAGCGAACCCTTGCCCGACATCGGCAGCGATACTGGGACCCTGAGCGGCAAAGTCAAGGTGGCTCGATCCAACGATGGCGAAGTGCCCATCCTGCAGGTCTCGAAACGCGGGCGGTTCATCGCCAACATGGACTTCGCCGATTTTGTCGTGGTGGCGGTCGAGTCGGATGACCGGCGCATCGAGGGAACGTGCCTAGTCATCCTTGAAGAAGACGACGATGGGCTGTTTGACCGCGGCCAGGTGCTGCCCAAGTTGGCGCAGCAGCTTTCCTCTGTGCGGGACCCCGTTTTTGATCTTGAGGTGCCGGCCTCCCGCATCGTCGGCGGGTACACCGTCAAAGATGGCGTCATCGTTGCCAACCTCAACCACAGCGTAGTCCTGAAACCGGTATTTGCCCGGGCCCGGATCGCAACGGCCGTAATGACTGCGGCGAAACTGCTCTCGGCCGTTGAGCCGATCATCCGCTACCAGCGCTGCCGGGATGAGCGCGGACAAGGGCTGGGCCGGGACGCTTTGCACCGCCTGGTTGACGTGTGGGCGACCGGCGAGGCGGCGGCCTCGTTTGGCTTTGCAGCGGCTCGGCATCTTGACGGCTGCGAAGCACGCCTTCCCGATGAAGAGCACCTGAAGAACCAATCCGTGGCGAACGTGTTGTCGCTGGCGGCGAAGCTGTGGAGCGCCGGTCACGGGGCCGCGGTCATGCGCGACGCCGTCAGCCTGATGGGTGATTACGGACTCACCGAGGACTGCCCCGGTTTTCTTCCACAGAAATGGATGGATGCGCAATTTGAAGCCGCCCAGGAAGAGCCGGAATTCTCGCTGCGGCGCGAGTTGAGCGTCGCAATGGCTGACGAGATCTTTCTGGCTCAGTTCCGGCAATGGATTTTCGAGATGAAGCGGATTGCTTCGCTGCGACCCGGCACAGGCGCTTGCGCGGTGGGTTCCGCCATGGACCTTTGGCTTTGGACGCTCGAGCATTTGCAGCAGTCCCGGGACGCCGACGACAAACCGATCGCTGACGACAAACGGCAGGAGGCGACTTTTTCGCTTGGCGGTGCGCTGTGCTGGCTGTTGGCTACACGCTTCCAGATCCTCGACGTGGTGGAACTGGCGTCCAAAGGTGCGGAGAATCCGAACCTGGCCGGTGCGCTGCCGGGATACGTGCAGTTCTTCACCGATCTGTGCCATGTTCAGTCGGCACGGGCGGCCGGTGAAGTCGGGCGCATCTGCGCGGAGCTTGTATTCGGATACCATCGCCATCCGAGCTGGGACCCGACGTGTGACGCGTGCGTTCAGGCCGACGAGGTCGACGCGCTGGAAGCTCTGATTCCCGGTATTTCCTACGGGACCCGGATCGCGAGCGACGTGATGGAAGCCGACGGCTCCCATGCCGAGAAGCGGGGGCCCTGCGTCCGTTTCTCTGGTCTGCGGGGTTTCTTGACCCGTCGCAGCAAACTGGATGGATGTCTGACCGGCTCGCGACTGGCCAAAGGCCGGGCGGCACGTGCGCTGACGGGGATCGCGATTCCCGAGGCGCTCGATTACCCAGGACCGTAAGATCTGGGGCTTCGCGGACTCAGCCCCAGCCACACATCTGTCCGTCGCACGAGGCTCTGTATTTGAACGCTATTCTTCGTCGTAGCGGCCGCCCATTTGGTAGAGCGGCAGGAAGCGGTAGTAGACTTCCAGGCAGAGGGTACTCAGCGCGGTCGAATAGACTCTCCCGCCGTAGGGTCCCCACGGGCCGTTGGGGTCCCAGCTCCCGGCGTTCTCGCCGGTCTCCAGTTGTTCGGCAACCAACAGGTCGCGCAGCGATTCGTTCCAGCTCCGCCACGATTCGCCGCCGTATTGGTACATCGCCAGCGTGCCGTAATACCAGTAGTAGAGGTTCAGCTTGCTTCGGCGGGGCATGTTTTTCATCAGGTAGCTGACCGCTTCGATACTGGCCGAGTTGGTCCGCTTTATCCCGAGCATCTGTTTACAGAACAGGGCCTCGGCCGTCATCGCCGGGGTGACGCGCGGGCTGCTTCGGTGCAGAGCTTCCACGCCGCCGTAGCTGGAGAGCCCGTTGCGTCGGCCGTGGCTGCGAGACTTCAGGAAGTTGACCATCCCCCGCTTGGCTTCGTCGGGGATGTTCAGACCGGCGATCTCGGCGCTCTTGATCGCCATCAACTGCCAGCCAAAGATGCTCATGTCGCTGACTTGTCCTTTGACGTACCGCCAGCCGCCGTCCTTGGGGTTTTGCATGCCCAGCGTGTAGCGGATGGCGCGCTGAAGTGGTTCTCGCAGGCCGGCGTCGATGGTGGGATCACTCTGCATGCCGTAGGCTTCGGCCATGGCATAAGTGGCCATGGCGTGGCAATACGTCCGGGCGTAGTGGGTGGCCTTGCCTCCCAGAAAGCCGTCGTCGCGCTGCTGGCGAATCAACCAGCGCAGCGCGCGGTCGATGCGGTCGGCGTATTGGCCTTCTTCGTGAGTGTAGCCGGCCCCGAGGAACGCCAACACGGCCAGGGCGGTCAAACCGGAATCAGCGTTGATGCCGGCCCGCCTGCGGTCGATGCCCCTCTCGTCGATCTCGATTCGACCGGCTCCGAAGCGGTCGGCGTCCCAGTAACCTTCGCTGCTCTGATGCAGGGCCAACCATCGCAGGCTGGCTTCGACCGCCCGCTCCGAGGCGTCCGTCCCGCCGAACTTGCGAGCGAATTCCTTGCGCCGGGCCAGGTTGCGGAGCCGATAGGTGGACGGAACGTTGATGCTCTTGCGGTCTCGCTTCGCGTCGAAGTTCGGACTGCCGACGTTGGGTTTGGGACCTTCACGGGGAACCTCGACCGGAACACCACTTTCGACGGCGACGGGCCGTTCAGATGCACCGGTTGGCAATCGCGGGGTGAGGTCCGGCCGGTGACGTTTCACGGCGCCATCCACGATGCTTTGAGGCGTTCGCGAACTCCGCCGAATGAAGCGGGATGCTGCGGGGCGCCGCCGGCGGTCCCTTGGCTGGGCTCATCGGAAGCCATCCCCGCCTCTTCGGCCGGCAGGGATGACGGGACCGGCCCGGCCCGCCGGCGAATAACGTCTTCGTCCGGTCCCCGTTTCAGGAACGAGCTTGTGTCCGACGGCATGTCGATCGACGCCAACGACCGGGACGCATCGAACTGTTTTGTGACCCGATCGATCGATCCGCGGACCGGAGCGCGCCGCACGCTCTGGGTTTGGACCTGACCGCTACGAGCCAGCGGCCGCCGGGTGTTGGTTGTGGACGGGATTTGAACATCCGGCCGCGCTTCGGCCGTCGGGTCGTCGATCTTCAGTGGAATCGCACTCTCGACACGCGGACCCTGTTCAGCACGGTCCTCCGGCTTGGGGGTCACAATCGGTTCGTTGGGTCGACTCGGCAGATCGGGCACATCGATGTCCGGCTGGGTGGTTTCCTCGGGGCGTCGTTCGGGGCTTTCCGGCGGTTTGGGCTCCAGCGGCGTACGTTCCAGCCGGCTCAGTTGTTGCTTGACCGGATCGAGCAGTTTCTCCCACACGGGCGTGTTGCCGGTCTCTTTGGTTTCGGTCTTCTCCTCGCCTTCGACAAACAGGTCGCGAACCTGAATGCGGTCCTCCTTTTTCTCTGGGACGGGAACCGGCTCGACAGGCGGATGAAATGCCACCAGACCGAGCGAACACGAGACGTGCACCAGGATGGAAAAAATCAACGACTTCGACGTGGTATTGTGGTCGCCCCAGCGGGTGATCAGCATTGTGACTAAATGCACGGTCGCAAACAGCAAACCGACGCACAGACCGAGCCAGAGAATTTCTTCGATCCGCAGATCGTTTCCGGAGAGCAGCCGTTCCAACAGATTGTGCACAGCCTGTCTCATAGCTCGTCCTCGGTCTTCAACCGGTTCGCCAGCGACACGAAGTTGATCTTCGCACGATGACACACCGCCAGAACATCCATGACGTATTGATACGGTCCCTGGCCGTCGCCGCGTATCAGGACGGCCTGGTCGGCGTAATGCTCTTGGGCCGCGATCAGGTCGCGTTCCACTTCTTCCATGGTGCGTGCCTGCCCGTTGATCGAGAGTCTCCCGTCCTGGGCCACGCTGATGATGATCTCGTCAGGCAGGGTGGTCAGCGGCTGGGCCTCGGTGACCGTGGGCAATTGGATGTCGAATTGACGTTCCATCTCGGTAAACTGGGTCCCGATCATGAAGAAGATGATCAACAGAAACACGATGTCGATCATCGGTGTCAGGTTCAGGACCGGTTCTTCGACCGCGTCGGTTTTCAGCGGCATGACGGCTGTCTCGTGCTCGAAGGAAACCTTTCGGGATTTGACGATTGTGCAACTACTATATCGGAGTTTCCCGCGAATTTTGAGAGCGAAACCCCCACCGGCCACTTCTCTGAGCCAATTACCGCTGCTCGTTCGACCAAACCACTTGTCCGGCCTGGTGTTGTGACGTTCGAGACAAACGATTGGTTCCGGCCAATTCAACGGAAAGTTGCATTCCGCGAGGCCGCCGGTCGGCAACCGTCAATGCCCGCTGGCGATTGTCGAGACTTTGTTGTTAGGGCCGCGGCTTTGCCTCTGCAAACGATCCACTTCGGCCTGGAGTTGTTCGGCAGAAGATTTCCACGGTTGGGCTTGTTCCTGCCAATGATCACAGCTTCGCCGGGCATCGTTCGCTCGATTTTGACACCGTTTGATCTCGGATCGGAGCTGTCGATACTTCGCTTTCCACAGTTCCACACTCCCCTTGAACCGCTTCGCCAGTTTGCCCAACGGCGTTTTGTAACTGCCCAAGCTCACTTCACAACCCGTTTGCGACAAATTCATTTGCCTACCTCGCCCTTGCATTCCTTTCCAAAATACTTCCCACGGAGGACAACAAACGCTATTCTGGCACAACAACATAGACTCCTGTCAACACCAAGTTTTCATCGCGCCAGCCGGAGACTGGAGGTAGAATACCAGAGTGGCATATCGCTTGAGAACGACAACCGACCTCTTAGAAAGGACGCGGTAATTCAGCAAAGCTGCAGAAGGTTTCGATGGCGGAC
>CAZGYE010000233.1:0-9535 GCA_964530165.1 uncultured Planctomycetaceae bacterium
GGGGCCGATGAAAAGACGGTAAAGACGCTTCTGCTGTTTGGTTTGGTAGTTGAAAGCCGGTTGTGCGGGCTGAGTGGATCGATTCCAACAAACGGCTTTCCCGGCGACAAAAATTGTTTTCGTTCGAGCGGTTCGAGCGTCGATTCTTTCCTGTAAGTCGAGCCGGAGCTTCGTTCGTCCGCATGCTGAAGAGGAAACATCCATGTTGAACGGTAACCGCGCTGAGGTCGAAAACGTCGATTTCGTCAGCGAGCTGCGACTGCGGCGCTGGGCGCGCGCGAACTACGTTCCGCCGAAACAGCGGAGCGGCACATGGCATCGGGTCGTCTTGGAGGAGATGTGCTCGAAGGACGCGGAATTGGATGCGCAGGCGCGAAATTGTGCGGTTTCCTCGTCATACGTTCCGTTGGCGCCGACGACCTTCCATACTCGGCACGACGGCCATGCCGATCAGTCTGACCCCAACCTGCTCCGAGAGATCGAGCGATTTGAGATCTATGTGCACGGCTGATGCCGGCAGGTTTCTCAGTGGACGGTTTCTCTCGGGCCGACGTACTCGGCCGTGAATGCGTTGAGAATGCGAATCTCCGCCCGGTCGAGTGGTCCCCGGCGGTCCTCGCCGCTGTTTCGCGGCGGTTCGGTATCCCCAGCGGCGGTAATCCGCATTCGTTCCTGCGCGACGCCCTGTCGCTTCAGGAAGCTGAGCACATTGCGCCCCCGTTCGTAAGTCAGCGCTCGCTTCTCGGAGTCGGAGAGATTGCCGCCGGGCGACGTGTGGGCGCGAATGTCGATTTTATTCGGCTTGCCGGCCAACTGTTTCGCGATCTCCTCCAACTGCTCGCGGGCCTTCTCCGAGAGCTCCACGCCGTCGCGAGAGAAAGGCAGTGGGTCGCCGACCGGAAGTGATGTCCCTTCGCGTGTCCGGAAAACGCGAACGTCTTGACCTTCGATGGCTTTCGTCTTGACGCCCCCGAAGCCCGTATCGTCATCGGTGAACGAACCGAGTGCATCCAGATGAGAAATCAGACTGTTCAGTGGAAAGCTCTTACCCGGCGGCGCAACCGGACCGGTACGATACCCCACATACTGCTCAATCGCGTTGAGAACGGCGCGGTATTTCCGATCGGCGATCACTTCACTCAGCGAGACCAGCATGATGAAAAATGTCAGCAGCAGCGACATCATGTCACCGTAGGTGACCACCCAGTCCGGTACGCCGGCAGCCTCGTCGTCTTCGTTCGCCGCCACCAATTCGGCTCCTAGAATCGCCGACAACAGTTGCGAGTTGATCGTCTCGCGTTGCGAGTTGATCGTCTCGCGTTGCGAGTTGATCGTCTTCTGCTTCGGCCGAAAGCCTAAATCGCAGGTGGGAAGTCGGAAATCGGGACCATCAAACTCCGCATTCCGCACTCGGCCTCGGAGACTCTCAACTCTCCACTCTCCACTCTCGACTCGGCTCCCTCAACTCTTGACGGACTTTTGCAAATCTCCGTGGGACTGGGCGTCTGAGGGGTGAATCCTTCGGGCCAGGTAATTTACGTCGACCTCAAACTCGCAACGCGAGACGATCAACTCGCAACGCGAGACGATCAACAGGCCACGACGCCGAAGGCGAACGCCCCATGCTCCCAGACAATCAGCGTCGCCAAATTGCCATCTGCGCCGCGGTTTCTTACAATGAATTGAGTGGAATGCGCCTATTCAACCAATCATCGCGATTCATAAGCTCCCCTGGCAGCGTGACGGCGGCCCTCGTGTGCCTGGCGCTGGCAGCGAATACATTTCGATACGCCTGTACAGAGCATCCGTCGCTCTGGTTCGACGACGCTTGGATCGTTGGCGAAGCCGAGGCCGGGAACCTTCCACCGGCAAAACCCGCCGGCGGCAAAAAAGGCGACGTGAGGAACTCCAAATTGCCGCCGCCGGGACCGACCAGTTGGGCGTCTTTCCGCAACGGCAACCAGCAGTTGGGTATCGCGACGAGCAAGCTGCCCGACGAGCTGGAGCTGTTGTGGAAGTACAAAGCGACCGACGGCGTACCGGCAACCGCGGCCATTGTCGGCGATCGGGTTTATGTCGGCTTGCTGAAGGGCGAGCTGGTCTGCCTCGACCTCAAATCGGGCAAGAAAATCTGGGGCTACCGCTCGATCGACGATCCCGATCCCAACACGTTTGCCCCCGGATTCAAGGCCGGGGCCCGGGTGACGGCCGATGCTGTTTACATCGGCGATGAGGACGGTCTGTTTCACGCCGTCCTTCGGGCGACCGGGAAGAAGAAGTGGGTCTTCCAGACGGACGCGGAAATCGCCGGCTGTGCCGCCATTATCGGCGATCACGTCATCATCGGCTCGCACGATAGTTTTTTGTACTGTCTGCAGGCGGCCGACGGCTCGGTCGTCTGGAAGTTCCAGACTCAAAATCGCGTGAACTGCTCGCCTGCCATCTCGGGCAAGTTTACGTTTGTCGCCGGCTGCGACGAACACCTGCGCGTGATCGACGTCGACTCTGGCAAACAAAAAGGCGACATCGACCTGGAGACCTACCTGATCGCCTCACCGGCGGTCATGGGCGACATGCTCTACGTCGGCACGTATGCCAGCGAAGTCGTCGCCGTCGACTGGAAGAAGGAGAAAATCGTCTGGCGGTACAAGGACCCCAAGCGCGAGTTCCCGTACCACGCGTCGGCGGCGGTCACAAGCGAGTATGTCCTCGTCGGCGGCCGAGACAAGCAGATGCACTGCATCGACCGCAAATCGGGTGAACAGGTTTGGGTCTTCCCCACGCGCGGGCGCGTCGACAGTTCGCCGGTCGTCGTCGGCGACCGGGTGTTTTTCGGTTCCAGCGACCGCAATCTTTACGCGCTGCGTCTGAAAGACGGCAAGCAGATCTGGAAGTTCAACGCCGGCGGGGAAATCACCGCCTCGCCGGCGGTCGGTGAAGGACACCTCGTGATCGGCTCGGAAGGCAGCGAAGGGTTCGTCTTTTGTTTTGGCCGAAAGCCGAAATCGCAGGTGGAAAGTCGGAAGTCAGAAGTCGGAAATCGGGACCATCACACTCCGCATTCCCCATTCCGCATTCCGCACTCCGCATTCGGCCTCGGAGACACTCAACACTCAACACTCAACACTCAACACTCAACTTTTCAATGATGCCCGCACAATTCACCACAACCCGCCGTGTGGAGTTCGCCGAAACCGACGCAGCGGGAATCGTGCATTTCACGTACTTCTTCCGCTACATGGAAGAAGCCGAGCATCAGTTTTTTCGGTCGCACGGATTGAGTATCATGAGGGAGCAGGATGACGGGGCCCTCATCAGTTGGCCGCGGGTCTCGGCGTCTTGTTCGTTCGAGGCTCCCGCGTATTACGAGGACGTTCTCGAAATCCGCATGAACGTCGCCCACAAAGGTGCAAGATCTCTGACGATGAAATTCGAGTTCTGGCGGGACGAAGTGCGGATCGCCCACGGTCAGGTCAAGACGGCCTGCTGTGTCTACCGCCGCGGAGAACCGATTCGATCGATCACAATTCCCGATGAGTACAGCGAGAAGATCGAAGAGATTGGTCAAGAAAAATGAACAACAACAGTGACCTTTCGGTCAAGGGACTCACCAAGCAATTCACCTCAGCGGCGGGACCGCTCGAAGTTCTGCGCGGGATCGACCTCCAGATGCAGCGGGGCGAGGCGTTGGCCATTACCGGGCCGTCGGGTTCCGGCAAGAGCACGCTGCTTTACTTGCTGGGAACGCTCGACCGGCCGACTAGCGGCGAAGTGCGGATTCTGGGGCGGGACCCGTTTGAAATGAACTCGGCCGCTTTGGCGAGTTACCGCAATCGACACATCGGCTTTATCTTTCAGGACCATCATCTGCTGCCGCAATGTTCGGTGCTGGAGAACGTGGTGATTCCGACGCTGGCCGGATCAGGCGCAGGCCAGTCCGAGGAAGAGCGCGCTCGCCGCTTGCTCGACCGGGTCGCTCTGGGGCCCCGCATCACGCATCGCCCGGCACAGCTTTCCGGCGGTGAACGGCAGCGCGTGGCCGTCTGTCGCGCGCTGATCAACGAGCCGGCCCTACTGTTGGCCGACGAACCGACCGGCAACCTCGACCGGGCAACGGCCGAATCGGTCGGAACACTGCTCTTGGAACTGGCCAAGGAGCAGAACACGCTGCTGGTGTGCGTCACTCACAGCGTCGAACTCGCCGAGCGTTTCCCACGCCACAGCGAATTGCGCGACGGAAAACTCGTCGAGAGAAACGGCGAGCGGGGGGCACAAAAAGGCGAGCGGCCGGCGTAAGCCGGCTGGTTGTTCCACCGTCCAATCAAGGCCCGAAACCCTCACCCATGGATCGATACTGGCTGCTAACTTGGACAACCTACGGCACTTGGCTTCCCGGAAATCGCCGTGGATTCGTCAGTCCAGTGAGAAATGCGTCCGGACTTGAGGTGGTTCACAACAGTCCGGGGACGCCATACGACAGCAATCTCTCGTCGCTCAAGGACGATGCACGTGGAAAGATGAAAGGGCCTTCGATCCACCTCCGGCAGGACTATGCCGATGCACTGCTCTTGCAATTTAGAGAGACGGCTGAGTACAGGAACTGGCAGCTCTGTGCAGTCGCGATCATGCCAAACCACGTGCATATTGTTGTTGGAGTGGCCGGCGATCCGCAACCATCACACATCCTAAGAGATTTCAAGAGCTATGCGAGTCGGACCCTCAATCGACAATGGTCGAAGCCTGTCAACGGAACCTGGTGGACTGAATCGGGATCGAAACGCAAGTTGCCCGATGAAGCGGCAGTTTTCGCTGTGATTCGATATGTGAAGCGGCAATTGAATCCGCTTTTGATCTGGGTTGCTGAGGACTATTCAGACGGTGCCGATAGCGGTTTTGAATGAGCCATTTGGCAGAACAGGAGGCTCACGCCTCCCGCTCGCCATGTTCTGCAATTGAACCAGAGGACAACCATGACGATGTTTCGTCTTCTCACTCGCAGCATCTTGTACTACTGGCGGACGAACCTGGCGGTGCTATTGGGTGTGATTGCCGGGACGGCGGTCATCGGCGGGGCACTGGTCGTCGGCGATTCGGTCCGGATGAGTCTGCGGCAGATGAGCCTCGACCGGCTCGGTCAAATCGACCACGTGCTCGACAGCCATCGCTTCTTCCGCGAAAAGCTCGCCGATGAAATCGCCCGGCAACCGGCGTTTCAGGGACGCTTCGAATCGGTCGCCCCGGCGCTGCTGATGACCGGCAGCCTTGAATACCGCCAAAACGGTCAGACCCGCCGGGCCAACAAGCTGAACGTCTTTGGCGTCGACGAACGGTTGTGGGAGCTGACTGAGCATGGCGCCGTGGCCGTGCCGAAGGAAGGCGACGTCGTGCTCAGCCACCGTGTTGCCGAACAGCTCGCCGTCACCGCCGGCGACGAGTTGACGCTTTGGATCGAGCTGCCCAGCTCAATTCCGCGTGACAGTCTCTTTGGCAAACGGCAGGAAATGTCACGCGACATCCCCCTGACCCTCGGCGCGGTGCTCGACGAGACGTCCGGCGTCGGGCGTTTGGAATTGAATCCGAATCAGCAATTGCCGCCCGACGTGTTCGTTTCGCTCGACACGCTCCAGTCAAATCTCGATTTGGCCGAAGTGAAGCCATCTCGCCGCCGCACCGCCAAACCGGCCCGCGTGAACAGCCTGTTCGTCAAAGCGACGTCCGAGTCGGACCAAACCGGCCCAACGGCCGCCGAAGCCTCGCGAGCGTTGACCGGGCTGATTTCACAGAATCTCAAGCTTGCTGATCTGAGCCTGCGGATTCAACGGAACGCCGAGCACGGCACCCTCGCTCTGGAAAGCGGGCAGATGATTCTGGAAGAGAGAATCGCCGCGGCGGCCGAGTCAGCAGCAGACAAACTGCAGGTGGCTCGCTCGCCGGTGCTGGTGTATCTCGCCAACGAGATCACCAATGCCAACGACGAGGACGCATTCTCGATGTACACGGTGATCGCCGGCCTCGATTTCTCCCGCAGTGCACCGTTCGGCCCGTTTGAATTCGTCGGCGAACCGGTCCACGAGCGGCTCGCCGCCGGTGAGATCATCCTCAACGAATGGTTGAGGCGAGACCTGCAGGTCGACGTGGGGGACGAGGTCACGGTCAAGTATCACGTCGTCGGCTCGCACGGCGAATTACCCGAAGAAATGCGGAAGTTCAAAGTGCGGGGCATCGTCAAGCTGGCCGGCCCGGCGGCCGACCGCGGCCTGACGCCGGAAGTCGAGGGCATTACCGATGCCGACACCTTCGACGATTGGGACCAGCCATTCCCGATGAAACTCGACCGTGTCACCGACCGCGACGAAGAGTACTGGGACCAATACCGGGCGACGCCGAAGGCCTTCGTCTCGCTCTCGGCAGCGCAAGACTTGTGGAGCAGCCGCTACGGCCGGCTGACGTCCGTGCGGTTTGCGAGTCTGCCGGATCGATCGCTGGAACAAACCGCCGGAGAGTTTACACGGGCCTTTCTCTCGGCGCTGAGTCCGGAAAAGACCGGCTTCGTGTTCCTGCCGGTGAAGCGCAACGGACTAGAAGCAGCCAGCGGAACGACCGATTTCAGCGGATTGTTCTTCGGCTTCAGTTTCTTCCTGATCCTTTCGGCGACGATTCTAATCGGCCTCTTGTTTCGGCTGGGCATTGAACGGCGCAGCACGAGTGTCGGGTTGCTCTCGGCGATTGGTTTCACCCCGGCACAGGTCCGCCGCCTGTTCCTGATGGAGGGTTTGCTCGTGGTCTGCGTGGGCGGACTGCTCGGCGTGGCGGCGGCGGTCGGATACGCGTCGCTGATGGTCTACGGTTTGAAGACGTGGTGGATCGACGCCATCGGGACGAAATTTCTGTTCGTCTCGGTGAAGCCTGCGAGCCTGGCCGTTGGTTTTTTGATCTCGGTGGTCATCGCGTCGCTGACGGTTTGGTGGTCGTTGAGGCAATTGCGGCTCCTTTCCCCGCGGGAGCTTCTCTCGGGCGTCACCGAGCGGGCGCTGACTGCCTCAGGCCAGCAGCGGCGCGGACGCCGGGCGGCACGAGTCGGAACCCTCAGCATCGTGTTGGCCGGGTTGCTGAGTGCCGGTGCGCTGAGCCGTCTGATTCCGGCCAGTGAAGCGTTTTCGGGCCTGTCGTGGCAAGTGGTCGCGTTCTTCATCGTGGGGATCGCGTTGCTGGTGGCCAGCTTGTCGTTTCTTTCGGCCTGGCTCGACTCGGACCGTTCGGCGGCCGTCCGCGGCGCCGGCCTGGCGGGCTTGGTCCGGTTGGGGATGCGGAACGCCGCGCGGCATCGGCAACGGAGCGTGTTCACGGTGGGCTTAATCGCCTCGGCCACGTTCGTGATCGTCGCCGTCGCCGCCGGGCACCGCAACCCGGCCGTCGAGACGCCCGTCAAGAACTCCGGAAACGGCGGTTTCCTGCTGGTGGCCCAGAGCAGTCAACCGATTCTGTATGATCTCAACACCGACGCCGGCCGCGACAAGCTCGACTTGGGCGGCGACGAAGGCTCGCCGCAGGCAGCGCTGCTCGAAAAGATGCAGGTGATGCCGTTCCGTCTCAGACCGGGTGAAGAGGCAAGCTGCCTGAACCTGTACCAGACGAAACTTCCCACCGTACTCGGAGTCCCGCCGCAGATGATTGCCCGCGGCGGCTTCAAGTTCGCCGATACTAAGGGTGACAATCCGTGGACGCTCTTGAGCGAAGCGCACGAGGACGGCACGATTCCCGTCCTCGGCGATATGAATACCTTGATGTACAGCCTGCATAAGGGCATCGGCGACACCATCGCCGTGCCTGACGAGCAAAATCCCGAATATACGCTCACGATTGTCGGCATGTTGGACGGCAGTGTGTTTCAGGGAGTGCTGTTGATGTCGGAGGCGAATTTCCACAGGTTGTATCCCGACCGAGAGGGTTTCGAGTACTTCCTGATTGGCGACCGGCGCGAAGAGGACCCGGCCATGACCCTCAGCAGCGCCGAAGCAGCCGAGTTGTCGAATCTGCTGGAAACCTCTCTGACGCCGTACGGCTTCGATGCCGAGCGGGTCGTCGACCGGTTGGACAACTTTCTGGCCGTGCAGAACACCTATCTGTCGACGTTTCAGACTCTGGGCGGGCTGGGGCTGCTGTTGGGGACGCTGGGCCTGGCGACGGTTATGCTGCGCAACGTGCTCGAACGCCGGGCCGAGCTGGCGCTGTTGCGGGCCGTCGGCTTTCGGAACGCGAGCGTCGCCTGGTTGGTTCTCTGGGAGAACGCCTTCCTGTTGTTGTGGGGGCTCTCGGCGGGGACGCTCTCGGCGCTCTTAGCGATGACGCCGCACCTGCGCACGATCGGCGCCGACGTTCCTTGGCAGGCGGGCGGGTTGATGCTGGCTGGTGTGTTCCTGATCGGCATGACGGCGGCGTTGCTGGCGGTCGCCGAGGCGGTCCGCACACCGATCCTCTCGACTTTACGAGCAGAATAGTCATCGGGGGGATGCATTTAGCCGCCCCGCTTGCGGGGCGTGTGGCTCTTACGGGACACGGCGGGCAAGCCCGCCGGCTAAATGGAATTCTGCGATCCGCGGCTCAATGGAATTCAGCGATCCGCCGAGGCTACTTGATTCGCACCTTCCACTCGATTTGGGCCTTCGCCCGCTCTGCCTCGACGGTCATCCTCCAGAGTTCCTGCGAGATGCGGTTCACGACCAGCGGGCGAACGTCCTCGAGGCTCAGGTCGCCCGGTTTGCGCTCGGTGAGGGTCACGACGTGCACGCCGAACGGTGTGCGGAACGGCTGGCTGACCTCGCCGATCTTCAACCCAAAGGCGACCCGCGTGAACACAACCGGCATCTTGCCGCGATAGGGGAAGAAGCCGACATCGCCTCCCTGAAGGCTGCTGGGCGCCTCGGAGTACTTCTTCGCGGCCTCGGCGAAGCGGATTTTCCCGCCGGCGATGTCCGCCCGAATTTCCCGCAGCTTCGCCTCGGCGGCCTTCAGATCGTCGTTTTCCTTGTCGGTCGGGACCTTGATGAAGATGTGGCTGGCGCGCAAGCGGGTGCCGTCCAGTTCCTGGCGGTGCCGTCTGAAATAGGTCCTCAGACGATTCTGCGTGAGAATGCCGGCGACATGTCTCTTCCATGCCAGCGGCAAGGCAAGTTCCTCTCGCAGCGTCTTCTCGGTGTATCCGAGTCTGGCCAGTGTCTTTTCGGGATCGTCGCCGCCCTTGCGGATCAGCTCGTGGATCCGCTGCACCTGTCGATCCAGTTCGATCTTGGCGGCAGTCGTGCTTCGCCGGACCAGGTAGGACCGAATGAGACGTCGGTCGATCAATTGTTCGACGAAACGCTTACGCTGGGATGTCCGGAGTTGTTCGGGCACACGGCGAGTGAGCATTAGGAAGCTCAGATCGCCCTCGGTGATCGGCTGGCCGTTCACCAGTACGAGAACGCGCGCCGCCGGATGGTCGCTCTTCTCGGCAACCGGCTCGTCGCCGGTTTGCGGCCCGGCAAGCAACAGGCTA
>CAZGYE010000234.1:0-9511 GCA_964530165.1 uncultured Planctomycetaceae bacterium
GAACTTTTCCAACCCGCGCGCTCCGGTGCCGACGGTGTAGATGCCGTGTCGCGGAGCGTACCGGCCGCTCATCAAGCAGGCCCGCGTCGGGGCGCAGTTCGGCCCGTTGGTGTAGGCGCTGGTAAACTTCATCCCTTGCCGAGCCAGCCGGTCGATGTGGGGCGTCTCATAATACTTGCTGCCGAAACAACCCAAATCGGTCCAGCCGAGATCGTCGGCGAAGACCAAAACGATGTTCGGCCGTCTGTCGGATGCCCGGTCTGCGTACAGGTCGGCCGAATTGTGAAAGGCCAACCCACCACCCAGAAGGCCAAGAAGAAACAGTCGAAGTCGCATCTTGATGTCAGTCCTCAGTCGCAATCCAAAGCTTCGAAGGTAACCGAAGCATCCCTTGCCGTCAAGAAAAGCACTGCGTCACAGCCCGCCGAGGAGCTGCCGGGCTTCCTCGGCCGCTTTCGTGCCGGGATACTCGTCGACGATCTCCTGGAACCAGCGTTTGGCATCGGACTTCTCGCCCCGCTTCAAAAGAATCTTGGCCAGCCTGAGCTTGTTGTCGGCCCGTTTGGCCCGTTTTTCGAGAGACGGCTCCTTTGGTTTCGGGACGGGCTGTTTCGGCTCGGCTGCCGGTTGCGTGCCGATTTCGGTTTTCTCGGCAG
Source organism: uncultured Planctomycetaceae bacterium (assembly GCA_964530165.1). Lineage (GTDB taxonomy): Bacteria > Planctomycetota > Planctomycetia > Planctomycetales > Planctomycetaceae > CAZGYE01. The sequence goes on from CAZGYE010000234.1 coordinate 657, forward strand.
CGATGTGCGGACGGTCGAGTGAACCCGATCGCGGGTCATCCGCAGTGTGGGGGATGCGACTGTTTTCGTCGCCGTTGCCGTTCGCAATGGGATGGCCTTCGGCTCGCTGCCCGACGGCCTTGTTGTAGGGATCGTTGACTTCCACTTTGCCCGCAAAATCAGACAGAAATCGGGCAACAACATGTGGAAGATTGGGGAACACCATGCAGATGCCAAAGAGCGTGATCGGCCCCAGCAGCACGGCAATGATGAATCTGACCGGGCAGTCGAGATGGAGCGGTTGGCGGTGTCGCATTTGTCGGCCGAATTGACGAGCGGGATTCTGGCGGTTTAACGTACCGAGTCCCCGTTGCAACCGCAACGGTTGCCGAGCCGGCTGTGGGTTGATCAACCGCGAAGGAAAACATTTGTTACGAATTTCACTTATTTTTGCCAACATGTTCTATTTACTTATCATTGCCGGCAAGTTATTATATAACACTCACATTATGTAATACTGTTATATTATCGACTTTCAATAAATTTCCTGTTCTTTACTAGTTGGGACCATAATGTCTCTGGCAGACCTGTTTTGTGGGAAGTTTGCCGTCACTGCGCTGCGAGACCTGGGTGCGGATGTCGATCTGGATGAGAGTGGATACGTCCTCTCGGTCAACTTTTCCAGCACCAAGATCAACGATGATCACTTGGAGCACTTGGCGGGGCTGAGCACACTCGAACGGCTTCATTTGGAAAACACCCGAGTCTCCGATGCCGGGCTCGAGCATCTGAAAGGGCTGACCAGCCTCCGAGTGCTGACCCTGTTTCGCACGAAGGTGAGCGACGCCGGGCTGAAACATCTCACTGTGTTGCGTCAGCTTCGGGAATTGAACCTTTCCACCACCGGCATTACCGATGCCGGTCTGGAACATCTCAAGGGACTGAACAACCTCGCTCACCTGTCGCTGTACAACACGGGCATCAGCGACGCGGGCCTCGAGCATCTGAAGGGGCTGTCGAAGCTCCGGCGGTTGTGGCTTGCCGGAACCAAGGTTTCCGACCAGGGCGCCGCAATGCTGAAACAGGCGTTGCCGAACTGTCAATTCTTCCGGTAGCCGTTGCCGGTGAAGTTGAACCACCGCCCGGGGAGTTTCCGCCGTTCGATGCGATCGGCGATGCCGTCGCTGTCGCCAGCCAGCATGAAATGATTCTTCCCCGCCGATCCGAGTGTTGCAGATCGGAACGGATCTCCCGCGAGCTGTCGGCTGTCATGGGCCGCTTGTCGTGGCTTGTCGGCCGAAGTACACTCAGCTTAGACCGCGCGTTTGAAACGAGGGGACGAGGTCCGTGCCGGGCCGTTCATTTCGCCCCAAAAAAGCCCACGGGTGGCAACCCGTGGGTCCCGCTGGTTACCACCAGCGGGCCTTGGCGCCGACAAGTGCGAGAAACAGAGGAACGGTGACCGTGAAATACTGCAGCATGTTGACTTTGGCCGTGCTGACACTCTCGTCCGGCGCGTACGCCGGCCAGACGGTCCTCGTCGAAGCGGAGAGCTTCCGGGAGAAGGGCGGGTGGGTGCTGGACACCCAGTTTATCGAGATCATGGGCTCGCCGTACCTGCTGGCCCACGGGTTGGGTGAACCCGTCAGAGACGCGACGACGACGGTCACCTTTCCCAGCACGGGAACCTACAAGGTCTTTGTGCGGACTAAAGATTGGGTGGCGCGCTGGAAGGCGCCAGGGCAGCCCGGTCGATTTCAGTTGCTTGTGGACGGTCAGCCGTTGCAGGAAACCTTCGGCACCGAAGGCGCCGATTGGTTCTGGCACGACGGAGGCCGCATTGAAATCACGAAAAAACAGGTCACGCTGGCGCTGCACGATTTGAGGGGCTTCGACGGCCGCTGCGACGCCGTTCTGTTTACCGAGGACACATCGTCCGCACCGCCCAACGATCCGCAACCGCTCGCCGCATGGCGGAAGAAAATGCTGGGGCTGCCGAAGCAGCCGGTTGAAGTGGGTCCGTTCGATCTGGTGGTCGTTGGGGGCGGGTATTCGGGAATGGGGGCGGCGATCTCGGCGGCGCGGATGGGCTGCAAAGTCGCCCTGATCCAGAACCGGTCCGTGCTGGGCGGCAACGGCAGCTCGGAGGTTCGCGTTTGGGCGCAAGGACTGATTCGGCGCGGCAGGTATCCCCACATCGGCGAGATCATCGCCGAATTCGAGGACAGCGCGACGCAATCGCCCGGCGCCAAAGAGGAGTTCGAAGACGCGAAGAAGGAGAGCATCGTCCGCGCGGAAAAGAACATCGCGCTGTTCCTGAATCACCATGCGTACTCGGTCGAGAAAGAGGGGGACCGGATTGCGGCGGTGCTCGCGTTCAACACGATGACCAGCGCGCAGAAACGTTTCGTCGGCCGCAACTTCGCCGATTGCACCGGTCATGGAACCATTGGCTTCCTGGCCGGCGCCGAGTACCAGACGCAGGAAAAAGGCCACATGGGCATGAGCAACATGTGGCGCTGGCAACAAACCGACGCGCCGCAATCGTTCCCGGAGACGCCGTGGGCGTTGGACCTGGAGATGGATGACTTTCCGTACCCGCGTCGCGGACACGGCGAGTGGTTCTGGGAAGGCGGCTTCGACAAGGACCCGATCCGCGACCTGGAATACACGCGCGATTGGAACCTGCGGGCCGTCTTCGGCGCCTGGCGCGCGATGAAGAACCGGGGCGGCGCCGGACAGCACAAGAACGCGAAACTGCAATGGATCGCCTACATCGGCGGCCCGCGCGAGTCTCGACGCCTGCTGGGAGACGTGATTCTCACCCGGGACAACATCGTCAAGAAGCAGGCTTTCCCCGACGGTTGCGTGCCCAGCACGTGGTCCATCGATCTGCACTATCCCAAGCAGCAATACATGAAGAAGTACCCGGACGACCCGTTCATTTCACGGGCTGTGTTTGACCGCAGCGTCGACCGCAAATTCGGTTACCCGGTTCCGTATCGTTGTTTCTATTCGCGCAACGTGCCCAACCTGTTCATGGCCGGTCGCTGCATCAGCGTCACGCACGAGGTGCTGGGAACGGTTCGTGTCATGAAGACCTGCGGTATGATGGGCGAAGTGGTCGGCAAGGCCGCGGCGATCTGCGTCCAACACGACTGCACGCCGCGAGACGTGTACGAATCGCATCTTGTGGAGTTGCAGGAGCTGCTTCGACTGAAGGGTGTGATGCGACGCGATTCGGTCGCCGGTCCTTTCTACGTCTCGCCCGACGCCGTGCAGGTCCTGCCGCTCAAGTCCAAGTAGCCTTGCGAAGCGGTTGGCGAGACCGTCACCAACGGCGGTCGTCGCGCTTGGCTGGAGCCGTCGATGCCAAAACTCAAAGGCCCCCATCCACGCGGCAAAACGTGGATGCCGCTTGTCCTGAGGTTGTACCGGCTGGGGGTGCTGGTGGTCATTGTGCTGCTGGTGCGCAGCCACCGCGTGAGGCTCCGGGTCTATGGCGACTCACCGGTGACGCTGGCGGAGGTCAGGTCGTTTTATCCGCAGGCCGTCCGGCTCCGAGCCGATCGCTCCCCGAGAATGGGCCTGTACGTGCTCGACGACGCGGGCGATTCTGTCGGCTACGTGGTGCACACCTCGCCGATCTGCGATTCCATAATCGGCTACACCGGCCCGACCGATACACTGATCGCCTTCGACGCCGACTGGAAGGTGTTGGGCATTCAGATTCGTCATAGCTGGGACATGCGCCGCCACGTCGAAGACGTGACCGGCGACGAATACTTCATGAACACCTGGAACGGCATGACCTGGGACCAGGCCGCAACGCTCGACCTGGAAGAAGCGGGGGTGGAAGGCGTCTCGGGTGCGACGATGACCAGCCTGGCAATCGCGGAAACCATTACGCATCGACTTCACCAAGCGGACCTGCAGAAGGCCGAACAGCCGGCGTTTCGCGTCGGCGTGCACGACGTCGGTCTGGCGCTGGTGTTGCTGGTGGCGCTGATTATGTCGTTCTCGCATTTGCGTGGCGCCACATGGTTCCGCAGAGCGTTCCAACTTGCAGTGATCGTTTACGTCGGGTTCGTCACCGGCAACCTGATTGCACAGTCGGTGCTGGCTGGCTGGGCCCGGTCTGAGGTTCCCTGGCAAAGTGCGCCGGGGTTGGTGCTGCTGGTTGCCGCCGCGTTGGTCGTGCCGTGGACGAGCCGTCGGTCCGTCTACTGTTTACACATCTGCCCCCACGGGGCGTTGCAGGAACTGCTCGGCCGGATCAAACCGAAACGGCTCAGAATCAGACTGCCCGCCGCAGTCACACGCGGCCTGAGGTGGCTGCCGCCGTTGCTTCTGGCCCTGGTTCTGCTCATCACGATGCTGCCCGTTCCGATCAACCTGACCGACGTCGAACCGTTCGACGCCTACATCATCCGCTCGGCCGGCTGGGCGACCGTCACGATCGCGGTCGTGGGACTCATTGCGTCGCTGTTTGTCCCGCAGGCGTACTGCAGGTTCGGCTGCCCGACCGGGGAGTTGCTGCGATTCGTCCGCACGCACGGCCGAGCCGACCGCTTCGGCAGAAGCGACCTGACAGCAGCACTGATGGTCGCGCTGGCGGCCATCCTCTACTGGAAGTACGACGTGATCGAAACGTGGCTTCTCCGCTAACTTCAGGAACCAAGAAATTCTGAAACCACAGATAAACGCAGATGAACACAGATTTTCAGTCAAGACTCTTCAGTCAAGACTCTTCAGTCAAGACGTCGACGAAATAGGCATCGGGCACGTACCAAGAGACCATGAGTATCATTACGCTTGTTCTTATCCGTGTTTATCCGTGTCCATCTGTGGTTCCTTCTCTTCCGCCCACATGAACTAAGTTCGCGTCGGGAACACGGACCGCAGGTACTTCTGATTGAGTTTGTAGCTGTCCAGCATGCTCATCCCTTTGCCGACGGCCCCTTCGATTATCAGCCAGCCGTTCCAGCCGATCTCGTCGACCGCTTCCTTGACTTTCGGAAAATCGACGCGGCCTTGACCCAGCAGATAGCCGTTCTCCTTGCAGTGAATCTCACAGAGGCGGTCCCGGCCGAGAATGCGGATCTCCTTGTAAATGTCGTAGCCTTGCTTGGTCATGTTGGCCACGTCGTAGTAAACCTGCACCGCCGGCGAGCCGACCGCCTCGAGGATCCGCAGATGATCGTCGACGTTCAGCCGCGTCTCCAACCCGAGCACGACGCCCGCTTTCTCCGCTTTGGGGGCGGCCTGTTTGAGTCGCCGAATCACCGCCTGCTGCAGTTCCGGTTTGCCTTTGATGTCCCCTTTGCCAAAGAACGCCAGCAGGACGACTTTCTGTTTGAGCTTGGGCATCACGTCGATGCACTGCTGGACCCACTGGGCAGCCCGCGGATCGGATGAATAAGGAATCGAATTGAGCAGGCCCATGGCCAGCGACGCGATGGCCGTGCCGTGCTTCTTCGCGGCATCGAGATACTGGCGGCGGACCGTTTCTTTGCGAAGGTCGTATTCGTCACCGGGCGCTCCAAAGCTGACCTGCACGCCGTCCAGCCCAATTTTCTGGGCCAGTTCCAGCGCACTCGGCTGTCCTCGCCGCCCGATGGACCAGTCGCAAGCGGCGATCTTGAAGAGCCGTTTCTTGTCCGCCGCCAGCAATCCTGCCAACGGAGAAACTGCGAATCCGGCGCCCGCAACCGCTCGGAGCGCTTGCCGACGGGTGATGTGATGGGCGTTCATGGTCTCGGTCATTTCTTCTCTCCATGTGGTTGAGTGATCAAGAATTCAACAATGTCGGCCAGTTCCTGCGCGCTGATGATGAGCCCTGTCATTTCGGGCATCATGGAAACCGTCAGACGCTTGCGGAACTCGATTTTTTCGGCGGGGATCACGTGTTGCTTGTCCACGGCATCTTTGAGGATCAGCGGGTCGCCTTCGCCGGTAATGAAGCCGCTGAAGGATCGGCCGTCGTCGGTGACGACCAGCCACGATTCGTAACCAAAAGTGATCGCCGCCGACGGGTTCAGGATCGAGTCGAACAAGCGGGTGCGATCGAGCTTGCGGCCGATGCCGGTTAGCTCGGGTCCCACCGACTTCCCTTTGTCGCCAAACTTGTGGCAGTCGGCACACTTCGCACGACCGAATACCAATTGTTTGCCGCGGTCCGCATTGCCGTCGAGCTTCACAAGTTGATCGATCGCCGGAAGCGGCTTGCCGTCGGAGATCTTGTGTGGAAAGTATTGGCTGGCCAACGCGCGAACCGACAAATCGGGATTGCGCGAAATGTGCTCGGCAATGATGCCGAGCAGTTCTTGCGGCAACTGTTTTCGCGACGCCAAAGCCAAAAGCTGCATGCCGCCGGTCTTGGTGCGGGTCATGGCGATCGAGGCCTTTTCGCGCTCCTCGCGTGGGGCTTGCGGATTGAGCAGCACCTTCTTGAGCGCCAGGGCCCGCTGCTGCGGGGTTGGCCCGTCGTGATAGACGTGAAACACGACCGAAGGGTTGCCTCCCGGATAATCGGTTCCTCCCAGATCACGGCGGCCGTTGTCCAGACCGCCGCGGGCCACAAACCGCTCGAAACCCAGCCCGGCCACGTCGTAGACAATCACCGACGGAGCATGCGTGCCGATACCGTAGGGGACCGGTCGGCCGTCAATCCGCAACGGTTGGTTCCCGCAGTTGCGGTTGACGCGGACTTTGCCGTAGCCCGTTGTGGCGGTCTGCCAACCGCGGCTCGTCAATTTGATTTCGCCTTGGGGACCGATGAGCCGCGGCTCGGCCCAATCGGCCCAGTCGCACGACTGACCGTTTCCGGCGTCGGTCACCACCAGGTACAGCCGTTTGGCTCCGGCGATGTCCACGTCGACGTCAGCAAGCCGCCCCCGCCGGATGACGTCGCTGGTGAAAACCGGCTGGCCGGGCAGCTTGATGCCGCCAACCGTCGAGGGAACGACGCTCACCGGCGCCACAACCTCGAACTTCCGCCACAGGTTGTTCTGACGGAATTGAAGCCACCACAGGGCATAGCCGCGCAGGTCGCTCGGTCCCCGCGCTTCGATTTCGGCCATCGCCTCGGCCGCGCGACGATCCTCGATGAACGCTAGCGAGTCGATCGCTTGCCGACGCTCAGCAACGTCGAGCCTTTTTGACAGCGTCCGTTTGAGAAGCGGTTCAATCGCGCCGCGCGGGTGCAGCCTCCAAATCAGACCGGCGTAGCGATTGTCCCAATCCAGCGGCGACGAGCCGAACTTCTCCGACAGCAGTGGATACAGAGCACCTTCCTTGCCCTCGCAGGCGGCGCCCAACGCTTCCAGATACCATCGGTCGCCGCCGTCGAACCGGGCTGCTAACTCGATCAATATGTCCCGGCAGTTTTCCAGCGGCACGTCACGCAGCGCCAGCGCGACCTCGCGGCGCACGGCCGGCGACTCATCACCGGCCAACCGCTTGGCAAGGGCGACGACGTCGTACCCCACACATCGTAGGGAACGTAACGCGACGATCCGCATACTCTCTTCGTCGTGGTCAAGCAGTTTGACGACTGCTCGGCGGCCGGCGTCGCCGAGTTGGGCCATCAGCCACACCGCCCGAGCGCCGAGAAACGGGTTGTCATCCTTCAGAAGCGCCGCGACCGGGGCCAGCGCCCGGTCGCCTTGACGGCGAAGTTTCTCGAAACCAAGAAACCGCACGTTTGGCGCGGGGCTCCGCAGCGCAGCGATTTGACCGGCGGTGGTGGAAAGGTCGATCTTTGGAACGGTGAGTTTGGAGTTCTTGGGAACGATTCGATAGATGGTCCCGTTGCCGGCCCGGTCGTACATTTGATGGCCGCCGACGATCGGGTCGAACCAGTCGGCGACGTAGATGGCTCCTTCCGGTCCCACCGCGACGTCGGACGGCCGGAACCACATGCGGCGATCGCTGGGCATCTTGCTCCACTTGTAGTTCGGGTTGTCCTCTCGACCGGAGCTGAAAAACGAGGACCGCTGTAAATCGAACCCGGCGCCGTGCGGTTTCACCCGGTAACCCCACACGACATTTCGTCCCGCCTCACAGCTCAGCAGCAGACCGCGAAACTCTTTACCCAGCGCGTCACTCTCATAGACCACCATGCCGGTGGGCGAACCGGCGCCGTACAAATCGCCGTACGGAATCACGCCCGGGTCGTCCTGATGCCAATGCGCCCTCGGAATCGATTGGCCCGGTCGCCTGTCGGCCTGCCAGCTCCGTTTGCCGTCGACCGAGCCGTAACCGGCATTGGCGTTTTCCATCAGCCACGTCGTGCGGCAGCTCGCAACCTGGTCGTCGTTGTCGTTCTGGAACATCCGGCCGAACGAATCGAAGCAGACCTCGAAGTTGTTGCGGAAGTTGTGAGCGAAAACCGACAGGCCCGTCCCGTCCGGGTTGATGCCCATCGCCAGTCCGCAGACGTAGATGCGTCCGTCGTCGCTCTTCAGGCCCGGAATGTTTTTCTGGTCGTGGGGCCTGCCGCCGTTGTAGAATCCGCCGACTCTGAGCGTCCAGCCGGACTTGTCGGCGACGATGTGCGGCCCGGCGTTACCTACGTTGAAGTACCACCGCCCGTCCGGTCCAGCCACCAACGCGTGCAAACCGTGGTCGTGGTCGACCCCGCCGAAGCCGGTCAGCATCTTCTCCTTCTTGTCGACTTTCGGATCAAACCTCGCGTCGCCGTCAACGTCGGTGTACACCAGCAGGGATGGCGAACACGAGACGATCACACGGTTGCCGATCACCGCAATGCCCAGCGGCGCGACCAAATCCTGGTCCTGCACAAACACCCAAGACTTGTCCGCCTTGCCGTCGCCGTCGGTGTCTTCAAGCACCATGATGCGGTCGCCTTTTTC
>CAZGYE010000235.1:0-9510 GCA_964530165.1 uncultured Planctomycetaceae bacterium
ATGCACTGTCGTGAGGAAGTTGCTCCAGACGGCTAAAGTGTTACGGAAAAAGTAAAAAGGGCAAAAGGGAAAAGTCCTGACTCGACTTGCCGGCTGCCTTTTTCCTATTTCCTTTTTCCTCTATAACTCACGACAATCTTAACCACGCCGAACTCAATGACAACTCGCCGTGCTACTTTTGCCTTTTGCCTTTTGCCTTTTGCCTGGTGAACGACCCGTCATGCCGCTTTTGATCACACTGCAGACGACCACGTCGATACCGCTGGAAGTCGACAGCATCCGCATGGAAACCGTCCGCGCCCAGTCGCCCAATGAGGTGAAAGCCACGCCCATTCAATACGGGAATCAACAACCGCCGTTGGGCGAGTTCTTCGCCGTTTCCGGATCGGCGGCCGACGACCGCCTGGTCGTGTGGGAAGGGGATTGCTCTCGTGTCAAGCTGATTGGAACACACCTCCATTCGGGAAAAATGCTTGTTCGCGGCAATGCCGGCATGCACCTCGGCGCCGAGATGACCGGCGGCGAGATCATCGTCGACGGCGACGCCGGCGACTGGGTCGGCGCGGAAATGCACGGGGGCCGCATCCACGTGCATGGCAGCGCCGGCCACCTGGTCGGCGCGGTGTATCGCGGCGGCCGACGCGGTATGACCGGCGGCGAGATCTTGATCGACGGCGATGCCGGCAACGAAATCGGGCACACCATGCGACGCGGTCTGATCGCCATCGGCGGCCGGGCCGGGGATGTTGCCGGTTTCAACATGATCGCCGGTTCGATCTTTCTGTTCGGCGAAACCGGAATCCGTCCGGGCGCCGGCATGCGGAGGGGAACGATCGGACTCTTTTCGAGCCAAGAACCGCCCGCTCTGCTGTCGACCTTCCAGGTCGACTGCGTGTATCGGCCCGTCTTCCTGCGGTTCTATTTGCGGCATCTGCAATCTCGCGGTTTTCCGGTTCCCACGGAGTGCATCGACGCGGAATATCGGCGCTACTCGGGTGATTTCGTCGAAGACGCCAAGGGTGAAATTCTGGTTCGAATTGACGAGTGACGATTGAAGGATTGACGATTTCAAAAAGAATGGCAGCGCCTCGGAGCGTGCAATGGGTAATCGAGAATGGGCAATCGACAATCGGCAATCGACAGTCGGCAATTTAACATAGCCGACCGCTTGCGCGACTCGGCTCGCCGGTATCCGTTCCAGCGGGCCGTCGTGTTTCCCGCGGGGCGTGACCGGCTGGGTAAGGTGATGTACTCCCATCTCACGTTTGCCCAGCTCGATCAGGAGAGCGACCGTTTGGCCGGGGGCCTGCGCGAGATGGGGGTCACATCCGGCACACGGCTGGTCCTGATGGTCCGGCCCAGCTTGGCTTTTCTCTCGCTGACGTTTGCTTTGTTCAAAGCGGGCGCGGTCGTGGTTCTCATCGATCCGGGCATGGGACGCTCGAACATCTTTCGCTGCCTGGAACAGGTGGAACCGGAGGGTTTCGTGGCGATTCCCTGGGTGCATGTCGTTCGCAAGCTGTACTGCCGGCGATTTCCCAAAGCCGTCACCAACGTTACCACCGGCCGCCGCTGGTTCCGCGACACCGTCTCCTACCGGCAGCTTCTCGGCAATGACTGGAGACCGCTCGAACCGGTCCAAACATTGGCCACCGACCCGGCGGCCGTCATTTTCACCAGCGGCAGCACCGGACCGCCGAAAGGGGTTTTGTACGAGCACGGCATGTTCGACGCGCAGGTCGATTTGCTGCGCGGCTGTTATGGCATCGAGCCGTGCGAGATCGATCTGCCCGGTTTTCCACTGTTTGCACTGTTGGGCGCGGCCATGGGCGTCACCACCGTCATTCCCGACATGGACCCTACCCGGCCGGCCGAGGTCGATCCGGAAAGAATCGTCGAGGCCATCCGCGATCAGGGGGTCACGCAGGCGTTCGGCTCGCCGGCGATTTGGAACCGGGTCGGCCGCTACTGCGAGCGACAAGACGTGCAGTTTCCATCGGTCAAACGGGTTCTCTCGGCGGGAGCTCCGGTTCCCATTCACGTGCTGGAGCGGATGACGCGGGCGCTGCCGGCCGACGGGGCGGACATCCACACGCCGTACGGCGCCACCGAAGCGCTGCCGATCTGCACCATCAACGGCCGTGAGGTGCTGGAGCGAACTGCGGCCCGTTCGCGGCAAGGGGCCGGGACGTGCGTCGGAAAGTGCTTTCCTCAAATCTCGCTGAAGATCATCGAAATCATTGATGGCCCGATCGGGTCGCTCGAAGACACTCGCGAGTTGCCGCCCGGCGCGATCGGGGAGATCATCGTGCAGGGGCCGGTCGTGACGCGCGAATACTTTCGCGATCTCCAAGCGACGGCCCGGTCGAAGATACCAGACGGGCAGCGTTTCTGGCATCGGATGGGCGACGTGGGTTACCTCGACGACGACGACGCCCTTTGGTTCTGCGGGCGGAAGGCGCACATTGTCGAGACGGACCACGGCCGCCTGTTCACAATTCCGTGCGAAGCGATCTTTAACGAACATCGGCAAGTCTACCGCAGCGCATTGGTCGGCGTGGGCGAGAAGCCGCACCAACGGCCGGTCATCATTGTTGAACCCGAAGCAGGCCGGTTTCCGGCCGCCGAATCGGACCGGAAAACTTTCCGCGAGGAGCTGCGCGAACTGGCCGCCGCGAACCCATTGACCGAACGGATCGACACAATTCTGTTCCATCGGTCGCTGCCGGTCGACGTTCGACACAACGTGAAGATCTTTCGTGAAAAGCTGACCCCCTGGGCGGGTGAACAAGTAAAAAGGCAAAAGTAAAAAGGAAAATGTGCTTCTCCTCTTCACTTTTTCCTTTCTACTTTTTACTTTTTCCTTCATGCAAGCGCTTGTCACCGGAGGTGGTGGTTTTCTTGGGTTGTACATCACCGAGCAGCTCGCGGCGCGGGGTGATGCAGTCCGCGTGTTCTGCCGGGGCCGATACGATCGACTCGACGAACTGGGCGTCGAATGCGTTCGCGGCGATGTGCGCGACGTCGATGCCGTGACCGCCGCCTGTGACGGCATCGACGTCGTGTTCCACACCGCGGCCGTGCCCGGCGTGTGGGGGCCGTGGAAGATGTTCCACGGCATCAACACGATCGGGACGATGCACGTGATTGATGCCTGTCGGGCGCAGGGGGTGCCGAAGCTGGTTTTCACTAGTTCGCCGAGCGTCATCTTCGACGGTCGGCCGCACGAAAACGTGGATGAATCGCACCCGTATCCGCGGAGTTTTCTCTGTCATTATCCGCACAGTAAAGCGCTGGCCGAACAGGCGGTCCTTGCGGCCGACGGCACAGGCGGATTCTCGACGGTGGCATTGCGGCCGCATTTGATTTGGGGGCCGCGGGACAATCACCTGATACCGCGGCTCATTCGGCGCGCCCGCAGCGGGCGGTTGCGTCGGGTGGGTGAGGGGCGGAACCTGATCTCAATGTCGTACGTCGAAAACGCGGCCTTCGCCCATCTTCAAGCGGCCGATGCGCTCCGGCCAGGCTCGCCGCTGGCAGGGCAAGCGTATTTCATCAACGAGCCGGAACCGGTCAACCTGTGGCCATGGATCGACGAACTCTTGGGCCACGCCGGTTTGCCGCCGGTTCGTAAGACGATCTCCGCCAACGCGGCGTATCGAGCCGGCGCTATGCTGGAGACGTTTTATCGTTTGCTCCGTTTGCCCGGCGAACCGCCGATGACGCGTTTCGTCGCCTTGCAGCTTGGCGGTTCACACTACTACGACGTCTCCAAAGCCCGACGCGACTTCGGCTACGAGCCGTTCGTCTCGCTTGAGGAAGGCATGCGGCGATTGGAGCCTGATTTGAAGCGTTTGGCCGGCTTGACCGGCGGCTCCTGCAACGGTTAAGCTGACGTCGGCAACCTGACCGAGGTGTTTGGAACATGCGTCGTCGACGTTTTTTTCATTGGTGTTCCCTGTTGCTCAGCGGCCTGGCCGCGTTGTTCGTGGCGATTCCCGGTGTGGGATTCCTGATGGACCCGCTCTCGGCCGGCGGCCCGAAAAGACGGTGGTACCGCCTGCTGAAGCTGACCGATCTGGAAATCGGCGTGCCCCGGAAAATGGTGATTGTCGATCAGCGGGTCGACGCCTGGACGCGGTATCCGGCGGGTTCCATCGGCGCGGTCTGGTTGACTCGCCGTCAGGACAATCGTGTCGATGTGTTTACGGCCACCTGCCCGCACCTAGGCTGTCCGGTCGATTTCCTGGCTTCAGAGAACAAGTACCACTGTCCGTGCCACGGGGCCACCTATGCCAAAGACGGCAGCGCCGTGGAGGGACCGCAACAGCGCGGATTGGATGAACTGGACGTGCGGATCGAAAACCTCAGCGACGAAGACTGGGTGAGCGTCGCGTTTGAGCGCTTCGAGTTGGCGACATCGGAACAGATTCCGCTTGGCTGATTGCCACCCCACTTTTGCGAGAAAACTTTCCTTGGCCAGGTTGCGAGATTGGATTGACGATCGAACCGGCTACCGCGGCGTGCTGCACGCGCTGTTGCTGCTGAATTTTCCCGTGAGCCGGGCGGCACGCTGGCGGTATGTGTGGGGCGGCGCGCTGGCGCTAATGCTCGTGGTGGAATTGGTGACCGGCACCCTGCTCATGACGGTCTACAGCCCTTCGGAGGCCGCTGCGTGGGGAAGTGTGCAGTACCTCGAGACGCAAGTCGGTTGGGGATGGTTCATTCGCGGCGTGCACCACTACACGTCTCACATGATGCTGGTGGTGATTCTGCTGCATACGCTGGTGGTGGTGTTGACGGCCGGCTATCGCAAACCGAAAGAATTCACCTTTTGGAGCGGTCTGATTGTGGGCGGTGTGGTTCTGGCGCTGGCGATCAGCGGGAATCCGCTTCCTTGGGACCAGAAAGGTTACTGGGACTATCAGATCGAAACGGGCATCGCCGGGACCATGCCGTTGGTCGGGTCGGCGCTGAGGACGTTGCTGGTGGGAGGCAGCGAATTCGGGAACCTCACGTTGACCCGGTTATATACACTGCACGTGGTGGTGCTGCCGGTCTTTGCCGTGCTGCTGCTCGCCGTTCACGTGGCCCTGATGCGGCGGGAAAAGCTGCGATTGCAGAACGCTGCGGAATCGTCGATCGTCAAGGCAACGGGGAAGCCGGCTCCGGGAGACGCTCAGCAAGACGAAATGGAGCCGTACTGGCCCTACCAATCGACCCGGAACCTGTTGATGTTCGGCGTGCTCATGGGCCTGGTCGTTGCGCAGACGGTCCTGTACCCGAAGCTCAAGGAACGGCACGTCGCCCCCGCTTCGGCGGAATGGGAGCCAGACCTTCGGCTGGATGAAATCACGCTGGAGGCGCCAGCCGACCGTGACATTCCCTACGTCGCCCGACCGGAGTGGTACGTCCGCTTTTTGTACGAATTGCGAGATCCCCAGCGAGGCGTCGTCGACAAAGAGCAAGAGGTTCTGGTCACCGGTGTGCTGCCGATGGTGATTGTGATGTTGATGTTTCTGATGCCCTTTTTTGAAAGCGTGCTGGGGCAACGGCTGGGTCACGGACTGGCGATTGTTTTGCTCCTCTCGGGCCTGGGCGGGATGTTGTACCTGACGTTCGACGGTCTCCGCGACGACCACACTGACGCCGAATACCAGAGGACGCGCCGCCAAGAAATCAACTACGCCGGACGCTCCGTTTGGCTGGCCCGGCAAAACGGCATTCCGCCTGAAGGCCCGGCCACTTTGCTGCACAATGATGCCAAGGCGATGGGTCCGCTGCTGTTTGCCGCCAATTGTGCCAAGTGCCATTCCTGGAGCGGGCACGACGGGACCGGCCAGATCCTCATGGAAACCGTCGACGGCAAGAAGGTTCCGGCGAAGCTCACGGCGTCGGACCTGTTTGGGTTCGCCAGCAAAGACTGGATCGCTGAGTTTCTCGCCAATCCGACCGGCGACAAGTTCTTCGGTCGCCTGGACCGCTCGGAAGGGGGAGACGAGATCAAACACGGAGAGATGGCCGATTGGGCCGCTGATTACGTCGGACCCGACGGCGTGCTCACCGCGAAACACTTACAGGCGGTGGCGGCTTTGCTGGCCCGCGAAGCGAACCGGCCCGGCGACAGCCCGGCCACCAACGAGCAGATTCAACTCGGTGTGGACATTTTCAGCGGCGCCGAGTTGAAGGATCACCACGGCGAGGTCCTGGAATTCGACGGCGAGTGCCTCCAGTGTCACACCCTCAAAGCGGGCGATCCGGATGACGAAGGCGGCGGAGAGGATGCACCAATCCTTGACGGTTACGGCTCGAAGCAGTGGCTGATGGATTTCATCCGCGATCCCGGTGCCGAGCGATTCCACGGCGAGGCGAACATCATGCCGCACTTCGATCGGACGCAGCTCTCCGACCACGATCTCGCGTTGCTCGTGGATTGGATTCGCGGCGATTGGCCCCGGGCGACCGTTCCGAAGTGATCTGGACGGGCGAAAGCGGTTATTTCTTCAGCGAGGCTTTCATGGCGGTCACCACTTTGGCGATGGCATCGGCCAGAGGTCCGGGTAGCACAGCGCCGGACGCTTGCTTGTGGCCGCCGCCTCCAAATCGCTCGGCGACTGCCGCCACGTTCACCTCGGCTCGACTTCGAAGGCTGACCTTGATCTGCTTGTTCTGCTGCTCGACGGCAATGAACGCGCACTTTGTCCCCGCGATGGTGAGGCACTCGTTGACCAGATCCTCGGTGTCAACCGGCGTGGCTTTGGTCCGGACGAAGTCGTCCCACTCAACGCTGGTGTAGGCCAGCAGTCCGTCACACTCGAGGTTGATTCGGCTGAGGACTCGCCCGGCGAGCTTTAACCGGGCCTGCGAATACTGCTCATACAATAGCCGATAGGTCACATGCGGTTCGGCTCCCAAGTCGATCAGTTGCCCGGCGAGCCGCATGGTGTCGCTCGTCGTCGATGAGAATCGAAACCAGCCGGTGTCGGTTGCGACGGCACAGAACAGAGCTTGGGCAATGCCGGCCGAGAGGGGCAGCTCCAGGGCTTCAGCCATGCGGGTGATCAGCGCGCCGGTGGCCTCAGCCCGGGTGTCCTTGAACTCGAGGGCGCCCAAGTCGTCGGAGCTGACGTGGTGGTCGATCACGACCTTTTTGGCCGATGACTTTTGCATCGCCTTCCCGACGTCGGCCAGTTGCACCCACGAACTGGTATCGAGAATGACATGCACGTCGGTGTCACAAACGTCGTCGGCGGTGACTCCGTCGCCGAGTTTCCGGATACGGGCGCCGGGATCGAGAAAGGCGAGATTCTTCGGCGCGGCCGAGGGGTTGACGATGCGGACCGTTTTGTCCATGTTTTCCAGCAATTCGGCCAGGGCGAGTTCCGATCCCAGCGCGTCGGCATCGGGACGCACGTGACTAGAAAGCACAAACCGCCGGTTTGCCTCGATGATCTCACGCAGGGGCTCCCAGTTGATCGTCATGTGGGTATTGTAAGTCAAAAGGAAAAAGGAAACAAACGGCTCTCAGCGATCAGCTCTTTCTCGGCTGAAAGCTGATTGCTGATCGCTGAATGCTCTTCTCACTGTTTCCTTTTCCCTTTTGCCTTTTTCCTTACCTGCTCGATGTCCTGCGCGAGCTGCGTCCGCAACTCATCTGCGCCGGCAAAGGAGCGTGTGTCGCGCAGACGATCCAGAAAGTCGACTGCCAACGTCCGGCCGTAAAGATCGCCGGTGAAGTCGAGCAGATGGACTTCGAGTTTGCGCCCCTCCTCACCGAACGTCGGGTTGGGACCGAGGTTGACGGCCGCAGGATGTTCCTCTCCGCCGTGATGGGCGATGCCGGCATACACTCCGTCTGGCGGCAACAGGGTCTCGACGCCTTGAAGATTGGCGGTTGGAAATCCAATGCTGCGGCCGCGATCTGCACCGCGGATCACGAGACCGTGCACCTGGTAGGAATGTCCCAACAGCGAGATCGCCTCGGAGAGGTCCCCGGCAGCGATGAGCGCACGGACCTTGCTGGAGGAGACCAACTGCCGGCCGATCTTCACCGGCCCAACGATTTCCAACGTCAGCCCCGATGCTTCACATAGCAAACGCAGCGTCGAAACGTCGCCGGCGCGGTGATGTCCGAAGCAAAAATTCGGTCCCTCGACCAGCCCGCGGGCCTCGAGTTCGGCTAGCACAATTTGTTCGAAGAATTCTTCGGGGCTGAGACTCAACAGGGCATGATCGGTTGGATACGCGATGACACAGTCCACGCCGCGCTGGGTCAACAGTTCGACCTTGCGCTGGAGCGTGCTCAGACTGGGCGGCGTCTCTGCGGGTCGCAGCAGTGTGATCGGGTGCGGATCGAACGTGAGGACCACCGCCGGCACATCCGCGGCGCGGGCCTGATCGACGAGTGCGGCAACCATGCTTTGGTGTCCGCGATGAACACCATCGAAGTTGCCGATCGAAACAAAACCGCCCCGATACGCGGCCGGGTCTTCAAAACCGTGAAACAGTTTCATCAAGTAAAACGGCAAAAGGAAACAGGCAAAAGGACAGAAGAGTCTCCACTTTTTCCTTTTTCCTTTTTCCTTTTGCCTTGCTCCTCATTCCAGCACGTCGTCCAACGCGGAGAGACTCACGATCTCTTCGAGCCGCACCAATACACGTCTCCGGTTGGACCGGATACCGTGCCGTTTCGACTCCAGTACGTACAGTTCGCGGGAGGTGGTCGTATCGCGCAAATCGTGTACGTCGGCGTTTTCCAGGGTGAAATAACGCTGATCCTGGCCCACGAGAGTTCCCACGAACACGAAAAGACTTGTGGCGTCGAGGACCACCTCGCGGCCAATCAACTCGTCTAGAGCAGTTTCGAGAGCAGTTGTGGAATCGTTCATCTCAGGCAAAAGTAAAAAGGAGAAAGGAAAAAGGGAAGAGGAATGCAGACCTTTTTTCCGTTTGCCTGGCTTCAAGATCTGCGCATCGCCTGAGCGAGCCGATCGAAGGCTTGCCGATCGACCTCGCCGCCGTAACGAAGCGACGCATACAAAGCATACCACTCGGCCGCAGCGCGGCATCCTTCGTCGTCGTGGCGATCGGCGAGGATACGGTCTGCAAACTGGTTCAGCGTCTCGCCGGGCCGTCGCTGCAAATCGTGTTTGCGCAGCCGGGAATCCATACGGTGCAGCAGGCGATGCAGTTTTCTAAGCACGGGGTCACGCCGAGCGCGTGGACGGCTGCGCAATGCGCGCCAGCGCATCACCAGCCGGACAGCAATGACGCTGGTCACTATCAGCAGGCCCGGCAGGCTCACAAGCAGATCAAGCATCTTCCAGCCGATCCACTTCAGCCCCCCTTGCGCGACCCGCGTGCGGAAGATGGTGACGCCGCCGAGCAGGTCTTCCCAAAGCTGCCGAGCTGACGAGGTGACCGACGGCGTGGGCTGGCCCGCGGCGGGAGTCGATTCGACAATCACCCAACCTCGCCGTTCATCGTACGCTTCGGCCCATGCGTGCGCAT
>CAZGYE010000236.1:0-9420 GCA_964530165.1 uncultured Planctomycetaceae bacterium
ACCACCAAAACAACTCTTGGTTGTACCAGAGCAACGAGCTTTCATCCCCATCTACTACTACTTCGCATCAGTAGAAGTAGTAGTGCATGAATACGGCCAGTGCACAGAGGATTCCGGCCCAGAAGCGGTCTTCAGTGATGAGGGCAACCAGCGGACTGGACCTGGGAGCACCGTTCTCGCCGGCCCGCCTTGTTGCCAGCGACCGCACCGTTGCGCCGGAAAACATCAGCAAGGTCCAGACCGCAGCCAGCGCCGCACAGAGATGCGGTCCCAGACGCCCGCCAGTCATCAGCCAGCCGAGCAGGGCGAAGACGGCCAGCGATATCAGAAAGGCGGTCCGCAGGTTCTTCAAAGCGTCCGGTGCATGACCGCCGAGGTCGGTCCAGACCAGCCGGCTCTTTTCCGCATCGGGTCGTTCCCGCAGGCTGACCACCACGTGCACCAGCACACAGAGTCCGATGACGACCACGACGCGGTGGAAGAAGTTGAGCTCGGTGCCCAGCAACTCCCGGATGACCGGATGCGGGCCCAGGAAATGGTTGTAGCCGTACTCAACCATCCAGGAAAAGACGACGGCGGCCAGCATGGTGACAAACGCTCCGGTGCCTGTGCCTCGCCGCCAGAACATCCCCATCAGAAACGCGACGAGCAGACCGGGGGTCAGGTAGCCCTGGTAGTCGACGATCTGCAGGAAAAAGTTCTCCTTCGAGTTCGGATTCAGCATGAGAATCGCCATCACAGCCGCCAGCGTGACGAACACGACAATCGAAACCCGCGCCACCCGAATCATCTGGCGGTCCGTGGCGTTTGGATTGACGTACCGCTTGTAGACGTCGATGGTGACAATCGTGGCCGCCGAGTTCATCATGGAATCGATCGACGAGAGAATCGCGCCGATCAGTCCGGCCGAGATCAGCCCGACGATTCCCGTGCCGATGGGAACCACCAGCTTGACCAATTCGGGGAATGCGGCATCGGGGTCGACCGGGAGGTTCTCGGCTTCGAACAGATAAAACGCCGCCACTCCCGTTCCGATGGCAAAGAAGGGAATCGTCAGTTTCAGGAACCCGGCCGCCACGATGCCCAGCCGTGCTTGGGAATCGCTGCGGGCGCCCAAGGCCCGCTGCACAATGAACTGGTTCGTGCCCCAGTAGAAGCAGTGCAGGGCCATCAGCCCGGTCAGCACGCCGGTCCACGGCAAATCGGGATCGTTCATCGGCCGGTACAGCCTCATTTTGTGCGCACCGGCCTGGTCCAGGGCCATCATCGCCCCCCAACCGCCGATCTTGTGAAACGTCAGCAGGGCGACTCCGACGCCGGCGGCGAGCAACAGCACCGATTGCATCACGTCGGTCCAAATCACGGCTTTCAGGCCGCCGAACACCGTGTAGCCGGCCGCAACCACCGCCAACGCAATCACGAACGCGTTGTAATACGCCTGGTTCACGATGCGTTTCTGGCTGGCGGCTCCCGTTGCGTCGCTCTGGGCGTCAAGACTCGGTTCGGTTTGCGTCTTGAGGACAGTCTCCGTCTCCATTGCATCGCCGCCCATCAGCACGCAGATCGACCGCGAACCGATGTAAAGGGCCGGGACCATCTGCACGATTGCCATGATGACGATCATGATGATCGCATACGCCAGCCGACTCCGTTCGTCGTACCGCCGGCCGAGGTACTCCGAAAGCGTGTAGACGTTCAACTTGCGGTAGACCGGCAGAAACCCGTAGCAGAGCATCATCAGTCCGAAGATCGCGCCCAGCTCGAAATGGCTCTGGGCAAACCCGATGCTGAAGCCGATGCCCATCATGCCGACCATGTGATTGGCGCTGACGTTGCTGCCGAAAATCGACCCGGCCACTCCCCACCACGGGATCTTCCGACCCGCGAGAAAATAATCTTCCGACGTCTCCTCCTTGCGGCCGGCAATCAGCCCGACGGCCATCACGCCGACGAGCGCAGCAAAGAAAATAACGAGATCGAGGGGGGTAAAGACTTCGCCCATCAGCGCAGTACCTCTGCATCCCAATTCGCGGCGAGTCGGCTCTGGTCCCGGTGGATGCAACAAGTGTAGCGAACTCTCTTCAGGATGCTACAAACACGCGCTCTTACTTGCAGCCGTGCCGGATGAGCCTATTGTCTGGATGAGAAAATCGGCGGGTGGCTTCTAGGATAGAGTCTTCGATGCCCCAGGGAGTGGATCACCATAAGACCTGGGGCTTCGCGGACTCAGCCCCAGCCACACGTCGCAGCACAGCTTGCTCGTTTTTGACAGATCACTGAAGTTGTGCTAGAAAATCAGTTGTCGGGCCCATGGACGGCGTGTTCACGGATGCTTCTTTCCGACGTCGAAGGACAAGGAGGTTTTCCATGCAAGCGATCGGCATGATTCCCGCCCGGTTGCAGTCGTCGCGTTTGCCGCGGAAGTTGCTGCTGGCTGAGACCGGGAAACCGCTGATCCAGTACACGTGGGAGGCCGCCAGCCGGGCGGAGTGCTTGAGCGAGGTGATCGTCGCGACCGACAGTGCGGAGATTGCCGAGGTGGTGCGCGGTTTCGGCGGGCGGTGTGAAGTGACCGGCGAGCACGCGAGCGGCACCGATCGCATCGCCGAAGTCGTTCGCCGCTGTTGTCCCGACACTGATCTCGTCGTCAACATTCAGGGGGACGAGCCGGAGATCGACCCGGCCCACATCGACCGGCTGGTGGGCATGCTGGCCGATCACCCGTCGGCCGAGATGGCGACATTGGCAACGCCGATCACCAACCGGGCCGAGCTGGACGATTCTTCGTGCACAAAGGTGGTCTGTGCAGCCGACGGACGGGCGCTCTATTTCAGCCGGGCCACGATTCCCCATTGCCGCGATGTGAGTCCGGATGAGTTGCTCGCGGCCGATTCGCCATGGCTGCTGCATTTGGGAGTCTACGTGTACCGGCGGGACGATCTGCTCAAGCTGACCGCGCTGCCTCCCTCACGGCTGGAGCGGCTAGAGAAGCTGGAGCAGTTGCGCGCCCTGGAAGCGGGATTTGCGATTCAAGTGGCCGTGATCGAGCACCGCTCGGTTGGCATCGACACGCGAAGCGATTATGATCGCTTCAAGGAAAAAGTAAAAAGGAAAAAGTGAAGAGCAGCGAGGTCGGAGAGTATCACTTTTTCCTTTTTCCTTTTGCCTTTTTACTTTCTCCTTCTCCTTGTAGATATGACGAAATACATTTTTGTGACTGGCGGCGTCGTGAGTTCGTTGGGCAAGGGTCTCACGTCGGCGTCGATCGGTATGCTGTTGGAACGTCGCGGCCTGCGGGTGCGGATGCAGAAGCTCGATCCGTACATCAACGTCGATCCCGGCACGATGAGCCCCTTTCAGCACGGCGAGGTTTACGTGCTGGACGACGGTTCCGAGACCGATCTGGATCTCGGCCATTACGAACGGTTCACCAACAGCCCACTGTCGCGGGAATCAAACTACACCACCGGCCGGATCTACCTCAGCGTGATTGAGAAGGAGCGGCACGGCGAGTATTTGGGCCGCACGGTGCAGGTGGTTCCGCACGTGACCGACGAGATCAAGGCGGCCGTCCGCAACCTTGCCAGACCCGGAGTCGACGTGGTGATTACGGAACTGGGCGGGACGGTCGGCGACATCGAGGGGTTGCCATTCCTGGAGGCGATTCGACAAATTCCGCTCGACATCGGCAAGGAAAACTGCTTGTTCGTCCATCTCACTCTGGTGCCGTATTTGAAAGCGGCCCGTGAAGCCAAGACGAAACCGACCCAGCACAGTGTGGGGCAACTGCGACAAATCGGCATTCAGCCCGACATTCTGATCGTCCGCACCGAACGCGAGCTGGGACGCGATCAGATCGAGAAAATCGCGCTGTTCTGTAACGTCGAGAAGCAGGCTGTCATCGAAGAGATCGACAAGGAATTCTCGATCTACGAGGTGCCTTACGGTCTGGTCGAAAACGGCCTGGATGAGCTGATCGTTGAAAAACTCGGTCTACAGGCCGGCCCGCTGGAGATGGAGGACTGGCGGGAACTGATGCGGAAAATTCGCAATCCGGAGCACGAGGTCACGATTGCGGTCGTCGGAAAATACATCGAGCACCGTGATGCGTACAAATCGATTTATGAAGCGCTGGATCACGCCGGCTTCGCGCATGCCACACGCATACTGGTCAAACGCATTGAAGCCGAGGACCTGGAAGAGCAGGGCCCTGAGATTCTGTTGAGTGGCGTCGATGGTGTGCTGGTCCCCGGCGGATTTGGCATGCGCGGGAGCGAAGGAAAGATTCAAGCCGTTCAATTTGCCCGGGAATGCGAGATACCATATTTGGGCATTTGTTTGGGCATGCAGTGCGCGGTGATCGAGTTTGCCCGGAACGTGCTCGATTGGCCGGACGCCAACAGTACCGAGTTCGCTGCCGACACCGCACATCCGGTAATTTGCATCCTCGAAGAGCAGAAGACGGTCACTGACAAAGGCGGCACGATGCGTCTTGGTGCGCAGCCGTGCGTGTTAGACGAGAATTCGCGAGCAGCCTGCAGTTACGGAACGATCGAGATCTCTGAGCGTCATCGGCACCGTTACGAGTTCAATCCGGAGTACAGCCGTTCGTTCACCGAGGCCGGCATGGTGGCCAGTGGCGCCAGTCCCGACGGCAAGCTGGTCGAAGTGGTTGAGATTCCCGATCACCCGTGGTTTGTTGCGGTGCAGTTTCATCCGGAGTTCAAGTCGAAGCCGGCCGCCGCACATCCGCTGTTCCGCGGTTTCATCAAAGCGGCGCTGCAGCGGCACTGCGAACGGATGCAGGCCTCCGTTTGAGCGGTGCGCGGGAGGCCACGGGGCCGATTACGGGGTGTGGTTGGGGCTGAGTCCGCGAAGCCCCAGAGCTTACGGTGACCTACTTCCTGGGGCATCGAAGACTCTGCCCCAGCCACGCGCTGGGGGGTCGAACAATCTCGGCGGATGCATCGATGACTCTGCGGCAACCCTTCGGTGTGCTGAACATCAACAAACCGGCCGGCATCACGTCGCGCGACGTGGTCGATCGGGTCGTCCCGCTGGTTCGGCCGGCCAAAGCAGGGCACGCCGGAACGCTCGATCCGCTGGCCACCGGCGTCTTGGTGGTCTGCGTGGGATCGGCCACCCGACTGATCCCGCAGATTCAGCAGCAGCCCAAGCAGTACCGGGCAAAGTTTCTGCTCGGCTCGACGAGCGACACCGACGACGTAACCGGCCGGCTTGTCGAAGTCCCTTTTTCCGCCGCCGTGACTCGTGAACAGATCGAGGCGCTGTTGCCGCGGTTCGTCGGCCGCATCGAGCAGGTGCCCCCAAAGTTCTCGGCCGTGCACGTGAAGGGCCGGCGGGCATACCAATTAGCTCGGCAGGGCAAGCCGGTCGAGATCGCGCCGAAAACCGTCGACGTGTATCACGTGAAACTCGTTCGGTTCGCGCATCCGGAGCTGGATCTTGAAATCGAATGCGGCTCGGGCACCTACGTTCGCGCAATCGGCCGCGATTTGGGAAAGCTGCTCTTGTGTGGCGCCGTGATGAGCCAGCTCGAACGAACCGTTGTCGGTCCTTATCGACTTCCCGCGGCGACGGAACTGGCGCGGTTGGACGCAGAATCACTCTCGAAATGTTTGCTTCCTCTGGCGACCGCCGTCGAACATTTGCCCCGGTACACCGGGACTCCGGAACAACTGGCAGAGATTCGCCACGGCCGTCCTCTGCGCAGTCCAGAGCCGCACGAAGACGGGGCGACTGTAGCCGTCATGACATCGGAGGGGCAATTGGCGTGTTTGGCGCGCTACTGCCAGCAAGACGGAACGTTGGCACCGAAGCAAGTCTTTCTGAAGTGATCTGCCGGCATGAAGAGGCGCGCTAGTTGTTGACTGTTTTTTCTTCCGAGGCGGCCGTGGCCGTTTTGGCTTTCACCTCGGCGCTGTGCGCCTCGTCTTCGGCCCGCTTTGCTTCGTCTTCGGCCTGCGCCGCTTCGGCTTCGGCCAGTTTGGCCTCGGCTTCGGCTCGTTCCATTTCGGCCCGTTTGGCCTCCGCCTCGGCCCGTTTGACCTTCGCGGTGGCAAGTTTGGCTTCGGCGACAGCCCGCTTCGTCTTGGCGTCGGCGCGCTTTTTATCGAGTTCAGCCTGGGCCTTATTCGTTTCGGCCGGTGGTTGTGCATCGGTTTGTCGATTGCTCTGGTCGGTTGTGGTGATTGGGGTGTCGACGGCGGTATCCGTCTCCGGCTGTGTGCGATCGCGGTAGATGACCAAGCCGCTCAACGCATGGTACAACGCACCACATTCAATCGGCTTGCTGCTGTGATCGATGAGTCCCTTGGCCACCGCGGACACCGCATTGCGGACCCACTGTTCCTTGAGACGCTGCTGCGGCAAAGCCATCGTCACGAATTCAAGCGTATGGCCGGACGTGGAACATCGCGTGTCGAAGTCATAACCGTACCCGCTGCTCTGAAAATAGGAGCTGGAAAACGTGCCGTCACTGTTCTGCAGCGATCGGGCCGCATTGAGGTATCGCTGGATCTTTTGATCGGCTTCGAGCCAGACGCCCCGTAGCGGCTGGCCCGTTTTCTGGTAGACGTTTCTGGCACAAGTGAGTGCGAACAGGGCGTGTGTCCCGCCGCAGGCTGCGTCGTAGACCGATTCGCCGGTTTGAATCCGGACCAGCCGTTCGATGCTCCACGACTCGCCCCACTTGTTTGTCCAGTGGGCATCGTGACCAAGGTAATGGCTCAGCGCCCAGAGCGTCCAGGTGATTTCCTCCTGATTGTTGACTTCCATCTGGGTGTGCTTGACCAGATCGGCGACGGTGATCGTTCGGTTACCGGCCTTTATCTTGAAATCCATTGGCAGATTCGCCTGAGAAATAATCGCCAAGAACTGGTTGGGATGCCCTTCGAACAAATAATCCTGGCTGTAAGGGTGCGCCCGTCCGCCGTACTGCGTGACTTCAAACCAGGGCTCGCCGCCGTATGTGGCCCCTTTAGCCATCCAATCGATTACACGGACCTTCTTCCCGTTCTGCTTAATCCTGTATTCCTGGCGGAGCGCCAGCAAACCATGCATGATCTGCCACGGGGTGTGCACGTCTGCTTGCAGATACCGGCGACGTGAAATGTCAATCGCCTGCTCGACCTGTTTGACCAACGGATCCACGTTCTCGTCCGCAGCCGATTCGGTCGACTTCTTTTCCGTTGCCGGAGACAACTGCTGCGCGCGAATGTCACTCGCGCAAACCAGACTCCAAACCCCGACAGCGACGGCGCAAACCCAAAAGCGAAAGAGGAACTTCATGTGTCGTCAAACTCCTGGTTGGTGAAAGTCAACGGTGGCGGATTCTGCGAAAAGGAGCGGACAACATGGCGGTTGTCGCGGCAATCGGTACCCTCGGCCTCTTCGTACCAACCCCTATAGACTACCCTTCGCCAAATCCTTTGTACATTCTCCAGACGGTGAAATCTGAGTATTTTTCTTATTTCGGAGATTTCGCCCTGTGGACTGAAAGTCAACTGCCTGTCAGGTTTTCAGAAATGAAGCTTCGTCTCACGCACGTCATTTTCCCGAAACGATGCGTCCAGGAATTGGAATGCGGAGAAGCCGTAATGTATGCGTGCTGCGTCCAACCGCCAAGAGCCGCGAATTTGGCACAAGCGCGCGGCTCATTCCATAAACGTCCGGGATGTGCGAGCTTCCCTTCAGTCCGCGGAGACGTTCGCCTTCACAAGTGCCTCGGGGTGGGTTGTGTTCCTCCACGAAGGCCGCTCAGCGCAGCGATCAACCGGTCGATGTCGTCTTCGTTGGTGTAAACGTGTGGGCTGATCCGCAGCCGGCCGGCGCGGCAATTGACGATCACGCCCTGTTCCAGACAGCGCTGTCTCACCCGTTGCGGATTCTCGCCCGGCAGCGTGAAGGCCACGATTCCGGAACGGTGAAGCCTGTCGCGACAGTTGACGATCTGTGCCCCACAGTCATTCAGCCGCTCGCAGAGCAAGTCCGTGACAGACAACAGCCGTTCGGAAAGTGCTCTGGCGCCATAATCTGACAACAGACGCAAACTCGCTCCCAACGCTGTGATGCCGGCCAAATTGTACGAACCCCCTTCGTACCGCCCGGCGGTCTGTTTCAACGTGAGGGACTGCTCGGAGAAGTCGCCGGCATTTTGCGCGCTGTTCCAGCCGATGCCCATCGGTCGCAGCAGAGTGAGATGCTCCCGCCGCGTGAAAAACAGCCCGGCCCCCTCGGGACCGAGCAACCACTTATGACCGTCTGCCGCCAGAAAATCGACCGCCGTTTTCGTGACGTCCAGCGGGAAGACACCCAGCGCCTGAATGGCGTCCAGAAACAAGAGAGCTCCCTGTTGATGGGCGACGTCCACCAGTGCGTCGACGTCGTTCCGCCAACCGGTTTGGTAGCCGACCCAACTGACGGCGACGATTCGCGTTCGGCTGTCACATGTCTCGGCGATTCGGTCCAGGTCGACACGCTCGTTTTCGGTCGGCACCAGCCGAGCTTCCACGCCCCGCTCCGCCAAATGCAGCCACCCGAAGCGATTGGTCGGAAACTCGCTCGTCAGTGTGACGACATTGTCGCCCGCCTTCCAAGGAAAACCCTCGGCGACCAGATTGACGCCTTCGGTCGTGTTTCGGATGACGGCGATCTCGTCTTGATCTGCGCCGACCAGCGCCCCACCGAGCCGGCGGACTTCCTCAACCCGCTCCCGCCACGCCTTCCAGTTCACGGCCCCATTGACGGCCGCATCGGCCGCCCATTCATCCAGCGCGGCTTTGGCCGGCCCCGACAGCGGCGCCACTGCCGCATGGTCGAAATACGCCCACTTTTCCACGACGGGCATCTGCCGGCGAAACTCATCCCACGGTTGGCTCGACTGCATGATTGGAATCCTACACAGGGTTGAGAGTAGAAGCTTGAGAGTTGAGAGACGAAAACGGCCGACGCTCAACTCTCAACCGTCGACCGAGTTCGAAAGCTCTTTTCTCCACGTTCCTCTCGGAGAAACGACGCCAGGAACGAGCTTATCAAGAAACACGAAAAAAACATCATTGGTGTGCTCAGTGGGAGGCGGTTGCGTTGTTCGCAACGTTGTTGGAGGTGATGGTTTGTGTGAGGTGCGGAATTGGTGATCCCCGCGAAGCGGTGCAGATTGATCGAGGTTTGTTGTGCGACGGTCTTTTTTTAGAGAATTTTCGACCAGAGCGCTTGCAATCCGGGGATGTGTTGCGTCGTATTACGGGCGTCACGCTCCCATCCGAATCGCCGAGTGAGGTAGGGTAGTCTCCCGCCTGCCGCATCATAGATTGATCCAACGTAAGAAAAGGGGACGGCAGGCAGGAGCCTGCCCTTCTATGAAAGCTCGTTGGTTTTCAAGGGCATTGACTTCAAGAC
>CAZGYE010000237.1:0-9349 GCA_964530165.1 uncultured Planctomycetaceae bacterium
GCTCGCTGCCAATCCACGCCTCGATTGCACTGGGCATTCGATTCGTACAATCGATGGATCAGGTGGGACGCTTCCTGTACGCGGCGGCCGAACCGGGGCCGATCGTCCGCGGCACGAATCGTGTGACGCCCGCCAAGTGGTGCGCTTACACCGCGTCGGCCGGCGGCAAGCCGGTGACCGTGGCCATTTTCGACGATCCCCAAAACGCCCGTCACCCCGCCGGCATGTTTACCACGGACCGGCCGTTTTCCTACTTGTCGGCTACGCCCAACATCTTGACGACACGTTGACGCGACGGGTGGGGCGGGCAACGCGGCGTCCGGCTCCTGCCTGCTGACTGTCATGTTTCCCGTTGGTCGGTCGCCGGCGGGAGATGGAGGTACCAGGTGAAGTAGAGGGCGATCGCCGCAGCGGCGGCCACGGCGAGGCAGATTGTTGCCTGCTTGAACCAGTGTCCCACCAGGTACATCGGCGCCAGGTAGACGCCCAGGATGACCGCGCTGCTGAGAACAAGGTTCGCCGCGGCCAGAGTCGCGCTTTCTGCGGGGGCGGCCAGCTCTTCGGGTGAAAGGTCGGCCTGAGCGCGGATCGGGCCCCAAACGCCGAACGGCCGGACCTGCTGGTAGAATGACACCAAAATGGATTCGTCCGTGGGGCGGGTGAGCAGCGTTCCGGCCAGCGAGGCGATCAGCGAGATGATGCAGAGCACCGGAAAGGTGACGTACAGGGGCAGCTCAACGTCTGCAAACAGCGTCAATAGCAGCAGCGGCAAGGCTCCGGCCAAGCCCGCCAGCGTGCCGGCCGCGTAGCCCCAGCCGTTCAGCCGCCACCAGTACCACCGCAGCACGTTGGGAATGACGAAGGCCGCCCCCAAGGCCATCATCAGCCAGTCCCAGATCTGGCGAATCGAATCGGCGTGGAAGCCGACGGCGGTCCCGGTCACGACGACAGCCAGCGTGGCCAGATAGCTGGCCCGGACGAGATGTTTCTCGTCGGCGTCGGGGCGGACCAACGATTGCCACAGGTCGCGGACGATGTAGGACGCGGCGGCGTTGACGGTCGCACCAAAGGTCGACATGAAGGCGGCCAACAGCCCGGCGATCACCAGGCCGCGGACCCCAATCGGCAGGTAGCGTTGCAGGACCAGCGGCATCACCTTTTCCGGATCGTCCGTCTGGGCGATGCCGGTGACGGCCAGCAGCGCGATCCCCATGCACATGGCCCAGCGGACGATCAGGAATCCGCTCCAGGCGGCCCCCACTTTGGCGGCATCGCGCGGGTGCCGCGTGGAAAGAAAGAGCTGGAAGTCGGTCATCTGGCCCGGCCCGCCGAGGTTCAACAGCAGCCCCTTGAGCACCCACACGATCGCCAATGCGCCGAACAGCTCGTAACCGGCGTAGGCCGGGGGCAGCTCCGAGGCGTTTTCCAGTCGCCACTGGGGTGCGAGCGACGTCCAACCGGCCGGCAACTTCTCAGCGAGCAACTCCGGCGTCAACGTGGCATAGGCCACGCCTGCAATCACGATACTGGCCACCGTGAGGATGACTGTTTGAATCACGTTGGTGATCACCACGCCGTACAGGCCGCCCAAGAGCACGTAGAGTGTGGTGATTGCGAAGATCGTCACAGCACACACCGTAGCCGTCGTTTCCGTGTCGAGTCCGAGGTCGACGTAAACCGAGGCGAACTTGCCGATCCCCTGGAAGGCGTAGCCGATGAACCCGGTCAGCATCACGACGGCCATCAGCGTGTAGGCGGCCCGGGCCGTGAAGCCGTCGCGCCGGTCTCCGAAGCGGGTGACCATCCATTCGGCGCCGGTCATCACATTCGAGCGGCGCACCCACTTGCCCATGTACGACATGAAGAAGGCCGCCATCAGAAAGCCCCACATCCAGTGGTTCCACATGGACTTCATGCCGAACAGGACGATCAGCGTCACGATCCACATGGTGCCGGTGATGTCGAAAGTGGCCACCGAGCCCGACATCGCCAGTGCCAGCCAGTGCATGCTCTTTCCCGCGAGGAAATAGCTTTCCAAGCTCTGCGACGCCCGCCGCTGGTACCAGAACCCGACGCCGATGACCAGCAGAAAGTAGAGGACGATAATGGCGTAGTCGATCGTGTGCATAGGCAACCGATGACGGATTGAGTTCTTGGTCGTTACAAGAAGAGATGTCGCATGGCAAGACTCCAACCGCGGGTGAAGACCCGTGGATATTCATCCGCGGCTAACGGCCGACGATGACACAAGTAGACGAAACGTCAATAATCTGGTGCGATGGTCATTCGGTAGGAGGCCGATTCACTGGGCGGTTTCGCGGACTGCGTCGAACACGGCGATAATGTTCTCCGGCGGCGCGTCGGCCAGAATGTTGTGGACCTGCTGGAACACAAAACCGCCGCCGGGACTGAAGATGTCGACCTGCTCCCGCACGTGCCGGCGGATTTCCTGCGGTGTGCCGTGCGGTAAGATGTGGCCCGTATCGCAACCGCCGCCCCAAAAGGCGAGCCGGTCACCGAAGTCCTCTTTGAGTCCGCGGGCGTCCATGCCGGCGCACGAGATCTGTACGGGGTTGGTCGTATCGAGGCCGGCTTCGATCAGATCGGGGATCAAGGGCCGAATGCCGCCGCAGCAATGCAGCATCACTTTCACGTCGGCCAACTCCTTGGCCCGCCTCCACATTTTGGCGTGTCGCGGTTTGAAGAACTCCCGGTACATGGCCGGCGACAATTGCGGCCCGTTTTGCGAGCCCAGGTCGTCGCCGAAGAGGATGACGTCGATGGACTCTCCCACGGCAGCCAGATACGTCTCCAGGTTGGCCAGATGGATTTCGGTGAGCCGATCGAGGAACTCATGCGCCCGCCTCGGATTGCCGGCCAACAGCATCAGGAAATTGTCGATGCGGTACAGGAACTGTCCCGTCTCCAGCAGGTTGCCGCCGAACAGTCCGATGACGGCCCGATCGGTCCGCTCGCGCAGTTTGCGGGCGCCCTCGGCCAATCGCGTTTGTCCGTCTTCGCCCGCGACCAACGGGCCTGGCGGAGACTGCACCGCGCACCACATGTTCTCGCCGAGCGCCTCGGGCAGCCGATCCAGATCGTCCTCTTCCAGGAAGGGCCAATAGCATTGCTCGAAGTAGAGGACTCCGTCGGGCATTCTCCCCACGATCCGGCCGCTTTCGCACCGCAACACCCATTGGCCTTCCTGCCGTTCCGGCGTCGCCCAGACGGGCATCTGGCAGGGCGTTCCGTCCGGCAGCGTCCAGTCGGACCAATGCGCGTCTTCCAGGGCGAAACCCCGGCCCAGCTCGATCGTGTCGACGCCGAATCGGTCGAGCACGTCCTCGTCGATGATTGCCAATTGCTGCACCGGATCGTAAACGCGGATCGGCTTCGGCGGCAGCGAGAGCGCTTCGCGGAGCTTGGGATACGCCAGGGCGGCGATCCCTGAGGAACGATGAGAACCAAAATCGATCGGCACCCGGTCGGGCTGCTGATGCGATAGCGCGGCCAGAACACGTTCTCTGGGGGTCATAGTTGGATTTCCGCGGCGACAACAGAGTGGATTGACACGTCGATCATGTCCGCTTGTCTGCGGCTGTAGTGCCCAATGATACTTCTTTTGTTGGTCGGTTACGATCTTCCGTTTACGGCTTGACAGCGGTTTTCCCAGCTAGCAACTGCACATCGGGGAGCGCTTGCCTCAGCTTCTTCAGCCTTGCAGCACTGACTCGCGTGTCGTTGAGCTCCAAACGCCAGAGATCGGTCAAGCTACTGAGATGCATCATTCCCGCATCGGTGACTTGGGTGTCGTTGAGGGACAAATACTCGAGTTTGATCAAGCCGCTGAGATGGTTCAGCCCGGCATCACTGACTTGGGTGCCGTCGAGGTGCAAATCCTTGAGATTAGTCAAGCCGCTGAGATGCTTGAGCCCCACACTGCTGATTTGGGTGCCGTTGAGACTTAGATAGCTCAGATTGATCAAGCCGCTGAGATGTTTCAGCCCCGCATCGCTGATTTGGGTGTCGTCGAGGTTCAAAAGCCTGAGATTGGTCAAGCCACTGAGATGCGTCAGTCCGGCGTCGCTGACGTGGGTGTCGATGAGGGACAAATCCCTGAGATTGGTCAAACTACTGAGGTGCTTTAATCCCGCGTCGGTGACTTTGGTGTCAATGAGGTCCAAAACGCTGAGATTGGTCAAGCCACTGAGATGCTTCAGTCCGGCATCGCCGATTTGGGTGCCGCTGAAGTACAAATACATGAGATTGGTCAAGCCACTGAGATGCGTCAGTCCCGCATCGGTGACTTGCGTGTTGTTGAGCTCCAAAACGTCGAGATTGGTCAAGCCACTGAGATGCTTCAGTCCGGCATCGCCGATTTGGGTGTCGTTGAGGCACAAGCGACTAAGATCCGGCAAGCCACTCAGATGTGTCAATCCCACGTCGGTGATGGCGGTGTTTCTGAGATCGACCGCCACCAGGCCCTCAAACACTCGCATGTTCTTTTCGCCCACGAGATCACGCAGCCATGGTAGGCCAACAGGTTCCATCTGAACCGAGCCACCCAGTTGTTCGACCTTTAGAACTACCCGTAGCGTTGACCGGCTCCAGGCGATCAGACCCACAGCCATCACCGCCAGCACGAATCCGGCCAGCAGCAGCCAGCCGGGATGTGGAATCGTGGATCGACGCGGTGAATCATTGCTCATTGTCGCGGCCCTTTGTGGAAGCGGCGATGGGCGCGGCCGCCCCAATTCTCCGAAGAGAATCTCACCGCAGAGACGCCGAGAACGCGGAGAAGAGGATCTTGAGCGTCCAACAAAAGGCATGGCGAGCGGCCGGCGTGAGCCGGCTGGTTCGGCCAGCAGGGGGCTGACGCCCCTCGCTCGCCTGTCCTGTTGTCGGTTCTCTCAACTCTCAACTCGTCACTTCTTCTCGTTGAGCACGGCCTGGGCGTGGCGGGCGAAGAGGCCGCGGAGGTCTTTTTCGTATGTTTCGAGGATGTTTCGTCCGATGCCGTTGTGATCGCCGCAGCGGAACAGTGCGCGGGCGAGAATGACTTCGCGCAGCGGCAGGGCACGGTGCTCTTTGGCGGCCGGTTTCGGCTCGGCGGTGACCTCGGTGACGGCATAGCCGGTCATATCGGGTTTCGCCAGCAGACGGGCCAGCGGTTCGCAGGCGGCCCGGTCGTGCAGGACCTCCAGCGCCAGCGCCACGGCCCGATGATGCGAGAAGTGGTTGGATGCGTCGAGCTGGGCCACCTTGCGCAGGATCGTCGCCAAGGCCCGTTTGTCACCGGAGCGGCCCAAGGCGATGATCAACGAGTCGAGCCGCGAAATGCTCCCGCCAAACTGACCCATCGCCTTGAAGTTCCAGCCCTCATCCCAGGACTGGCCGTCGATGGTTTTGATTAGAGTCTCGGCACCGGTGGGATCGCCCATCATCCCCAAAATGTTTGCGTAGATGAGCCGGTGCTCCTCCGACGAGGCGGACTGCCAAGCCTGGCGAAGCAGCGGCAGGGTGGCATTCGGATTGGCCAGGATGACGGCCAGTCCCTGGTACTCGTCGACCACGGAGCTGACCGCCTCGGCAATGCGGGCAGCCGGGAGGGGATAAGAGTCCTTCGCGTCCAGGACGTCCGGGGTCAAGCATCCGATCTCGACCAGATGTTTCTGTAGCTTTCGGATGTCGATCTCGCGGGTCGGTTTGCCTTCCCGCGCAGACATGGCGGCGGCGACGCCCGCGGCATAGCCCTGGTTCTGGATGCACGCCTGCATGCGCAGGATGGGCATCGCGTCGCGGTGGGCGCTGATTCCCAGACCGGTCACCAGAATTCCGTCAAGACCTTTGGGCAGCAAGCAGCGGTACGGCAGAAAGACCTGCATCACTTTCTTGTTGGGGAAGTCAATCATGAACACCGGATGGACGGTGTAGCCGTGCGTGTCGAAATTGCTCTGGTGGATGGCGATCGAGTCGGGATACGTGCGCCCGGTGATCAAATCGAGAGGCGTGATGAAGAACTCGCCGACGATCCGGCGACGTTCGCGGGTGTCGATGAACGGTGAGAGATCGTAGCTGTCGTGGTATTTCCGCCGTGCGGTGACAAGCATGCGCCACTGGTCGACGGGGTCGGACTCGTCCACAAAGGAGTAATCGGTGTTGGTGTACCCGGCGCCGAGCTCCCTGGGCGGCAATCCGGTACCCTGCATGGCGATGTGCTCGGCCGAAGTGGTGATGCAGCGAGCGCCCGCAGCGGCGGCGATGTCGGCGTTGCCGGTGGCATCGACGACTGTCTTGGCCAACACGACGCCACGCCCCAGCGGAGTGGTCACGATCACTCCCGAGACGCGTCCGTCTTCGACCAGCGCGCCGCAGCCGAGTGTCGAGAACCAGATCTCGCCGCCCGCTTTTCGGATCTCGCGCCGCCACCATTCCTTCTTGCAGGCGATGTTCCAGCCTTTGCCGCGCGCCGGCCCGTTCATTGCCTCGACGCCTTGATCCACCTCGGTCGTGAAACCGTGTCGATAGCCGTGATAGTACAGCGAGATCATGCCCAGTGTGCCGACTCCGCCCAGTCCGTCCTGGTATTCAATGACCAGCGTCTTTGCGCCGTGACGGGCCGCGCCGATGCCGGCCGGCGCGCCGCCGGTGCCGCCGCCGACTACGACCACGTCGTAGCTGCCGAAGATCGGCAGCGTGCGCTCGGGTGAGGCCATGTTGGGCCGGCCGGTGTGCGTCGGCCGCACGCCGCCCAGAGACTCCAAAACGTCCCCGTCATGGCTGGCCCGGCCGGCGTTGCCGGCCAATTCCACGGGCGTGAGCGGAGCCACGGTCTTCGCTTTCTTGGCCGCAGCGGCGCCCACGCGCTGGCCGAGGCGGATTTGGGCCAGGGGCCGCATCAGCTTTGCGGCGGCGTCGCGGCTCACGTCGATGCACCCGCCCAGCACGTACAAGCGTCCGAGGCCCTTCGGTTGTGTCGCCGCGAGGTCCAGTGTGGCGGGATCGACATCGTCGCCCTTTGCCGGACCGCGGGACACAATCGGATCGGCCGGCACGTGGTACAGCACATCCGATTCGTCCACGAGCGCCGGGTCGAACGTTCGGTCGCGGGCGATTTGCTCGGCTTCGGCGAACGAGGCAAAGCTGGCGTCTTTCATCGGGATCGTCAGCGTGTAGACGAACACGTCCTGCTCGCCCGATCTGGAGAAGAACTTCACGTCGCTTTTGCGGACGGCTGTTCCCGGCCCTTTGTGGGGCTGCCCACCGACGATGATGCGCTCAAACGTGTGCGGGCCGGCCGGAAAGGGCTTGAACGGAGCACCGGCCAGTCGCGCGGCCGTAGCCCGGCCGGTGGCGTCGATGACGACCTTGCCTTCGACCGCCTGCCGCCCGGCACGGTTGACCATCACGATGCCCGCGGCGTTCCCCTGGCTGTCGCGCAGAACGTCGCTGACAGCACAGCCGTAAAGAAACTGGACCCCCGCCTCCAACAGGGCCTTGTCCAAGCCCACCTTGACGTGCATGGGCGTGGGCGGTTGCGTGGCGACGTCCTCCGGAACCGGCACCGGACGATCTTCGACAATTGCCAGTTCGGCCAGCAGCATCCGCTTGGCCTGCTCGGTCTTGCGAACTTCGAGCTTCACATGGCGGGTGTTCTGCTTGGTGTCCAGCGACATCCAGATGGCGCTGTCTTCGTAGTCGCCGGCGGTCAGCTTCGAGTTCTTGATCGTTCCGAGGTCCCGCCACAGGGTGCCGTTGGGCGAGGTCCAGACGTGGGCGTCGGCGACCTCGAAGTCCCCGTTTCGCTGATACACCAGCAAATGAACGCTTTTGACACGCCGGCTGCGGCCCAAATCGGCGACGAGGGTCACATTTTCATCGTACTGCACCGAATCACGGACGGCGGTGCTCCACTTGCCGTCGTTCAGTCGCGA
The DNA here is from genome assembly GCA_964530165.1 of uncultured Planctomycetaceae bacterium. Taxonomy (GTDB): domain Bacteria; phylum Planctomycetota; class Planctomycetia; order Planctomycetales; family Planctomycetaceae; genus CAZGYE01. Next base: position 7,935 of record CAZGYE010000237.1, read on the forward strand.
CGGCGGCTTGGTGTCCGCGTGGATGCGATTGGACGGCTTGTCGGCCTTGTAACTGTACTTCAAACTGCCGTCGATCGACCGCTGGACCCGAGGCATAACGAACAGCGATTTCTCGAAGTCGGATGTGGGCTTTTCGTCCGGTTCCAGCCACAGCCGCAGTGTGCCGCACACGTCCTCGCCCAGATAGGGCCGGGGTGCGGCGAGAAAGACCTTGGCACCCTGCCGGGCCGCCTCGACGGCGGCCGAGACCGCGCCGGTCGTTCCGCCGACTACGACCACGTCCACGTCGTAGGCCACGGGAATCTCGCGAGCCGACTCCGCGACGGCTTCCGCGGCGCCGGCCGTTGCGAAAGGCAAGAAACCACCCAGCAGAGCGGCAACAATTCCCAGACTTCTCGAGTACATCGTTCACCCCCAGAATAGCGCCAGTTTTATCACTGGGAAGGCGAGGCTCCCGCCGAGCTGAAACGTCGACAAGCAGCGGCTCAGCAGGAGCTTCGCCCTCCCAAAATCGCGTCTTCAAACGGATTGGTGCCAACAGAGAGAAGCGATTCTATCACGCCACATCGGCAGATGCGACGCAGGCACATCCTAGCGCACGTTGACTCCGACGTCGCTGTTGTGAGCATTGCGCCGCGGTTGTCGGACGGCCGAAGGTGGCTTGTTCGCGGTCGTGTGTTTACAATCGGGGTTAAACTTCGTCGGTTTCCGTTGATGGACCCTATTGTGTTGAGCAGCAAAGAGGAGCAAACCATGACACGAGTTGTTTTCTGCAAGCTGTCTGCCATTCTGTTGTTGTCGCCCGCGTTGGCCTTGGCCGGTGAGAAGGAATATGTGCCGCTGTTTGACGGCAAGACGCTCGAGGGCTGGCACGCGCTGCCCGGCGGCACATGGGAAGTCAAGGATGGCGAGTTGGTCGGCACCAGCCCGAAGAGTGAACGCCGTCACGGACTGCTGGCAAGCGACAAGACATACGGCGACTTCACCGTGCGTCTGAAGTTCCGCGTCGTCAAAGGAAACAGCGGTTTGTACTTCCGCAGTGAGAAGGTCGATGGTGCTGTCGGCGCTCATGGGCTTCAGGCGGAGATCTCCAACTCGCCCGACATCGGCGGACTGTACGAGACCGGCGGCCGTGCGTGGGTCGCCCGGCCCGATCCGAAAGTCACCAAGAAGTGCTACAAGCCGGGCGAGTGGAACGAGATGACCGTAGGAGCGCACGGGCGAAACATTGTCGTTCACGTCAACGGGACTAAGACCACCGAACTCAAAAACGACCCCGGCCGGCTCAAAGGCCATTTCGCTCTGCAACTGCACGGCGGTCAGGACATGGAAGTGATGTTCAAGGACATCGAGATCAACACCAATGCGGCGCCGTGACATGACCAAAGCCCCTTAGATCGGAAGATCACACGTCT
>CAZGYE010000238.1:0-9313 GCA_964530165.1 uncultured Planctomycetaceae bacterium
CCGACGTGTTTGACCCGTGGTCCGTCACCGTCCGTTTGCCGAACGCTCACCAAGGCCCGAACGAGCACGCGTTCCATCTGCTCGAGATCGAACGGCTTGACGATGTACTCAAACGCCCCGTTGCGAACCGCCTCGACCGCTGTGCGAAGATCGCCGTAAGCGGTGATGACCACGACCGGCACATCACCGATCCGCTGTCGGAAATGCTTGATCGCCGACAGTCCATCCATGCCGGGCAGCCGCACGTCGAGAACAATCAGGTCCGGCTTTTCCTGCTCGACCAGTTCGAGCGCCCGCTCTGCCGAGGAGGCACTTTTGACCTCGTGACCGATGCTCTCACCCAACCGGGTTAACCCCCAGCAGATCGTCTGTTCGTCGTCAACGACCAGCAACTTCGACATATTCCCTCTCCACGCTGAACAAGGGAAGCTCCACGCGGAAGCAGGTCATTTCGCCGCGACGCTCCCAACGAATCTCGCTGCCGTGCTGCTCGGCAACCTCTCTGGCAACCGACAGACCCAAGCCGGTGCCGTCGGCTTTCCCGGTGACCAACGGCTCGAACATTCTGTCACGTATTTCGCCGGCCGGCCCGGTCCCGGAGTCTTTCACTTCTAGCAAGACCCGTCCATGCTCTGGCTGGAGAATCTCGACAACCACTCTGCCTCGATCCGGCTGACTTCTCTTCTCGTCATGCTGCACAGCCGCGTCGACGGCATTTAGCAACAGGTTGACGACCAGTTGCTCCAGCAGATCAGCGTCTCCATTGACCGACGCCGGCGTCTGTGGTGCGACCCATTTCAGGTCGATCCCGACATGTTCGGCGGCGGGATGAACTAAGGAAACGGCATTCTCGACTACCGAGGCCAGATTGACTTGTGCATGCGGTTTCGACGGCTGGCTTCGGCTCGTCAAAAATTGCTGCAAGTATCTCTCCATCAGGGCAAGCTGCCGTTTCGCCACATCCAGCGTCCCCCCGGCTTCCACGACGGGACACTCGCGGCGATGCAGGTCGAGCGCCATGCGGCATCCCGTGGCGGCGTTTCGCAACTGATGCGCAATCCCACCGCTCACTTGACCCAGCGTCCGCAGTTGCTCGTTCCGACGCACTTCCTCCTCGAACCGGGTCAACATCGCGGCCATCCGATTGATGGACTGTCCGAGGTCCAGCATCTCGTCATTCCGTCGAGACAAGGACATGGGCTGAAAATCCCCATGCGCAATCCGATCGACCTGGCTGCGCAATTGTTCGAGCGGGCGAGTCACATGCGAGGCAATCACCACGGCCAATAGCACGACCATGACTAGGGCGGCGGCGCCGACCCACAGAGGCGGGGTCACAGCATCCCGCCAGGCGGCGCGATAATGTTCCTCAGGGTACAAGATGTGCAGCAAGATTGGGGCGTCTGCAGTGGACCGGCGAGCGAGTCGGATGACAGCGTGAAAATATCGCTCCTTCCCCACTTGAATCGCCTCTCCCAACGTGATGTGTTTCGAATGCCGCCCGGACTCCTGCAAAGTCGGCGGCGTCAACCCATCCCGACTCGACGCGAGAATCTTTCCCGACGTGTCAGTCACAACGAAGTCTGCGCCGGACAGTCCGCGCGTCTGCGCTAAGACGGCGTCGGTCAATGGAAAGCTGGAATCAGCCAGCGTGTCAGCCACGTCGCACAACTGACGTTGAATGTGCGTCTTCACCCTGCGGACAGAGAGGTACGCATTCAACACGCTCACTCCCGCCAGCGTACCGAGCATCACTCCCGCCATCGGCAACAGAATCTGATATCGCAACCTCCAGCGCATGAGAACCCTCCCCGTGCCGACGCAATCATTCGCACACCTTGATGATACGAACCTCGGCACCCGCGTTCAATCAAGAGCATCGATCGGGGTGCATCGGCGCCGTCCTTTCGAGAGAGCACAACCGCACGTGTCGGTTTTTTCGCCAGTGACGTCGGAAAACTCGCCGCGTCGATGGCTGTCGACCGACTGGAAAGAACCAGCCCGGATTATTTATAGAAACCCAAACCGACGACTTGTCGTCGTTCTCACGTGCCATGAAACCAGTGGATTCCGACAAGTTGTCGGCTTGGGTGCCACGATGATAGCCTATGAATCATTCGCACCAGGTATTGCCGTGATGGGTCTGGCATGAAATGTGCTTAGGGTATCCGTCTCAGTGGAGAAGCCCTTGGCCCGGATTATTCATAGAAACCCAAACCGACGACTTGTCGTCGCTGGATGTGTCGACTTGTCGTCGCTGGATGTGTCGACTTGTCGTCGCTGGATGTGTCGTGAAACCAGTGGATTCCGACAACAAGTTGTCGGCTTGGGTATCACCACGACAGCCTATGAATAATCCGGGCTGGGGAATCTCATGGCGACTCTAAATATCTGAAGAGAGGATCCATGTATGCGAAGACGCCGTGCTTTTACGCTGATCGAGTTGCTGGTGGTGATTGCGATCATTGCCATTTTGATCGCCCTGTTGCTTCCCGCCGTCCAGCAGGCCCGCGAGGCGGCCAGACGGTCTCAATGCAAGAACAATCTCAAGCAGCTTGGCCTGGCCATTCACAATTACGTCGACGTCTACCAAGTCCTGCCGCCGGGAGCTGCCTTGGACCTGTCGATCGTCAATGGGACTGTCACCGGCAACAACGGCTCGTGGGGCGTGCATGGCCGGATTCTGCCGTATCTGGAGCAGGGCAGCTTGTACAACGAGGTGGACCTCACCATCGCCTGGGATTTTCAACCGGTCATTGATGCTCTCAAGATTCCGACCTACGCGTGTCCCAGCGATCCGAAAAGCGACAAAGCCCGCGGCTTCAGCGACTCACGGCCGACGTTGTACCCGACGAACTATGGATTCAATTACGGGACCTGGTTCGTCTTCGACCCGGTCACCGGCAAGGGCGGCGATGGAGCGTTCTATCCGAACTCGAAGCTCTCCCTGGCCACCTTTACCGATGGGACGAGTCACACACTCCTGGCGGCCGAAGTGAAAGCCTGGACAAACTATACCCGAAACGCCGGCCCGCCTAGCACCACCATCCCGGCGACCGTTGCGGATGCTCTCGCCGCCGTCGCCTCCGGCGCGGCGGGGAACCTCAAGACCACCGGACACACCGAATGGCCCGACGGCCGCGTCCACCACACGGGCGTCACGGTCACCCTGGTGCCCAACACGCCGGTTGAATTCACTACGGGAGGAACGACCTACCAAGATTACAACTCCTGGCAGGAGGGCAAGAACAACGGTTCCGGCAGCTTCCCCTCCTACGCGATCATCACGTCCCGCAGCTTCCACGAGGGGGGCGTCAACGTCGTCCTGATGGACGGCTCCGCCCGCTCAGTCAGCGAGAACATCGACCTGGGTGTTTGGCGGGCTCTGGGGACGCGCGATGGCGGTGAAGTCATCGGCGAGTTTTAGAGCTCGGTTTGAAAAGAATGTGGCGTTCCGCACGCTAAGAGCGAGAATTTCCTGCTACAATAACCCATAGGGGCTGTTAGCCACGGATGAATATCCGCGGGGTTTCACCCGCGGCTGGAGTTTGCTGACGGAGTGCCCGCCGTGTGAAATGAGGTGTGTCATGAATCGGATGAAATCCCGTGCGACAGTGACAGGGTTTGCGGTCGCCCTCGTATTGAGTTTTCTGCTTGCCGACATGTTTCCGGCAGTCTCGGCGCCACCCGAGGCGAAGAAGACCACGATCGGACCCAGCCCATCGCTTCTCCGGCAGTGTCGGCAGCGGGCGATCAACTTCTTGCGCAACAGCCAGGCGGACGATGGTAGCTGGACCATTCCCAACGCGCCGGGCATCACCGGGTTGATCACCGCCGCGCTGCTGCAAACCGGACTCCCCACGGACGACCCGATGCTGGCGCGGTCGCTCGAGCACCTTTGGGGCTTCGTCCAGAAAGACGGCGGCATTTACGACGCCAAGACCCAGCACCGCAATTACGAAACCTGCATCGCGGTGATGGCTTTCGACGCGGCCAACCAGGGCGGAAAGTACGACAAGCTCATTTCTGGAGCCGAGAAGTTCCTGCGGAACCTGCAATGGGACCAGGGTGAAGGGCTGGAGAGTTCGGACACGGCATTCGGCGGAGCCGGTTATGGAAAGCATGAGCGGCCCGACCTATCGAACACCCAGTTTCTCATCGAAGCACTCAAGACGGCCGGCGTGAAAGAAGACGACCCCGCCATGAAGAACGCATTGGTGTTCGTCTCCCGCTGTCAGAACCTCGAGAGCGAGCACAACACCTCTCCGCACGCCACCAAAGTGGACGACGGCGGCTTCTACTACACGGTGGCCGCCGGCGGAAGCTCGCAAGCCGGGCTGACTCCCAACGGCGGTCTGCGATCCTACGGCAGCATGACCTATGCCGGGTTGAAGAGTATGATCTACGCTGGTTTGAAGGCCGACGATCAGCGGGTTAAGGCGGCCTTCGGTTGGATTCAGAAGTTCTACACCGTCGAGGAGAACCCGGGCCTCGGCAAGCAGGGGCTGTTCTACTATTACCAGACGTTCGCCAAGACGCTGGCCGCGTTGGACCGCGATTACGTCGCGGACGCGAAAGGCAAACGGCACGATTGGCGCAAAGATCTCACACACCAGTTGGCCAAAATGCAAAAGCCCAACGGTAGCTGGGTGAACTCCAGCGACCGCTGGTACGAAGGCGATCCAAATCTCGTCACGGCCTACGCATTGATGGCGCTGGCTTATTGCGATCCGAAACCGACGCAATCGCCTTCCGGAAAATAGTTGGATCAACGAACGACGTAATGCAGCGGATCGGTCAGACCGGCCTCCGCGAAACCTTTCAACCTGAGCCGGCAGGAGTCGCAGCGGCCGCATGGCCGGCCGGTTGCATCCGGATCGTAGCAGCTATGCGTCAGGCCGTAGTCGACGCCAAGCTCACCGCCCTGCTCAATGATTTCCTTTTTGGTCAGCGAGATCAAGGGTGTGTGGATGACGAACGTGCCGGCGCCTTCCACGCTGGCTTTGGTCGCCAACTCAGCCAGGCTGGTGAAGGCCTCGATGAACTCTCTCCGGCAATCGGGATAGCCGCTGTAGTCGATCGCGTTGACACCGATGAATATGTCGAACGCTCCCAAGACTTCCGCCCAGCCCAGGGCGATAGAAAGAAACACCGTGTTGCGGGCCGGCACATAGGTGATCGGGATGCCGGTTTCAATTTCCGCGTCCGAACGGTCCTTGGGCACCTCGATGTCGTCGGTCAGCGCCGACCCGCCGAACGCCTGCAGGTCCAACCGAAACACGACGTGCCGCTGAACGCCCTGAGCGGCACACACACGACGGGCCGCTTCCAACTCGAACCGGTGTCGCTGCCCGTAGTCGAACGACAGCGCATACAGTTCGAACCCGCGACCGGCCGCGATGGCCAAGACGGTGGCCGAGTCCAATCCGCCGCTGACCAGCACCACTGCACGCTTCCGCTTGTTCGCCATGATTGCACCGCTCCCGCAATCCGACCCACTACTGCGTCACAGCTGATTTGGCGGGTGTCGTGGGGCAGGCTTTCCAGCCTGCCGATCGGCCGTGGCAGGCTGGAAAGCCTGCCCCACATCCAGCCGTCCATGCCCTTTCCACTTCGATGAGCCGCTACGTTTCCTGCAGAAGCTAACAGAATCACGGGCATCCAGCCAGTTGACCGGACGGGCGGTCGCGTCTAAAGTAAAATCTGACGCATATTTGTGACTTCTTGTTCCACGACCGAGGCAGAGTGGAGACAGCGCCGTGGCTCGAAAGGCCTGGGGGGGCCGGTTTGACCAGCAGACCGATGCCCGCGTAGAGACGTTCACCGAATCGATCAGTTTCGACGCGAGACTGGCCGCCGTCGACGTCCGCGGTTCGCAGGCGCACGCCCGCATGTTGGCTCGTGTGGGACTCATCACCGAGGAAGAATGCGCGCAGATCGTCGCCAACCTGGACGAGATCGGCCGGCAGATCGAGCGGGGCGAATTGCCGTTCCGCAGCGAACTGGAAGACATTCACATGCACATCGAGAGCGCCCTGATCGAGCGGATCGGCGACGTGGGCCGTAAACTGCACACCGGACGCAGCCGAAACGATCAGGTCGCCACCGATCTGAAGCTCTACGTCCGCGAGGCTGTCGAAACGCTGGACGGTTTGCTCCAGACGCTCGAGCAGGCGTTCGTGTCGCGGGCTGACCGGGACGGAGACGTCATCGTTCCCGGCTACACGCATCTGCAGCGGGCGCAGCCGGTGCTGGTGTCTCACTACTGGCTTGCCTATTGCGAGAAGTTCGACCGCGACCGTCAGCGGCTGGCCGACTGCAAAGGGCGGGTCAACATTTCGCCGCTGGGAGCCGCCGCCCTGGCCGGAACGTCGCTGCCCATCGACCGCCATCAGACGGCCGAGTCGCTCGGATTTGCCGACGTGGCGGCTAACAGCCTCGACGTCTCCAGCGACCGCGACTTCCTGGCTGAGTTCGTGTTCTGCCTGTCGCTCGTCGCGGTGCATTTGAGCAATTGGGCGGAAGACTGGATTCTGTGGTGCTCGATGGAGTTCGGTTTCCTGCGGCTTCCCGACGCCTACAGCACCGGCTCGTCGATCATGCCGCAAAAACGGAACCCTGACGTATTGGAACTCATTCGCGGCAAATCGGCCCGTGTGATCGCGGCAGTCGGGCAATTGCTCGTTTTGCTGAAAGGCTTGCCCTTGGCCTACAACCGCGACCTGCAGGAAGACAAGATCGCCCTGTTCGACGCATACGACACGGTCGTCGCCTGTCTGCAGCTCGCGCCGCAGATCGTCGCCGGCGCCAAGCTCAACGTGGATCAGATCAATTCCCGGCTCGAAGACGGTTTCCTCGACGCGACGGCGTTGATGGAGTATCTCATTCGACGCGGCATCCCGATGCGAACCGGTCACGAAACCGTCGGCAGTCTGGTCTCGCTGTGCGAGTCGAAGCCGTGCCGGCTGGCGGACCTGTCGCTGGAAGAACTCCAGCAGGCGTGTGGGGAGATCGAGGCGGACGTCTACGACGTGCTCGGAACAGAAAATGCCGTGGCCGCGTTGTGTAGCCACGGCAGCGGCGGGAAGAAGTCGATCGACGAACAATTGGCCCGCTGGCGCGAGAAGCTCTGTATCGAGTAGCGGCGAGAAGTTCGATCAGCCGCGGATGAATATCCGCGGGTATTCACCCGCCCATGTTGTGGGGCAGGCTTTCCAGCCTGCCGATCGGCGATTTAGACCATGCGGAACATTCGACTGACGCTGGCCTATGACGGAACGAGCTATGTCGGCTGGCAGGTTCAACCGAACGGGCCTTCGGTGCAGGCCGCCGTCGAACGGGCCGCTGAGCAATTGACCGGCGAGACCGTCAGACTGCTTGCTGCCGGGCGGACCGATTCCGGAGTCCACGCGCTGGGGCAGGTGGCCAACTTCACGACAGAATCGACGATCCCGTGCGAGAAGATCCGCCTCGGACTGCAGAACTTTCTGCCCGACGACGTTGTGGTGCGTGACGTGGCCGAAGCCGATCCCGGCTTCCACGCCACCTATTCAGCCAAACGGAAGCGGTACCGCTACGTGATCCACAACAGCCGGGTCCGCAACCCATTTTTGGACCGGTATGTCTACCACTTCCGCGGCCAACTCGATTCCCAGGCGATGCACGCAGCCGCTCAAGTGTTGTTGGGCACGCACGATTTCCGCTGCTTCGAGTCGCAGTTTCCCAACAATGCGACCAGCGTGCGGACCGTGACGGAGGTCACCGTCGGCCGACACGACGGCTGGTCCGTTTGGTCCCCGCGCGTCCGGGTGGCTGGGGCTGAGTCTTCGAAGCCCCAGAGCCGTGCGGACATCGGTCCAATCAACCCGGAAGCCGAATTCATCTGGCTGGACATCGTGGCTGACGGCTTCCTGTACAACATGGTGCGGGCGATCGTGGGAACGCTGTGGAAGGTCGGCCGAGGACAATGGACAACCGAGGACGTCCGCCGCATCCTCGAACACCAGGACCGCTCCGAAGCCGGCGAAACGGCGCCGGCACACGGGTTGTACCTGGTGCACGTCGAGTATTAAGAGTTGAGTGTCGAGAGTTGACAGCTGAGAGCTGACAAATGAAAGTCGTGCATTTCATCACCCGGCTGATCATTGGCGGCGCTCAGGAGAACACGCTGCTGACGGTTGAGGACCAGCATCGCGATTACGGTGACAACGTCACGCTCATCTGCGGGCCGGGAATCGGTCCGGAGGGAAGTTTGACCGAACGGGCCAAGGCGGGCGGGTTCAATATGCGCATCATTCCCCAATTGCGGCGGGCCATTCACCCCGGGCGCGACTGGAGCAGCTATCGGCAGTTCCTGCGGCTGCTGCGGGACATCAAACCGGACGTCGTCCACACGCACAGCTCGAAGGCCGGCATCATCGGCCGGGCGGCCGCGGCAAAACTCGGCATCCCGGTCGTGCACACGATCCACGGGGCCTCGTTTCATCGGGGTCAAAGCCGGCTGCAAAAGCGAGTCTACCTTGCCCTAGAGAAATGGGCGGCCCGACGGACCGACCGGTTCATCAGCGTTTGCGACGCAATGACCGATCAATACGTCGCCGCCGGCATCGCGCCGCGTGAAAAGTTTGTGACCATCTACAGTGGAATGGAGGTCGAACTGTTCCTCCAGCCGCCGCGCCCGCCGAGCGAAGTGCGCCAAGAACTGGGGATCGGGCCGGAGCACGTCGTCATCGGCAAAGTGGCGCGGCTGTTTCATCTGAAGGGTCACGAATACGTGATCCGGGCCGCTCCCGCGGTGGTGGCCGGCAATCCGAACGTGCGGTTTCTGTTCGTCGGCGACGGGATCCTCCGCGAGCAATTCGAAGTCGAGATCGGCCGGGCTGGATTGAGCGAACACTTCGTGTTCACCGGTCTGGTTCCGCCCGGTCAGGTGCCTTCTTTTGTTGCCGCGATGGACGTCGTCGTCCACACCAGCCAGTGGGAAGGACTGGCCCGCGTGTTGCCGCAGGCATTGATTGCCGGCAAGCCGGTGGTGAGCTACGACGTCGACGGCGCGCGTGAAGTTGTCGTTCCGGGGGAGACCGGCTACCTGCTCCCGCCGGATTCGGTCGACGAGCTGGCCGCCGCGCTGCTTGAGTTGTCCCAAGACGCAGAACTGAGACGCCGACTCGGTCAGACCGGCCGCGAGCGATTCACCGACCCGTTTCGCCACGAAACGATGACGCGGCGAATTCGCGAGCTGTATCAGACGTTGCTCGGGTAGTAGAATGGTCAGCGTTGTTTCGTCTGGTCGTGGTCTGTCAACTTTGAAATG
>CAZGYE010000239.1:0-9282 GCA_964530165.1 uncultured Planctomycetaceae bacterium
ACATCGCGGTCTACTTCAAATACGCGACGAAGCCCAAACGTCCCCACGACGAGTTCGTCTTCACGTTCACGACGGACAACCTTGACGAAATTCACAGAATTGCTGAGCTTGTTCCAAAAACGTTCTTGGCGCTGGTATGCGTCGAGGCGCGGCACATTTGTTGCTTGCCATATGATAAACTCGTGGCGTTGTTGAAGCGTCGCACGAAGGACATAGGCTATACAACGAGGATCAACACACTGTTCTTGTCACGCTCGAAAAGGGAAAGAGTTTTCGCGTGTATGTGAACAAATCAGGCCGAAAGAACAGAATGCTCGGAAAACCATTTCTCGTATCTCGCAACAAGTTTCCAAACCAACTATTCACATGACGCCAGATAGCAACGCGATGAACCGGAGCACACTCGCCTATTCGTTTTTCGACATCGTTCGCTTCGGCAACGATCTATGGTTTTTCAACGCTTAGTTCCGTTGGGCCGTGTGCCCGATGATCTTGGTCGTTACTTGGCGTGGACACACCGCTAGACGGTGTCACCGAAAGGGATGGTTTGCGGTATGAAGACGCGTGTCTACATCGAAACCACAATCCCTAGTTTCTACTACACGCTGCGTACTGATACGGAGTCCGTGGCGAGAATGAACTGGACGCGCCAATGGTGGTCCGAGTTCGCTCCAGAGTTCACGCTCGTATCCAGTCCAGCGGTCGTGGCTGAATTGCGCCGGGGCGCTGGTGAGACCACGGGCCAGAGGATTTCGCTTCTCAAGGATGTCGAGCTACTCGAAGTTACAGACCAGGTCGAAGATGTCGCGAACGTGTACATCGACAGGCTGGTCATGCCCGATGACCCTGGCGGTGATGCTCTGCATCTTGCACTTGCGTCGGTTCACAGGGTAGACGTGCTGCTGACGTGGAATTGCCGCCATCTGGCCAACCCGAGTAAAATGGAACATATCCGGCTCGTGAACTACGAACTTGGTTTGCCGATGCCGCTGCTCACCACGCCACTGAACTATCTCAGCGGGGATGAATCAGATGCCGAATGACGAGATCGGTGAAGTCCGGCAGATTCGCCACGAAATATCGGAAGAATGCGGCCACGACATCCGCAAGGTCGCGGCGTACTACCGACAGGTCGAGGAGGAGTTGAAAAAGTCCGGGGATTTTCGATTCGAAGACCGGTCGTTCGCTTCACAGGCACGGTCGGCCACAAGCGATGCGGGAACCGCTAAGTAACCAGGCGATGAACCCGGCCGCGACGTTACAATCTCAATATCACGCATCCAGACCGGTGCAGGAACAAAGCAGAAGTCGTGGGCTCTCGTGCGGAGTAATCAGGCTTCGTTGTGTTCCGAGGGCATCTGAGCAGATTGAGGGACCTGCAAGTCCGGCCGATTCGCCTTGGCCCGGATCCCGTTGATTGCCTGCAGCACGGCCGGCTGCCGGGCGATCTTCAGTTCCAGTGCTCGTTTCCCGGGAAAGTCCAGTAGCATCACGCCGATCAGGATCGCCAACAACCCCTGACCCGGCGTGTGAAGGCGTCGACAGCAGGGAGCGTCGCGTTGTCGTTTCTCAGCATGGATTCGTGTCTCCTTGTCGACGCGGCCGATGGCTACCGTTTGCGGACGGGCCAGTTGGGTGAATCGAAGCGGGCGGTTTTGAGATAGTCTTCAAAAACCTTGACGATCTGCGGATACTCGCCGGCGACGTTCTGTTTCTCCCCGAGGTCTTTGGCCAGATGATACAGTTCCAGCGGGGCCCCCGGCCTGTGACGGATGACCTTCCAATCGCCGCGGCGAACGATCTGCCGGAATCCGCCCCACGGCAATTCCCAATACAGGAAGCGTTCTGTCAGGTCTTGCCGCTTTCCGAGCAGTGTCGGCAGAATGCTGACTCCGTCGATGTTCTCGGGCGGCTCGACGCCGGCCAGCTCGGCTGCAGTTGGCAGAACGTCGGCGAGATACCAAGCCAGATCGCTGGTGACACCCGCCTCAATTCGGCCGGGCCAGCGGACGATCATGGGCGTGCGAAGCCCCCCCTCGAAAGGATCACCTTTGTGTCCGCGCAGCGGGCCGGAGCTATCGAAAGTCCCTTCCCAGCGTCTCACTGCACCGTTGTCGGAGCAGAAGAACACAATCGTCTTCTCGTCAATCTCGAACTTCTTCAACAGGGCCATGATCTGGCCGACGTGCTTGTCCATCCGGGTGATCATGGCGGCGTAGACCTTGGCGTCGTGGTCCCACGGTTTGTCGGCGTACGGTTCTATGCTGGGGATTTCGTACTTGTCATGGGGAACGCACCAGGGAACATACAAGAAGAACGGCGAGCGGTGGTGCTTCTCGATAAACTCCAACGCGAAGGTAGTGAACATGTCGTGCGTGTATTGCTGTTTCCGGCCGTCCTGGTTGCCTTTCAGGATGAGTTTGGTCTCGTTGTGCCACAGGTAAGGCGGATAGTAACTGTGGGCGCAGCGTTGGTTCAGATATCCGAACCACTCGTCGAACCCCTGACGATTGGGGACGCCGGTGGTTTCCGGCTCGCCCAGCCCCCACTTGCCGGTGATGCCGGTCGTGTAGCCGGCCGCTTTGAGGACCTCGGCCACCGTCACGTCTTGCGGCTGGAGCGGGACCCGGCGTTGTTTGCCAACGCCGCCCACGATGCCCATATTTCCACGAACTCGTGTGTGCCCCGTGTGTTGTCCGGTCATCAGGACACTCCGGCACGGCGCACAGACGGCCGATCCCGCATAGCATTGCGTGAATCGCATTCCTTGTTCGGCGAGACGGTCGACATTCGGCGTGAGAATCTTTCCTTGGCCAAAGCAGCCCAAATCGTGATAGCCCATGTCGTCGACCATGATGAAAATGATGTTGGGCCTCGCGGCTTTGGCCTTCGGTTTTTCTGCGCATGTTGCGGACCGCGACGCCGACACGGTGCACAGAGACAGGATGAGGAACGTCAGTCGATACATCAGAGTGCTCCCACCGTCTGGACTACTGGCCAGACCTGATTACTTCGTGGAGATGGCTTGTTGCAGCGGGCGCAACACGTGCTCGATGACGTACGCATCCATCAGGTGTTCGCACTGGCTGCGCAACTGAGTCAGCGTTTCCTCGAACGAGGTGTCGGGTTCCAAGCTGCCGTATTGCCGGATAGTAAAGTAGACGCTGATCTGATCTTCGGGGAAGTCGCCACGGCGGACCTGGTAGGCGTTGGTACGGGTCTCGATCATCAGCCGCGCCTGTCGTCGGCACGAATCGTCGAGACTGACGGTTATCGCCGGTTCGTAATTCAACACCTGCGCGTCGGGGACTTCGAGCAGACCTTCCATCGAGACACAGGTTCCCAGCGCGTCGGCCACCAGGGAGTCATGGTTGCCGCGGTAAGAGAAATCGAAGCCCATCATGTAATCCAGCGCTTCGCAGTCAAGTGGACTGACCGAGAGCATGAAAGGCACTAACTGCAGGACCAGCTCGTGCTGCCCGTAGGCGTCGTCCGGATCCTGCGGATTGACGTAACCGCTGCAGATGCGTCGCGGCTCGAGCGAGATCCAGCGTTGATGTCCTTGGTCTTTGTCCTCTTCGAGTACAAAATCGCCGTTCTCGCGGGTATAAAAGTTCCGCATCGAGGGGAATGTCTTCTGGACCCGCCCGAAGAAATCGAGAACGGTGTCGCGGGCCGTCGGAAGCGGCATCTCGGTGTTCAGATTCAGATTGACGTAGTAATCGTCTGCGAGGGCGCTGTAAGCGTTCATGCCTTCTCCCCCCAACAAAAAAAGGTGCACAGGAATCGGTTCGGCCGTCCGAACGTCACGAACGGCATCGAGTCCTGCACACGAGCCCTTTCGTCAAGAATGTCCAATCCATCGGCACCGCTGTCGAGTTGTCAATACTGTATCCTATAGCGCGACGGCTCGCGGGTCAAAGTGCGAATCTTGCCGACCGGCGTCAGAAGTCCCCGGAGAATGCCAACGGAGAGAAGCCCGATGCCGCAACTTGCGATTTTTCCGACCGATGTAGGCTGGTTTGGGCTCGTCGGGGCCGAACGGACCGTCACCCGGTTGTGTATTGGACACATTTCCGCAGACCGGGTTCGCAAAGCCGTCCGGCAGCAGTACGCCGAACGCAGCCAAACCGACGAGATTGAGGAGTCCGACTGGTTTCCCGAACTCCGCGTTCGCCTGCAACAGTACGCACAAGGAACAAATGTTGACTTTCGCGGCTACAGTGTCGCGTTCGGCCGGCGGACGCCGTTCCAAAAATGCGTGTTGGCGGCCGCCCGCACGGTTCCGTACGGCCGGACGATCACTTACGGCCGGCTGGCCGCGCAAGCGGGTTTTCCGCGGGCAGCCCGCGCCGTCGGCAGCGTGATGGCGTCCAATCCGGTGGCGATCATTGTCCCCTGTCATCGCGTGGTGGCGGCCGGCGGCAAGCTGGGAGGCTACTCGGCGCCACAGGGCGTCGAGCTGAAACAGCGATTGCTGACGATCGAGGCGTCATCGCAGTCGCTCTGACAGGGGCGCCGACGGCTCAAGTTGCAGCGGCTGAGATTTCAGGCCGTGAGACTTTTCCGTTCTTAGGTTGAGTGACTATAATGGCGCTGATCGACTTGTTCGATCACGTCATTTTCGGGATCACTGTCATGAATGTGGATTTTGCAAGACCAAACGTGTCTGACTTGGTGTTTCATCTTTACGGGCGGTCGGTCCACCCGGAACTGTTTGAGATTTACACCGAGTCGGCAATCCGGCGGAAAGCCTTCGAGGCGCGCGTTCGAATCTGCAACGCGGGCCACGTGATCGAGTTTCGCCGCGGTGGCAACACGATCACAGAAGTCACTACGACCCGCAAACAACCGTTGCCCAAAAAAAAACGATTTCTGGAAAATCGTCTGCGCGGAAACCGAGACGACGCGTTCCATTTCGAGTGCGGGATTCGCTATCAAGTCAGCTACCAACTGGAACGGCTCGATCGGGAGGTTTTTCTGAACTTTCACGAAGAACTGTTGATGGACTGCAGTCGCGCCGAAACTGCACATTGTTTTCCGGCCGGAACGCGACTTGCCCCCGGTCCGATCAGTTTGGTCCAAACCGATGTGTGCGCCGACAGCCTGCTGATCCACGCATTCCATACGTTTCCTGAGAGCTACGCCGTCGTCAAGACGCAGTCGTTATTCGAGATTTGAGCCGCCTCCGATGAAACTTCCGCTTGACCGGCTTCACTCTGCCACCTTAGGATGGAGGAGGCGGGCTTTCGCGGACATCGGTGATGAGCTCATGTGATACGAGCAAGTTGGGGGAAAAACATCATGTGTCGACCGGCAAGAATCAACGGTTTATTGGGGAGCGGCATCGCGCTGACGTGGTTGGTGCTGACGGCGTACCCGTCAGTTTCTGCCGACACGGGAGCAGCCCTCTTGCGGACGACGGGACGCGTCTCATCCGGCGGCGTCGCTGTCCAGTCGGTGAGCCATCGCCGCAGCTACGGATACCACGGACATTTCGGCGACTCTCACCACTTCGGCCATCACAGCCACCATTACGGCTACGGCTCGCGCTACTACGGTTACCGGCCGTGGTCTTACGGCTCATCGTTTTACTACGGCTACCGGCCCATATACGGGTACTATTACTACTCGTATCGGCCGCGATATTACGGCGACAGCTATTTGCGGCCGTACTACTACGGGTACTCGTCTCCGCGGTTCTCGTACGGGGCGCCCCCCCGGCCGTATTCGTATGACCGTCCGTATTTCGGGTATTCCCCCCGGTCCTACGATTACGGCGGGTATTGCTGCCCTCCGGTGACCTGCTGCACTCCCGGTCAACCGGCTCCCGCGGACGTTCAGAAGCCTCGCGGCGTTCAGGAACCTCGCTACGAGCAACCGGCGCCTCAGCCGGAACCGGAACCGGAACCGCCGCCCACGCCGCCGAAGGCCGACGGCCCATCGACATGACGCCCCTCGTCAGGGAATGTCCCAGCGGATCAGGTCCTTGGCGTCTTTGACCAGCAGGGTCCGTCCCACGAGTGCCGGATGCGCCCATGTCGAGCCTTCGGCAACCTTGTACCGGCGGAGGACGTCAAACGCTTTCGGGTCGTTCTTGAACACGAGCAGCTCGCCGCTGGCGAACAGCCCGAGGATTGCATCGCCCGCGGCAATGAACAGGACGTTGTCGCCCATCCGGCCGTCGCTCGTCCACAAAACTTTCCCGTCGGCTGCGTTCGCGCAGAACAACTGCCCTCGACGACGGTGCGACATCCCGAACATCAAATCTCCGCTGACGACCGGCGAGCTCATGTACATCGAGATGTCCTTGTTGTGCCACGTCTGGTCCGGCACCCATTTCGATCCCTGTCGCGTGATCCGATACCCGGCGGCTCCCTGTCCGTAACCGGAAAAGATGAGCGTTTGCTTGTAGACGACCGGAGTCACGATGTTCTGATCGTAAGCAGTCTTGAACGGGATCCGCCACAGCAACCGTCCGTTCGAGGCGGAAACGCCGACGAGCGCATTCTGCGTCTGCGTGACCACTTGCCGGCTTCCACCGATGTCGACAAGAATGGGCGACGCATAGCCGGGCCCATCGCCGTCCCACGACCATTTCTCGGCGCCGGTGGCGGCGTCAAACGCCTTCAGCGCGCCCTGATTGTGACCGCCAACATGTGCAACGAGCATGTCCTCGATCACCAGCGGCGACATGGCTGTGCCGTACAAAGGCGAGATCCTGGGAAACTCCTTCGAGAACTGCTTCTGCCACAGTTGTCGGCCGGATTCCGCCTCGAAGCACGTCAGGATTCCGCTGATGCCGAGCGTAAACAACCGCCCGCCGGCGACGACCGGTGTCGATTTTGGTCCTTTGCCGTGTCTCCGAGCAGCCTGATCGAGCTTGTAGGGGGCGGGATAGCTCTGCGTCCAGACGACTCTTCCGGTTGCCAGATCAACGCAGCGGACCGCTTCGTCGTCTTGCTGCCGGGAATGCACAAACACGCGGCCGTCGGCGACGACCGGGGAGGCGTGTCCCTCTCCAACGAGGACCTTCCATTTGCGGGTCAGTTGTTTCGGCCAATTCTCAGGTGCCGCTGCCGCCGCGACGTGTCCATCACGATTTGGCCCACGCCACTGCGGCCAGTCTTCGCCGGCCCGCGTCGGGCCTGTTGCCGTCAAAACAGTCATGCCGCACAGCACACACAAGCCGCGGGTTGTTTGCTTGGTCATCAACGCATCTCCAGTGAAAGCGTTCCCCGATTGTTTTCCGGCGGAGGTTTCAGCACCGCTGGAGAGAATCTCTATAATTATCCGCTCAATCCCCATGTTTCCACTGAGAGCCGCTTGGCGTCGATGACTTTTTCTCCGCGTCGAAGTATGATGAGTTCATGGCCCCAGTCACGTACAAAGATGCCGGCGTCGATCTCGATTTGTATCAGCAGGCGATGCGGAAGTTGCCGCGGTTGCTCAGGCGGACACACACGCCGCGGGTGATCGATCGGCCCGGCGGGTTTGCCGGCTTGTTTCGGCTGGACTACAACAGCCGGCTGTTCGCCAAGAACTATCGCGATCCGGTGCTGGTGTCCGGCAGCGATGGGGTGGGGACGAAGCTGAAAGTCGCCATTCTGGCCGGCCGCTACAACACCGTGGGCATCGACCTGGTTGCCATGTGCGTCAACGACTGCCTCTGCCTGGGAGCCGAGCCGCTTTTCTTTCTCGATTACCTGGCGTTCGGCAAGGACGATCCCCGATTGGTCACGGAATTGGTGAGCGGGATCAGCGACGGCTGCATCGAGGCCGATGCGGCCCTGCTGGGCGGGGAAACGGCCGTGATGCCCGACCTGTATGCTCCCGGCGATTTCGACCTGGCCGGCTTTTGCGTCGGCGTGGTTGAGCGGAAGCGACTCATCGACGGACGCGCCATTCGGCCGGGAGACGTGGTGCTCGGTTTGGAGTCGAGTGGGTTGCACTCCAACGGCTACAGTTTGGTCCGCAAGATCGTGTTCGAGATGGGCCGACTGGACATCGACGAACACGTTTCCGAATTGGAACAGACGGTGGCCGAAGCGCTGTTGGAACCGACGCGAATTTACGCCCGGGCGCTGACCGACTTGATGAACCATTACCCTCGCCGGACGATCATTCGCGGGCTGGCACACATCACCGGTGGCGGACTCGAAGAAAACGTGGCCCGCGTTCTGCCGGCCGGGCGGCGTGTGCTGATCGATCGTCGCTTATGGGACGTTCCACCGGTCTTCACCTGGCTCGAATCGCTGGGTGACGTCGGCCGGGACGAAATGTTTCGCGTGTTCAACATGGGGATCGGCATGACGCTGCTGATCAATCCGTACTTTGCCGAGAGTATTGGACGTCAGTTGGCCACGCACCGGATCCGGTCATGGGTGATCGGTGAAGTTCGGGAAGGGGAACCGGGTGTCGAGTTCGTAGATTGAACGAACATGTCCGTCCGACCCAATTATTCTCGCGTGCTGTACACGTTCTTCCGCAATTCGCTGGTGCGGGAGATGACCTTTCGCAGCAATTTTCTGATCACGGTTGTGACGCGGGCCTTCTGGTTTGCGGCCCAGGTGACGCTCTTCGAGATCATCTACCGCAACGTCAACGTCATCAACGACTGGAACCGGGAGCAATATTTCGCCTTCATGGCTACGGCGATGATGATCAACGCCATCGTCGAGACGTTTTTCATGCCCAACTGTGCAAACTTCAGCGAATTGATCCGGACGGGCAACCTGGATTTCGCCCTGCTCAAGCCGATCGACACGCAGTTTCTCATTTCCTTCGAGAAGGTCGACCTGGCGAATCTGACTCAACTGCTGCTGGCCGGAACACTTTTGGGTTACGCACTGTACCGCATCGGAGAGCCGATCGCCCTCACAGCGGTGCTGATGTACCTATTGCTGCTGGCCGTCGGTGTGACGTTTCTCTACAGCCTGATGATCGCGCTGGCCAGTACCAGCATCTGGTTCGGACGCAACCAGGGACTGTACGATTTCTGGTTTTACATTACGGTGTTTGCCCGGTATCCGCGCAGCATCTACGACGGCGCCGATGACGACCGGTGGGAAACCGGCGAATCGCTGCAGTTTGCCTTCTCATACGTGCTTCCCATTCTGTTGGTAGTGACGGTCCCGGCTCGCGTACTGCTCTCCAAGGCGTTGGACCCAGGGCTGCTACCGGTGTTACTCATCGCGTCGGTGGCGGGTCTCGTGATCTCGCGGGCCATCTTCCGCTGGTCGCTGGGGAGCTACCGCAGCGCCAGCTCGTGAGAGTCGCTCA
>CAZGYE010000240.1:0-9276 GCA_964530165.1 uncultured Planctomycetaceae bacterium
CCTCGGGCACGATCAGGTATTAGACCATCTGCTCGGCGTTCAATTTGGCAACGATGCAGAAGGTGGCGATGCCTTTGTCGAGCAAGGGGCCGTTGATGGTCTCGACCTTCGGAATCTCGCGCAGCTTCTTCTTCAGCTTGATCGCGCTGACGATGTTCATCCCCTCGACTTCGAGCTGAATCTCCCCGCCGGCGGTGATCTGCGTGGTGGTGCCCATGCGGCGGATCTCTTTGCCGTCGGCGTCAAGCGCCTGGAAATAAAGCTCCACGCCGGCCGGGGCGGTGAAGTAGGCCGAGCCGTTCTCATTCACCGGGACCGTGCCGTAGACGTACTTCACGTAGTAAGAACCTTCTCCGATGGCCGGATAATGGTCGGAATAGCGGGGTCCTTCAGTGTTGTACTTCTTGGGGACCTGCGACATGATCCGCAGCTCTTTGACCTGTCCGCGTTTGACGCCCCCCGAGAGCAGTCCTCGATAGACGTCCTGCACGAAGAAGCGGCCTTCGCCCTTCGGTTCGGGCGGTACGTCGCCGGCGAATTTGGGCGGCAGCGGTCGGGGCGCCAGCGGGACGGGGTTGTAGCACGAAGTCGCCGGGTCTTCGTACAGCGGAACCTTGAAACCAACATCGTCGAGCAGATATAAGCGATACCGTCGCGGCCCGCCCTTCAAGGGTCCCCCGTAGGAGACCAGAAACAAGTCTTCGCTGATGGGCCAGGGATCGGTATAGGACCACGGGTAGAAGATGTCGCCCGGTTGCCAGTTGGTGTCTCTCCAGTGTTTGCCGGCGGTAGGCCGGTACGGAACCTCGGGCGTCAGGACGGTCATTGCCTCGGTGCTTTCAATCCCCCGGTTACGGTCGATGACGGCAATGCCGCCCAACGGCGGGTGATGATGGGCCGCCATGGTGCAGATCACCTTGTTCGTGCCGGGAATCTGCTTGGCGCCATACATGGAGTTCGGGATGGTCAGCGTGTTGCCGTAAAACAGCGCCACCCGCGTGCCGTCGGGATTGATCGTCCAGAGGGCCTGCGTGCAGAAGATGTTCTTGTCCTGGTACTCCCAGCGCGTGAACAGGATCGAGCCGTCGTCGAGAACGTAAGGGGTGGTGTCGCACAGCGTGTTGTATTCCAGCCGGCGAAGATTGCCGCCGTCCCCGTCGATAACGTGCAACGCCGCCGCGAGAAAGTCCTGGCACAGCGAGAACGACTCGACCCGCGTGGAGTTGAAAACGATTCGCCCGTCCGGCAAGTAGACCGGGCTGACGTCGTGGTATCGGCCCGTCGTCAATTGCCGCAGGCCGGTGCCGTCCACGTTGATCTCGTAGATGTGGAAAGAGTCCTCTCGCTTGGGAACCTGTTTCTTGTACGCGAACACCAGCTTGGCGGCGTCGTAGGAGGGGCTCATGTCGAAGATGAAACCCTGCGGATCGTCGAAGATTGTCCTGGCGCCTTTTTCCGGCTGGGCCGGGTCGTAAACGCAGATGGCCGATCCGGTGCCGGTCATGCGGGCGAGCATCGTGGCGTTGGTGCCGCGACGTCCGCCGGCCTGCCGCTTGATAAACGCCACCGGCGGACACCGCTGCAACATGCCGGGCCGGCCCGCTCTCGGAGCATTCGCGGCCATCGCCGAAGCAGCGAGAACAAGAACCACTGCCGTCGAAAAGCAACTGACTGTCTTTTGCATCGTTCGACTCATGATTTCCCTTTCGTGGACCCACGTGCTGGTCCCGGCGAGACACATCACACGGCTCACAGAGCCGTGGCACACCACCTGACACGGTTGGCAGAGACGAACGAACAAGATAAACTGGAAAGGTAATTATACTCAATCGGACCATTGAAATTGAAGGCATCAGCCGATCGATGCGAACTTGCCAGGCAGCCTTCTGATCTTGGCAACGTCGTGAGTCGCTCCGTTTGAAATTGGATCCTTGGAACCAGTAAAAAGGACGCCGAAGCCATGACAGATTTCAATCGTCGAGAATTTCTGAATCGTTCCGCACAGACCGGTGTGGGCGCAGCGCTGTTGGCCCAATCGGCGTCTGCTCGCGCCGTGTCGGCGAACGAGAAGATCGTCCTGGCATTTGTGGGCGTTCACGGCCGCGGCATTCACCTCGCCAAGGGGTTTGCCGAACGCAACGACATCGAGATCGCCTATCTGGCCGACGTCGACAGCGCCCTGTTCGATTCGCGGACAAAGATGATCGAGGA
The DNA here is from genome assembly GCA_964530165.1 of uncultured Planctomycetaceae bacterium. Classification (GTDB taxonomy): domain Bacteria; phylum Planctomycetota; class Planctomycetia; order Planctomycetales; family Planctomycetaceae; genus CAZGYE01. The sequence continues at coordinate 2,212 of CAZGYE010000240.1, forward strand.
GACGGGCCGCAAGGCGCCGAAGACCGTACAGGACTTCCGCCGACTACTCGACGACCGCTCCGTCGACGCCATTGTGGTGGCGACTCCGGACCACTGGCACGCATTGGCGACCGTGTGGGGTTGTCAGGCGGGCAAGCACGTCTACGTCGAGAAGCCGATCTCACATTCGCCGTGGGAAGGGCGTCAGATGGTGGCCGCCTCGCGTCGATACAAGCGAGTTGTGCAAGCCGGGCTCCAGAATCGCAGCGCCCCTTACAACATGAAGGCGAAGAAATACCTCGAAGAGGGAAAGCTCGGCACGATCCACATGGTCCGCGTCTACAACCAGAAGTACTGGGGCAACGTGCCGGCCGTTCCCGACAGCAAGACGCCGCCGGGTCTCGATTGGGACATGTGGACCGGTCCCGCTCCCAAAGCCAACTACAACACGGTTCTACACAGGAAGTGGAACCACCTGTGGCGGTTCTCAGGGGGCGACATCATCAACGACGGCATCCACCAGATGGACTTGGCCCGGTGGCTGATCGGCCGAGATTATCCGAAGACCGTCTATTCGGTCGGTGGACGTTGGGCCGAACAGGGCGTTCTGGAGACGCCCGACACACAGATTTGCGTGTTCGAGTACGACGAGATGGTCATGAGCTTCGAGCTGACCTTGTTCAGCCCGTACATGCTCAAGACCGATCCCGGCGTGCGGAACAGCGACATGTTTCCCTATTGGCACCAGAACGCGACGCGGATCGAGATTTTCGGCACCAAAGGGTTGATGGTCGTCGGCCGGCATGGCGGCGGCTGGCAGGTCTTCGACCGGACCAAGAATCGACAACCTGTCGTCATAGCCCAGGAATACGGACGGTTTCCCGATCCCGATCACAAGCAAAATTTCCTCGACTCGATTCGCAACAACACGCTGCCCAACGCCGACATCGAGAAGGGTCACAAGAGCACGCTGCTCTGCCAGTTCGCCAACATCAGCTACCGGTTGGGCGGACAAAAACTCGTCGTCGATCCCAAGACTGAATCGTTCGTCGACAACAAAGAGGCCAACGCGTTACTGAAGCGCGAGTATCGCGACCCGTGGACGGTTCCCGACGAAGTCTAAAGGCCTGTTGAAAATCCTGATACGAGCCGCGAGCGAGCGGGTTGAGAAACCTCGGAAAACCGACCGCTCCCTAACGGTCGCGGCTCGTCGAAACATATTCTTCAACAGGTTTCATTCCTTCTTCCGCCGTGGCTGGAAGACAGCCAGTAGGATTGCCGCGAGCAGGCTGAAGAGTGAGTCGCCAAGATACCACCACACGGGGATACCATTGGTGATGCCCGTGAAGAAGCAGACAATCGCCATCAGCAACAACCCACCAATGGCGATGTCGATCTGCACTTTGTGCCGAGTTGGATTCCAGGCGGCCACAAGCAGCACGACTCCGATCCACAAATAGGCCACAAGAGATGTTCGAAACACGTATCCGAACAGCGGCGCCGTGGGCCAAAACTTCTCGACGGGCTGGGCGCCCCCGAACCAACCGACGGCGGTCTTCAACCAGCCATCCGGCATCACCAAACCCACGACCGCCAGACAAAAGAACGCGCCGGTGACGAGCAAGGTCGCCCGAAGCAGTAGTCCTCTCATCACTCTGTCTCCACTATTGGGTGTCTAACGAAGCTGTCTGCCGAATGGAATCGGACCGGTGCACCTAATTTGTTTTTTGCGAGCGACTGCAAGTCCGGGACGTCGAACCATTCGAGCAGGCCAAAGCAGTAAGCTTCCGGCGTCTTGCCGTAACTGGCCGAGGGCTGCAGAAACGTCTTCAGACTCTTGACCGCCCCGTCGGTTGTCACCTTGCTGAAGGTCTCTCCGCCGTCGATGACCGCGGCCGACAAAGCAATCAACGCGGTTCGGGGACCGACCGCGTGAAGCTCCAGACCGGAGACGGAAAGCGACCGGACAAACCACTTCGTTGCCGCCAACAACTGCGACGTCTGCACGCCGAGCAGCCGTTCTCCGACCGTGGCCATGAGCATCGCGTTTTGCCCCAAACCGCCCGCCGGATTCGCTTGCCCGATGAGAACCGGATCGACGGCAATCACCCGCGTTCGGGCAGCGGTCAACGTCTTGATTCGCTCCGCCTGAGACGCGATGCCTGCATCGGCAATCAGCAACACGGTTTTCTCTGTCTTCTTTCCTTCGACGACGACCGCGGGAATGGTCCATTCGTCGCCGAGTTTGACTCGGTACCGCACGAGCTTTCGGCCGTCGACGTCCTCAGCGGCTCCGGCGGGTTTGGCTGAGCCGGCAAGCGGTGTCAACCGCAAGAGACGCTTGAGCCGTTCGCGCCGCTGACCGATCGAGCCAGCTTGACGCCGAGGAAGATGGGCCGCCGCCTCGGCGGCAAGCGAGTGAAAGGTCGCGTTGTTCTCGGGAATCTCGACGTTCAACGCCTCGTGGGAAAGGATTTCATCCTGCGACGGAATCTCCTGGTTGCTTCTTTTCTCGCCGGGAAAGAAGTGCTCGTTGACGAACCGATAGAATTGCTCGCGGTTGTCACGCTCGTAGTTGTGCGTTCCGGGGTTGCTGTTCTCATAGTACTGCCAGGCGTTCTTGACGCCCGCTTGTTCGTAGAACGGGATGACCGGCTCGTAGGTGTTGGACTTCACGGTGCTGGCCACGAAGCAGCAAGTGTCCTTCGCGTTGTAGATCAGCAGCGTGGGACGCGGCGTCATCAGCGCGTTCAGATGCACATAATCGGCGATGGAGATCAGGTCGCTGGGGACCTGCTCGAGGTCTCCGATGCTGTTTCTATTGGCGACTCGCTGGGCCAGCGCGCTGTGCCCTGCGACGGGGGTGGCGAGTTTCACACGCGTGTCGAGCGAGCTGAGGATGATCGTCTGCCATCCGCCGCCGGAAAGTCCAGTGACGGCCACGCGATTCGCGTCGGTGTGCGGATGATCCAGCAGAACATCCAGCCCGCGCGACATGGCCAGAAAAAAGACGCTCAACCCGCTCCGCCCGCAGAGGTCCAACAGCGCAAGGTGATTGTGCGAGTACCCACCGCCGCGAAGCTGACCCATGCCGATCCATTCCAGGTTGAGGGCCAGCATGCCGCGCTTCGCCAGATTGATGCAGCGGAGCTGCTTGTAGTTGGTTGACTTGCCGGTCGAGGCGTGCCCGTTGACGTTCAGAATGGCCGGCGTCTTGCCGGTCAGGTTTGTCGGTTCGTAGAGCAGGGCGGGAATCCACAATCCGGGCAGAGCTTCCACCCGCAGCTTGCGGATCTTATAGCCCTTGCCCGTTTCGATCTCTTCGGCCCAGACGACGGCCGGGTCGGGCCGGCGCCACGATTCGGGCACACCGCGGAACACGACCTCGTCCAGTACGCGCTGCCGAATCCGCGACGCTTCTGCCTGCCACTCCTGGGCGCTGGCGGCCAGTTTGAGCTGAGGGATGCGCGCCAGGACAAACTCGTTGTGCTGCAAAGTTGCTTCGTTGGGATGGAGAATGGGTTGTTTCAACGCGTCGGCCAGCGCGTCGGCAGCACGGACGGCGCCCGATTCCAAACAAGATGCGGCGACGAACAGCAGAGTCGGCAAGTTCAAACGATGCATGACGGAACCCCACGGCGCTTGAGTTGATGCGGCTTGTTACCCGGTATGGGCGGCAAGGAAACACGGCCATGCTGTTTTCCAATCCATTTGCATGCCCGTGTCATCCATGATGGTAACCATCCCTCAAGCCGCTGTCATTGCCGGAGCCGTTTCTTGCGGACGGCTTTTTGGCGAGATAGCATGGGTGGATCGAACAGTTGCGACACGTCACTCACCCTCTGGGTACGAAGGAGAAGGAGCAATGGCTGATCTCAACCGGCGCGACTTTCTGGGAACTGCAGCAGTCCTCGCCGGAGCGGCGGGAACGGGACGAGCGGCCGATTCTCCCAACGAAATGGTGAACGTGGCCGTTCTCGGCTGCGGACGGGGATCGAGTCTGGCCCGATCGTTCTCCGAAGTGTCCACCAGCCAGGTCGTGGCGATCTGCGACCCCGACAAAAACCGCAGCGGACGCCTGTGCGACGGGATCAAGTCGATCTCGGGCAAAAGGCCGTTGCAGGTGGTCGACTTTCGCACGTTGCTGGACCGCAAGGACGTCGACGCGCTGGCCGTCGCCACGCCCGATCATTGGCACGCGCCGGCTACGATTCTCGGCTGCACGGCCGGCAAAGATGTCTACGTGGAAAAGCCGGCGTCACACAACATTGCCGAGGGACGCCTGGCGGTCAAGGCGGCGAGAAAGTATAGGCGGATCGTGCAACACGGGACGCAGCTACGGGCTGTGCCGCATTATCAAGAGGCGTGGAAGCTGCTCGAAGAGGGTGTCATCGGCAAGGTGCTGATGGTCAAGGCGATCAACAACCAGAAGCGCGGCCGCTTGCCTCATCGCCCCGACCGGCCGGCGCCCGACGGCGTGGACTACGATTTGTGGCTGGGACCGACGAAAAAACGGCCCTTCAATCCGAACCGGTTTCATTACAGCTGGCATTGGATGTGGGACTACGGCTGTGGCGACATCGGCAACGACGGCGTGCATCAGATCGACTTGGGCCGTTGGGCGCTGGGCCTGAAAGCGCCGAAAGCCGTCTCGTGCAGCGGCGCGAAGCTGGGCTCGAAGGGAGACGCCCAGGAGACTCCCGACACCATGGTCGTCACGTGGGAGTACGACGATCTGCTGTACGTCTTCGAGCAGCGGGATTTCACGCCGTACCGCATGCAGGGTCACCGGCTCGACAACGACAACATCTTCTACGGCGACAAGGGGTACATGATGGTCGACCGCGACGGCTATCGCGTCTTTTACAAGGGGGAACGCGGGCCGGCGGCGGGAGCAAAGTACGGCGACAGCGGCCGGCACTATCAGAACTTCATCGATTGCGTCAAGAGCCGCAAACACGACGAGCTGATCGCCGACATCGAAGAGGGGCACCACTCGGCGCTGCTGTGCCACCTGGGGAACATCTCGTACCGCACCCGACGCCGATTGCAGTTCGACCCCCAGACGGAAACCTTCCCCGGCGATGACGAGGCCAACGGCTACCTGAGTTGTGAGTACCGCAACGGCTACGAACTGCCGAAGATTTGACGTAACTGCTTAGCCGAATGTAACGATGAGGAAATTAGGAATCCAGGAAGACAGGAGAAAGACGATTCCCGACATTCCTGCTTTCCTGGTTTCCTAATGACCCTTTTCTTACCACGAAACACATTGTGGAGAGGAACTGGCTTAAGATGGCTGAAGTATTGCTCGAATTACAGTTAGGGTCTGGACGATGGCGGCAAGCAACTATTTCCGTTTTCTCCTCCCTCACCTGTTTGCAGCCGCCATTAGCACGGTCCTCTTCATTACAGTCCCAGTCGTCGTCGTCTTGATCGTGATAATCATCGACAATGATCCGGGCGGCCCAATGTTTTTTCCAATGTTCTTGGGGCTCACCGTCTTGATCGCATTTGGCGCGTGCACCTTGTGTTTCGCACTGTCTGTTTCTCTGCAATTCCTGCAGCGCCTCCGACCATTCCCGCACTGGTTGCCGATCATTTCCGCCTTTCCGGTTGCTTGCATCGTTTTACTGCTTTTCGGTTTTCCTCCGGAGAAGACCCTGACTGCATGGCTCCTATGGAGCGCTGTTCTTTCCACTGCTTTTTGTGCTTACTGGACATCGTTGATCGCGGTGCAGGCGATGCTCTCACGCTCACATTGACTACCCGTGCCGTTATTTTCGGCAAAACGGTTTGACTCCGCTCGAAAATTGACGTATTATTCTCGGTTCGAGTCAGCATTTGGCGAGAATTACTCCGATGTCAGCCGTGTCCGTCCAGATTGGTAATCCCGAGAGTCACACCGTCGGTGTGGGCATCGGTATTATCATTATCGGTCCGCTTGAGGCGGCGCGGCTTTGAGGCTCGAAACAAACTTCACAAGATTTCAACAAACCCTCAGGTCGCCCGCCTGAGGGTTTTTTGTTGGAAGAGCGATCAGCGGAGAAAGAAAGTTTCCGTCATGGCCCGAATCCAGATTTACGACACCACGCTACGCGACGGCACTCAAGGAGAAGGCGTCAACTTCTCGCTCGAGGACAAGCTGCAAATTACCGACAAGCTGGATGAGTTGGGCTTTGACTTCATCGAGGGCGGCTATCCCCTCTCGAACCCGAAGGACAACGAGTACTTCCAGCGCGTGGCCGATAGAGAGTTGAAGCACGCTTGCATTGCCGCGTTCGGAATGACGCGGCGGCGAGGGATCGCGGCCGAGGACGACCTCGGCATGCAGGCCCTCAGGGACGCCAACTCGCCGGTGGTCACGCTGGTCGGCAAGTCGTGGGACCTGCACGTCACCGACGTGTTGCGCGTCGACGAGGCGGAGAACCTGGCGATGATTCGCGACTCGGTCGCCTTCTTGAAAGCCGAAGGCCGAAGGGTGATCTACGATGCGGAGCACTACTTCGACGGTTACGTCCACAACCCGGATTTCGCTTTGAAGACGATTCAGGCCGCCACCGAGGCCGGGGCGGAGATCGTGGTGGTTTGCGACACCAACGGCGGCCGTTTGCCGGGTGAGATTGCCGAAGGAATCGCGGCGGCCCACAAGGCGATTTCTGTTCCCCTCGGCATCCACTGCCACAACGACTGCGACTTGGCCACCGCCAACACTCTGGTCGCCGTCGATCACGGTGCGGTTCAGGTACAAGGAACGATCAACGGCATCGGTGAGCGCTGCGGCAACGCCGATTTGGTTCCCGTCGTCGCCAACCTGGCGCTGAAGAAACAGCACAAGGTGCTCACCGCCCACGGCGTCGATCATCTGACCGAGCTCTCACGGTACGTCTACGAGCTGGCGAACATGAATTTCCGATCCAGCCAACCGTTCGTGGGCAGCAGCGCCTTTGCGCACAAGGGCGGCATGCACGTGCATGCCGTCAACCGCGTCACGGCCAGTTACGAGCACGTCGATCCAGAATTGGTGGGCAATCAGCGGCGGGTGCCCCTTAGCGAGCCCTCGGGCCGGTCCCACATTTTTGCCCA
>CAZGYE010000241.1:0-9205 GCA_964530165.1 uncultured Planctomycetaceae bacterium
AGCATGCAAGCACGGGGCCACGCTCCCGCTGGTCGCTCAGGCCCCGCCACCCGTCCGCGGTGGTGTTGGCGCATTTGGTTTACTTGATCGGTGTCAGAGTCAGGCAGGAGCCTGACCTACCCCAACTTCCAGTTGCTCGATCCTGCGATCCTTGGCCTGCTCGGTCTTTCGCTGGCCGGGCGACCGCTCAAAGGCCCGTTGGGCCTGGTCGAGCACCTGCTTAACCCAGAGGGGAATCTGGCTGGGCTGGACCTCGAACTCGTCCGCCAGCTTGGAAACGGGCTCCTTGCCGCCCAAATGTCGCCGGACGATCTGAGCTTTCTGTTCACCTGTGAAATGTCTCCGCGTCTTGTTCATGGAAAGTCCCTCCGATTGAGTTGATGCTAACCCAATCAGCCGGTCGTTCCAATTTCAAGGGAGGCAAGACACATCAACGTACCGTGACTTTCCGTGCCGGGCACGACTTGAAGAACTCCCCGACGACCTTGCTTGCATCGAAGTCTTGGCTCGCCTTGCCGATAAGTCCTTCCGGAAGATATGCCCGGCGTCCCGGCCACGTGTGACCGCCGTTCTTCACGATGTAAACCTGCACTTTGGTGCCACTGACGCCTGGCGGGTAGACGGTGACCTCGGTCGTCGTCCCGTCGTTGGGATCGGCATTCCGCAACGTGCTGACTTTTGGCTCCTTGGTGATGCCGCTCGCTCGCACGTATTTGGCAACGGCGTCTTTCGTGGAAATGAGCTTGCCTCGCTTGCGGCCACGACGAAATCCCACTTCCCCGCCGTTGATGGGAACAAGTGGGTCAGAGTCACCCTGAATCACGAAGAGAGACACCGGGTATTCTGGGCGGAATTTCTCGGCAATCGAAGGGGCCATTCCGCCGACCACAGGAGCAACGGCGGCGATGACATCCGACGCTTCCGCCGCCAATCGATGCGACAGGAACGCTCCATTGGAGATGCCTGTCGCGAACACCTTCGACCGGTCGACGTCCTGATGCTTGGCGATGTCGTCGATAATCGTCCGCACGAATTCCACATCATCAATGTCATCTCGTTGAGACCGAATGAACTGCACGCCACGCCCGTCGTTCCAATTCCCGTCAACCGCCTCCGGGTAGGCAACGATGAACTTCTCTTTCTTGGCAACCAGGTTGAAGCGGCTAGAGCGTTCCATCTGTCTGGCCTTGCCGCCACCTCCGTGGAATGCGAGGACCAACGGAAGCGGACCGTCGGAAACGCTGGGAACGTAGAGAAGGTATTTCCGAGTCAGACCATCAACTGTGATTGTCTTCTCGCTGGCTTTCTGAACCGGCGGCTGTACGGCAGCCATCGTGACGGCTGGTAGCAGGAGTCCAAAGACAAGAGATGGTTGAGTCATTGCTTCTCCCTCCAAGATATCCAACGACCGTTGAGTAGGTCAGGCTCCTGCCTGACATTTGAGGCGTGCGACATCATACCTCGTCAGCGTCCGGCAGGAGCCTGACCTACCCCAACTTCATTGAGTCTTGAGACTGACCCGATTCGTGCCTTTCAGTGTAATCGGTGGTTGGATCGAACGAAACATCAACGATGTACGTTACCAACCAGACAACGCAAGGTCATCTTCCCGGTGGGATCGCCGGCAAGCGCACGCACGAGGGATGCTGGACATTGTGGTACAGCCGGCGTTTGGGATGTGTGACTGGAGCTGAGTCCGTGAAGCCGGAGATTTTAGGCTGATCGACTCCCTGGGGCATCGAAGACTCTGCCCCAGCCACGCGCCGCGGTGGGCCTCTGCCGGCGTGGCGGCCCGGTGGCGTGTTTCACACGCCCTACCAAGACTACCAAGACTGTTGCGTTTTTTCGGCTCATGCACTGCCAGGGCGTCGTGCGGCAAACCGGTCAACTTGATCCGCAGGTCACTTGAGGGCCGCGGCGGCTTGGTGGGCTTTCTCGAGGACGCTCTGCAACGTCACGGGCCGGCCGCCTTGGCGTTTGCTTTCGTCGGCGGCCTCCATGAAGGCGAAAATCTCCAGCGTCTCTTTCTCGCTGACCGGCGGCTTGCCGGTCTTGAAGAACTTGACGATCTCGACGATCAGCGGCTCGTAACCGTCGAAACCGCCGCCGGGGACGATTCCCTTCGTGCCGAACACGGTCGAACCGTAGCCACGGTGGCTGTCGCGGATGCCCCGAATGCTGCCGATGCGGCCGCCCTTCCAGACGCCGACGGCCACGTCGGAGCCTTCGGTGTGCACGCGGGTCACCGACACGCAGCCGGTCCCCATGATCGTAAACAACGGCTCCACACCATGGATTCCGTACCAGAAGAAATCGGGATGGTGCGGCTCTAACGGACAGGGGGCATACTGGTCGCACCCGACCAGTTCGCCCAACTTCGGATCCCGGCGGATGTTGAGCGTCCGCGCGGCAAAACGGAGCGATGAGCTGGAGAAGCACGGCACATCGTGCTCCTTGGCCAAGCGAAATATCTGGATCGCTTCGGTCAGCGAGGCGGCGATCGGCTTGTCGACGAACACTGGCTTGCCCGCCGCAAACACTGGTTTGGCCTGCTCCAGATGCGTCCGCCCGTCGATACTCAGAATGAGCACCACGTCGACCTTTTTGAGAAGTGCGTCGATCGAATCGACGATCTCGATGTCGAGCTCCCGGAACGCGTTAACACCTTTCTTGAGCAGCTTCATACTCTGCGGGATGTCGGGACTGCCGCCGGGATAGCCGGCCACCACGACCATGTCGGCCAACTCGCCGGTGGCCTGCGGATTGTTGAGGATCTTGGCCCAAGATGCTGCGTGGGCGTCCAAGCCGATGACGCCCGCCTTCAACGGCAGCGACGGCTTGCCGGCCCAGCTCAGCGCACAGACGCCCGAGACAAACAGCCACACGACACAACTCACACAAAGACGGCGAAAACGCATGGAAGTCTCCTCCTCAGGAATCGATGGTTTGGCGGACCGAAGTTCCAACGGCTTGTGGCAGCCGTGTGCCGATTCATTCTATCAACTACGATCGTTCCATCCATCGAGGCGATCGAATTCGTGACGCTGGATTATTTACAGGCTGTCCTTGTGTGCCCAAACCGACAACTTGTTGTCGCAATCGGGCGGCTGCACGGCGCGCCCGGCGACGACAAATCGTCGGTTGGGGTTTCTATGAAGAGTCCGGGTTGAGCAGCACGTGGATGCCGGGTATGTTGACGGATGCGAAGCCCAGACGATTGATTTCGGAATTCGCATACGCGAGTCAGCATTCACCGCCGCCACCACAACAGGGAGAAAGAACCGATGAATCAACGCGTTTGCGGCGTACTGTTGACGGTACTCATGGCGTTCGGGGCGGTCTGGGCTTGGGCGGCTGACGACCAGAGCTGGATCCATCCGAAATGCTGGAAACTGGCCAGCGATCATCTGGGTCCTTACGTCAAACTCGACAACGGCAACGTGCTGGCGGTGAGCCGGACCGAGGCATTGGTCAGCAAGGACAATGGCAAGACGTGGACAGCTCGGCCACTGTTCAGCGATCCGGAGAAGTTCGAGGCCCGTGACGAGCGGGCGCTTCTTCGTACTCGGGACGGCGTGATCGTCATGGTGTTCCTGAACCAGAAAGAGATCGCTTACGGCAAGTGGATCAACGACGATGCAAAAGCGTTGGCCAAGTTCCAATTGCCGGTCTACGTCACCCGCAGCCTCGATGAGGGGAACACGTGGGACCAGCCCCGGAAAATCCAGGATGGCTGGTGTGGGGCGATTCGCAGCCTGATCCAACTGAAGAACGGGCGGCTGGTGCTGGCCGGCCAGCAACTGGTTTTCGATCCCGGCCGACACGTTGTCATGAGCTACGTGTCCGACGACGACGGCAAGACGTGGGTGCGCAGCAACCTCATCGACCTTGGCGGCGCCGGCAGCCACGGCGGGGCCATGGAGGGCACAGTGGCTGAACTCTCCGACGGTCGTGTGTGGATGCTGATTCGCACCGTCTGGGGGCGGTTCTGGGAGGCGTTCTCGGAGGACGGCGGCAGTTCGTGGCGGGTGATCCGTCCCTCGAACATCGAAGCCAGCAGTTCACCGGGCGCGCTGAAACGATTGGAAAGCGGTCGACTGATCTTGCTTTGGAACCGTTTTGCCGAAGGGCGGCCTCGCAATCTGGGTCGCCGGGAAGAGTTGTCGATCACCTTTTCCGAAGACGATGGCCAAACGTGGTCCAAACCCGTGGTGATCGCACGCGATCCGGGCAAGCGGCAGTCGTATCCCTACGCCTACGAGCATCGCCGGGGCGAACTATGGATCACCACCATGCAAGGCCTGGTGCGAATGGGTCTCCGGGAAGCGGATTTCCTGAAAGCTCGGTAGTGCTGCGGCAAGAAAGAAGGAGAACGATCGATGCGTCCAAACCGTTTGCTCGTGGTTGTTCCCATCATTCTCGCATCGGCGGGGGCAGGTCTTGCGCACGGCGAGCGGTGGCTCGATCCGCGCTGCGAAGTGTTGCCGATGACCAAGGGGCGACAAGGGCAGATTGTGCGGCTTGGCGACGGCAGCCTGTTGACCGTCGAAGGTGGCAATCCCATTTTCAACAAAGCCAAACTGTTCGGCGCGATCCGAATCAGCCGAGATGAGGGCAAAACCTGGTCCGAGCCGCAGACGATCTACGACGGTCCGAAACCGGGCATCCCGTCCGATGCCAGTGTGCTTCTCAGAACTCGCAACGGCGTGCTCGTCCTAGCGTACCTGGACCTCTCCACGTACAAGTGGGGATGGGATAATGCCAAGAACGAACCGCACGATGACGTTCGGCTGGACGTGTGGTCGATTCGGAGCCTGGATGAGGGGAAGACCTGGGTCGACCGCCACAAGATCTTCGACGGATATTGCGGCGCGCTGATCAACATGATTCAGACCACGGGGGGCCGGCTTGTCGTCCCGGTCCAGCGACTGCTGCGCGGTCCCGGCCGGCACGCCCTGTGCGCCTACGTTTCCGCCGATGACGGCAAGACGTGGAAGCACAGCAATATCATCGATCTCGGCGGCGTCGGCCACCACGGCGGAGCGATGGAAGGCACCGTAGCGGAAACGCAGGACGGCCGGCTGCTGATGCTGATTCGCACTGTTTGGGGACGATTTTGGGAGGCGTACTCCGAGGACCAAGGACTCTCTTGGCGAGTGATCCAGCCGAGCCCCATCGCGGCTTGCAGCGCCCCCGGCTACTTAATCCGCCTGGCCAGCGGCCGACTGGCCCTGGTTTGGAACCCGGCCACGAACCGGCGAGAGGAACTCTCCATCGCGTTCCAGCGAAACGACGGCCGGACGTGGACGGATCCGATCGCTATTGCGCGAGACAAGGGTCAGCAACTGTCGTATCCTTATGTCTGGGAACGCCGCCCAGGCGAGCTGTGGGTGATGAATCGCTGGCCGCCGGACAGGCCGCCGCTACGCCTGGGGCTTCGGGAGACAGATTTCGCCAAAGTTCCCGCACCGCTGAAGATTGTCGCATTCGGCTCATCGACGACCGCCTTTCGCAGTACCATCAAGAAGGTCTACTCTCAGCGCCTGGCGGAAACGTTGCCCGGTCATGGGATCTCCGCATGGGTCATCAACTCGGGCGTCGGCGGCAGTACGACCCAGAGCGCCCGACAGCGCTTCGATCGCGACGTGCTGGCTCATCACCCCGACATCGTCATCATCATGCTCGGCGCAAACGATTCCGCAATCGACGTCTGGAAGAACCCGCCGGCAACAGAGTCTCGCGTTTCTCGCCAGGAGTACGCCGAGAATCTGTCCTACTTCTCCAAGACGTTGAAGACGCAGGGGGCGAAGGTCGTCCTGATGACGCCGACTCCGTTTCGATGGACCCCCAAGCTCAAGCAGCTCTACGGCAAGCCTCCTTACGACGCGGACGATCCCAACGGGTTCAGCGCGCCTTTGGCGGAATACTGCGAGATTGTGCGAAAAATTGCCCACGAGCAAAATGCGACGCTGATCGATCTTTTCCGAGCGTTTCAGAATTACGGCCGTGTCAACGGCCAGTCGGTCGACGACCTTCTGCTCGACGGCATGCACCCCAACGACGAAGGTCACCGGCTCATCACGGAACTGCTCGTTCCCGAGATCGTGAGATTGGGATCTTTGTGAAGTAACGATCGGGGTCAGGAAGACCGGTTGAATTCCCGGTCTCCCTCCCCTCCGAACCGTGCGCGCGGATCTCCCGCACACGGCTCTCCGGTTGGTGGTTTTCCCTCTGCGAGGATTGGCTGGCAAGACGAGAGGCTGCGATCAGAGAAAACAACCCGGCGTTTGCAAAGAAAGTATTCGAACCAGCCCACCAAGGTCTGATTCACGTCGGTGATGATGCATTCCAGGCTGCGGCCGTTCGCCCGTTTCGTCTTCACACGAAGCGTGGCTCGAAGTTTCTTCAGGCGCTTCTTCCGCCGGCCAGCGTCTTCGTCAGACGCTGTAGCCCGGGCGAGAGACCTTTGGAAAAGTCATCTATCGTGACGCGATCGACTCCGGCTGCTCCCCGATCTTCAAGCCCATGAGTTGAAACCGAACAATATCACTTGACTGGTCCAGCCCTATCAGGGTGAGTGCAACGCACCGTTGCCTCAGCGACTGTCGTCCGCATGGAAGGTGTGTGCAACACACCCTACACGCTGTTGCCCAGTTCAGCGGCGTCGGTTTCTCGCCGGAGTCGATCCAGCAAGTCGTACATCGCCCGGTTGCTGGTCTCAAACCTCGCTTCGTCCGCGAGCATTTCGTCGGTCGTCTGAATGTAGGGGCCGTCAACCAGTTCGTGCGCGCAATTTTCGATCAACCTGGCGGTGCTTTGTTTTGTCATCTCCAGGTGGAACTGCAGGGCGATATTTCGCGTGTGATAGACGAAGGCTTGGTTCTGGCACGCGGCGCTGCGGAAGGCGCGGACAGCGCCGACTGGCAGCCCGAAAGTGTCCCCGTGCCAGTGCAGCGCGTCGAGCTCGGCGGGAAAGTCTCGAAATACGGGCAGATCGTCGGATTCGTCCGTCTTGTGGATGGGAAACCAGCCGATCTCTTTGTGCCGATTGGCGTAGACGCGCGCGCCGAGAACATCGGCGAGCAGTTGTGCTCCCAGGCAGATCCCGAGGACGACCTTGCCAGCGGTGATCGCTTCTTCGATGTATCGTTTCTCGCCTGTCAGCCAGGGGTGCTTGTCTTCCTCGTCGATGCTCATCGGTCCGCCCATGACAATCAGCCAATCCACCTGATCGAGTGGGGGGGGAGACTCTTCACGGAAGAATCGGGTGGTTGTGATGTCATCTCCACGCGACCTGGCCCACGTTTCAATGCTGCCCAGGCCTTCAAAGGGGACGTGTTGAAAAGAGTGAATGTTCAATGCCAGGACAGCCGTGAAAGACCTCAGGCGGAGACGAGCTCTCGGGCCAGCGTGACGGCGCTGCTGGCGCTGGCGCTGTAGCCGTCGGCGCCGATGGTGTCCGCGTATTGCTGAGTGACCGGCGCCCCGCCGATGACCACCTTGAACTGATCGCGAACACCGGCCTCTTGGAGTTGGTCGATGACACCCTTCATCGAGGTCATCGTGGTGGTCAGCAAGGCCGAAAGAGCAATGATGTCGGCGTTGTTTCCTTTTGCTTCCTCGACGAACTTCTCCGCGGAGATGTCGACGCCCAAATCGATCACTTCGAATCCTCCGCCCTCCAGCATCGACGCCACCAAGCCCTTGCCGATGTCGTGCAAGTCGCCCTTGACCGTTCCGATCACGACGCGGCCGGCCGGTTCGACGCCGCTTGCGGCCAGCAGCGGCCGGAGCAACTCCAGGGCTCCCTTCATGGCGCGAGCGGCGATCAAGAGCTCGGGCACGAAGTACTCGTTGGCCTCGAAACGTCTTCCCACCTCGTCCATGGCGGGGATCATGTACTTGGTCAGCAGGTCTTGCGGATCGGCTTTCCCCGCGACCGCAGTTTCGGCGATTTGAATTGCCGTGGCAGCGTCACCCGCCAGGATCGCGTCGTACAGTCTTGACAGGTCATTTGTCGGTTCGGACATGGATGCTTACCTTGTTGCTCAGAATATTCCTTGTATCGTGACGAATCAGACGATCAAACCGCCCGGCCTCGGGAGTTCTCGTCAAAGGTTCTCGAACTTGAGTTCAATAGACGGTAACAAAATTTTTCCGCGCGGACAAGTTTCCCACAAATCAAGAAGGTTTTTGGTCTGCCTTTTCAAGCGTCCTCAAATAGTTGACGGCCTCTTCCACGGCCTTGATTTCGTCGGCCTGTTGATTCGCGAGAAAATCGATCTCCACACAGAGCATGCCCCGGTAACCGCCGTCTCTCAGAGCTTTTACGACACTTGGCATGTCAATGATGCCGCTGCCCGCCGGGGCACTGGCCCAAAAAGTCCAATCTCTCGGGGACCCCGTGGTGGGGACGATATCCTTGATGTGAGTGGCGTACGTGTGTTTCGCAAGCTTCTTGGCAGCCTCGACGGGATCCTCGAACACCCGCAGCGTGTTTCCCGAATCAAAATTGACGCCCAGGTATTCGGAACCGACGTTCTCCAAGATCTCCAGAATTTCGTCCGAGGTGAAATCGACGTGGTTCTCGATGGCCAACCTGACGTCGTTGTCCTCAGCCCGTTTCACCGCTTCTTTGAGCATCCGGGAGATTCGCTCGATCTGCGGGCCGTGCGGCTCGTCTCGAAACGTGAGGCTGCTTCCCACAATCCGCATCACTTTCGCGCCCAGGGCCTTTGCCGTGGCGATGTGCTGTTGCATCTGGTCGGCTGCGTCTTTGTTCGTGCCGCCCTCCAAGCCGTCGGGGTGTCCCCAGGCGACGACGCGCTCCAGCCGGTTGTCGTCCAGTGTCTCTTTGAGTTGCGAAAGATACTCGTCATCGAAACCAGGCAGGAAACAGGTTTCCAGCGAGATCCCCTCCGCACCGATTCGCCGGACCTCGTCGATGCATTGATCGAATTCCCATCGTTTTCCCGGGTCGATCTGATTGGGATAGACTTCACCGAACAGACGATGGTAGCAGTAACTGTCTACGCCGACCGTCATGGATCGCCTCCGTCTCGGTTGGTTTGTGCGGACACGCCTTCCGGGAGTGTCGACCATCAAGAATTGCGTCCTCAGCGCATTGCGATTGTCCTGTCTGGGCAACTGCTGCGTCAAGCATCCCACTCATTCTCGATCCTGTCGGGAAGAGGCAATTCCGATT
>CAZGYE010000242.1:0-9186 GCA_964530165.1 uncultured Planctomycetaceae bacterium
CGTCGCCTGCCGACTGCCCGCCGCGCGACCTCGCGTCACTGCGGACCGACTCATCTTTGACGAACCGAGCCGGCCGCCCGTCGAACTCTGACAGCTCGGATTGGGTCCGCTCGGCAAACGGATTGATCGAACGGCCGACAGCCTTGTCCGGTTCTGCAAACGGGTCGTCCGCCAACGGAGACCGCCTGCGATCGTCTCGATCGGGCTGTCGCTGGGAATCGGTGATCGGGAGAAACGCGTCGGGATGCCTGTCAATCGGGCGTGCATCTCGGCCCCGCTGCCGCTCCGGTTGATCAGTGACCGAACCGCGCCGGATGTTCAGCCGGTCGTCAACTGACCTCGTGCCGTCTGGATCAAGCTGATGCTGCTCGTCGAAATTGGCTCGGACCCTCGGCCGCGACCCGTCAGGCCCGGTCTCGGGAGCCACGACCGAATCGGGCTTCCATTCGTCGAGTGCATCGGCTGGTGGGGTCCACGGCGCGTCCGAGACGGCAACGACTGAATGTTCAGGCTCGCGTCGCACTGGCTGTTCCGGCAGGTGAAACGGATCGTTCCATGTATCGGACGAATTCCGGGGCGAGTCCCCCTCAACCACGCGACTGTCCAGCTCCACGACTGCGTCGGCCCCGGGTGAAGCAACCACTGGTGCAAACTGTGGGATTCCGAATACGGCCAGCAGCGGAACCGCCACCAGCGGGACGAATAGCAGAAATGCAGTCAGCGGTCCGTTCGTGTCAGAACGCATGTGCGGGGTTCCTCCAAGGAGAAAGGAAAAAGTAGAAAGGAAAAAGTAAGACAGAGGGGCAAAGGGAGTGTGACGAATGTTCTCCGGCCTTTGTGCCTCTGTGCCTTTGTGCCTTGTCTTCCCTTTTTCCTTTTGCCTTCGCCCTGCGAGTTTGCGAAGGCGGGGGATCATACCTCGATGCCACAATTGTCACAATCGCAGTTTTCCCGCAGAAAACCGGCAATCATTGCCGATTGGCCTGTTTCCGCCCGGCTGGTTTCCCCGATATCAGTTTGTAGCCAAGCGACACATTCCTTATCAGACCTTCCGAGAGGCAACACCGTTGACCCACTCTCACATGCCGGTTCAGCATCTGCTGAAGCAAGTCGAAACGTACCGCCCGCAACGCGGCGAACGTGACGTCCGCCCCCGTTGGGTGACCGATTTCATCAACGAAACCGCCGAGCTTTTCGAACCAATCCGCGGTCTCGGACGCGTCGGCTTTGACTGTCAGCTAGCGGAAGACTGCTGGGTCGTCGCCATGTATCTCGGCAGCACCGAGATCGTCGGCGGCAAGGACGACGGGCAATCCCGCCCGACCGACTTTCAGTTCGATCTGCTGGAATTGATCGGCCGCTTCACCGAGATCGATCACTTTCGCTGGAGCGCCTTTCCCAGTGGTTCCGAAGATGCAGATCGGTCCGCTTCTCAAGTGGATCGGTCCGCTTCTCAAGTGGATTCCCATTTCCGTTCGTGCATTGCGATCGAAGGCCGGATTGAAGAAAACTCGTTCTGCGTGCAACTGTTCTCTGAACCACCGCGCGACGTCGGCCCGGGATTCCGCGAATACCCCGACGGCCGCCGCGAAACAGTTTGATGCGTCCCCTCATTTCTCCACAATCATTATCAGGTCAATGCTTTCGTCACGGTCGTAGGATTCAGACTGATAGCCACCGAGAAATTGGACCGCCTCCGCGCCAGTCTGAAGTGCCATTTCTTCGAGCACTGTCGTTTCGAATCCCAAGAACGGCGCTGATGCATGATGCGTTTCATCCGGCGCAGCCAATGGCGTGACGATCACGTTGACAAAGCCACCCGAACCCGACCGATGGACGCCCTTGGCGATCAGGACTTCACCCCGCGGCAATTCGGCACGTTTGAACTTCTGCCAGACACAGGGGCCATCGGGTAGACGCCACAGGTTGAGCACATGCACCACAACGGAGCCACCACTGCGCACCGCAGCAAGCATCTGTTGCATCGCTCGTTCAGCCGATGCCATGTCGCCCGCCAGCGCCAACGAGTTGCCCGTGCAAAGCGCCACATCGAACGGCTGTTCCGGCAGGATTGGCTCATCGAATCCCCGCACGACCCAACGCAAGCCGTGCGGCTCACCGAAACTCGTTCGCGCACGCGCGATCATGTTTGGGCTGATGTCGGCCGCTTCGACGTTCAGACCCCATGAGTGGAACATCGCCGCATGTCGGCCCGTACCGCAGGCAACATCCACCACTCTCTGAGCTGCGAAGCGCTCGAAAAGGCGGCGATAGAACGACTCCTCATTGGCCAGACGCTTCGGCCAATCAATCATCGCCTCGTAAATGTCGGTCAGGTCATCAAACGGTTGATCGGCCATAGTGTCCTCGTAGGGATTGAACAAGGTTTTGGCAAAGCTCCCTGGTGCTTGACGGTGAACCTCAACTTGATTCAGAACGAAGGTCTTGCTCGGCCGCCAAGCGAGCGCGGACGTCGGCGGCCCGATCGAACGCCTGCTCGCGGGTGATGCCGGCTTCGTGGTACATGGCGAAAATGTTCTCGATGGGGGTCTCTGGTGGAATCGTGTGCGAGGCCGCCAGGATGTAGCCGCCCCCGTCGGAGGTCATGCCGTCGATCAATCGGCGCGTCGCCCGCCGGACCTCGTTTGCCGTGGCCGTCGGCAGGAGTCCCTGTGTGTCCACGCCGCCCATGAACGTCAATTCGGCGCCGAACTCGCGTTTCAGCTCCAGGGCGTCCATGCCGGGGCAATGACACTGGATGGGATTCAACACGTCCAGGCCCATTTCGATCAGGTCGGGAATAATCGGCCGCAGAGCGCCGCAACAGTGGTACGCGACGTACAGGCGGTGCGACTTGCCCACGTCGAAGGCCCGCTGGAGGTGTGGCTTGACCATCGTCCGCCAGGTGTCGGGGCTCATCATCAGCGATCGCTGGCTGGCTACGTCATCGCCCGTCCAGAGCCAGTCCAGCGGGAACCGCTCGCAGGCCGCACGCGCCAGTTCCACGGCAAAATCGCCGCAGCGGCCGAGCATCTCGCGGGCCAGTTCCGGCTGGGCCGCCATGTCTGTCATCGCCTGCGCCATCCCCCGCAACCGCCAGTACATCTCGAAGACGTTGGGCGAGACGTCGCAGCCGATGAAGTACTCATCCCCCTGCGCCGCCACAGGCGCCATCTTGGCAAGCAGCTCTTCTTGGCACTCGACCGGAAATCGGTAGCGCCGCAGCTCTGCGGGCGAGGCACCGGCCAGGGGGAAATGAGCGATCTGGTTGTACGGGCCCTCTTTGACCCACTTGATGCCCCAGGGATCGACGTGCCATTGGCCGTCGTGCTCATGGACGATGCCCTCCATGCAGTCGTTGTTGTTGACCCAGGTCATGCGCACGTCGTTGCCCAGCGACACGTCGACAGAGGCCGGCGGAACCTCGAACAGCTCGCTCAACAGCTTTCGCGTGTCGGGATGAAACCACATGAAGACGGGAATGCGATCGGCGGGCTCGCGTCGCAGGGCGGCGTAAACGCGCTGTTTGGGTTTCATCGCGTTTTTCCTGTTCGTTCGACTTGCAAGGCATTATGAGGCAGGCTGGAAAGCCTGCCCCACACTCGGAGTCCCGTTCGGAGTCAGTCGGCGAAAGGCTTCGCCGCAGGCTTGGTAGTTCTGCTGCGACATGCCCATGCATGCGTACTCTTCGACGTAGCCGATGAAACCGCCGGCCTCGGTCGCCAGAAGCGCGTACATTCGCCGGGCCTCGGCATGGATCTGCTCCGGCGTCCCACGGATGGAGACGGTCTGGTAGCTGATTGGCATCATAAAACACTGGCGTCCCCGCAGGCGACGACCCACTGCAGCCAGATCGACCACGTTGGGTTGCGAGATGTTGAGCACGTCAACGCCGATTTGGTGAAAATCTTCGGCAATGTCGGCAAAGTTGCCGCAACAATGATACCACACGTCGAGCCCCAACTCGTGGGCCCGGTCAAACTGACGACGGAAGCGGGGTTTGAACAACTTCCGCCACAGCTCGGGCGAAATCATCAGACCGGTCTGTGTGCCCCAGTCGTCGGCAAAATGGATGCCGTGGAAGCCGTGCCGGGCGGCCATCTCCATCAACCGGCACTCGAAGTCCAGAATCGCGTCCATCAGCGGCGCGAAGCGTTCGGGGTCCAGCACGAAGTCCTGCATGGCGTTCTCGAAGCCACGCAACAGCGTATAGACCGTGAATCCGCTCAGATCGAGGCTGGCCAGACGATAACGGTCGCCGCAGGCCGCGAAAAACGCGGACGCTGCCGCCATCCGTTCCTCTTCGCGCAGCGGCGGCGGAGAGACTTCCTTGGCCGCGGGCAACACGGGCCAGCAAGCGTCGAGCGGATGGCCCATTGTGCCGTCGTCCAGAGATTCCAGACGATAGCCCCATTCGTTCGTCGACCAGTTCCAAGCGTTGAGGCAGGGATCGCCGTCCCCCGGCTCTCCCAGCGACAGGTGATACAACATCACGTCGCCTTCGGTCTGGTCACGATTCCAGAACACAACGGGCACGCGCTGCGGCCCGGCAAAGGCGATGGCACGATCAACGAGTTCCTTACGGGACACCACAGGCAGACCTCCTGAGTTTTACGGCTCCCATCATCATAATCGAGAGTCGCCCGGGGTTCACTCCACCCTGTCGGTCGCTCTGCCGCTGGCGAAATGAAAATTCATGCAACCGCTCTGCCGCCTGACCGTATTGGTTGCATGACCGTGTGACTTCTTGGAAAATATGGAGTCGATAGGATACAGTGTTCTTTTTGGGCTTTTCTGGGCGACGGGTTGAAACTCGATCTCCGAGAGGGGCTTGTCACGTATGAGACTTTTCGAGTGGAGGCACTATGAACACGAGGTGTGTTGATCGGTTGGTTCTGACCGCGCTGGTATCGGCGGTGCTGCTGAGCGGCGCCGACGCGAAGGACCGGAGACCGAATGTCGTGCTGATTATGACCGACAACCACGGGGCGTGGACGCTGGGCTGCTACGGCAACCCGGACATCCGCACGCCCAATATCGATCGGCTCGCGGACGAAGGCATGCTGTTTACGCGGGCGTTTGCGTCGAATCCGGTTTGCTCGCCGACGCGGGCGTCCTACTTGACCGGGCTGATGCCGTCGCAGCACGGGGTGCATTGTTTTCTGAGCGGTGGACGGCTGCAGATCGGGCCGAAAGCTCGCAACACGCTCGCCGATTTCACCTCGCTGCCGGAAGTGCTGCGTGACGCCGGTTATACGTGCGGGCTGGTCGGCAAGTGGCACCTGGGCGACAACCTCAATCCACAGGAAGGATTCGACGGCTATTGGATCACCATGCCGCACGGCGGGACGAGCACATTCTACAACGCGCAGATCATCGAGAACGGCCGTCTCCGCAAGGAGCCGAAATATCTGACCGACTTCTGGACCGAGCATGCGGTCCGATTCATCGAGCAGTCCAAGGACGGCGACAAGCCGTTCTTCCTGTTCTTGGCGTACAACGGACCGTATGCACTCGGCCGGCTGCTGTTGCGAGAAGGCCGCAACCGCCATGCCGCCTATTATGCCGACAAGCTGCTCCCGTCGTTTCCGCGCGAGCCGACGCACCCCTGGCAGTTCTCTAACCGCGACTACATCAACAACCTGGTGTCGATCCGCCGCGTGGCGACCGAGGTGAGCGGAGTCGACGACGGCGTGGGCACGATCATGGCCACCTTGAAGAAATACGGCCTCGACGAGAACACGGTCGTCGTGTTCGCGGCCGATCAGGGCTGGGTGGGCGGTCACGGCGGCTTCTGGGGCATGGGCGACCACACTCGCCCGCTGACGGCTTTCGACGGCATGATGCGCGTTCCCATGATCTGGCGGCATCCGGGCCGCATTCCCGCTGGCAAGAAGTCGGACATCATCGTCAGTATCTGCGACTTCATGCCCACCATGCTCAGTCACCTGGGGCTGGGCGAGAAGATGCCGAAAAAGCCGCTCTCGCCGGGCCGCGACTTCTCAGCCGTGCTCCGCGGACAACAGGCGACCGCCTGGAACAACGTCGCGTTCTACGAGTTCGAGAACACGCGGGCCATTCGCACCGAGCGATGGAAGTACGTGCGTCGCCACCCCAACGGGCCGCACGAACTGTACGATCTGAAGAACGATCCCGGCGAGCAAACCAATCTCGACGATGATCCGGCTTACGCCGCGACGCGCGACGGCCTCAAGGGGCGTCTCGAACAATTCTTCGACCGCTATGCCGAGCCCAAGTACGACATGTGGCACGGCGGCGGATCGCAGGCTCGGATTTTCATCGGGATCGACGAAGAGCTGGCCCAGCTTGAACCGCTACAGCCGCCGGCGTTGTCCGAGGGCTTCCAGCCGGCCGACATCAACGTGCCGGAGGGCTACACCGTCGAGCTGGCGGCCGGCCCTCCGCTGGTCGAACACCCGATGATGGCCGGCTTTGACGACCGCGGCCGATTGTTTGTCGCGGAAAGCGCCGGGCTGAACCTGGGCGCCAAGGAGCTCGGGCAGCAGTTGCCCAACTCCATCCGCATGCTCGAAGACACCGACGGCGACGGACGTTTCGACCGCTCAAGGGTCTTCGCCGACAAGATGACGCTGCCCATGGGGGCGCTGTGGCACGACGGGGCGCTCTACGTGGCTTCGCCGCCGAACATCTGGCGTCTGGAAGACACAAACGGCGACGGCGTGGCCGACAAGCGAGAAGTGCTGGTGAGTCAGTTCGGCTACAGCGGCAACGCGGCCAGCGTGCACGGCTGCTTTCTCGGTCCTGACGGCCGGATCTACTGGTGTGACGGGCGGCATGGGCACGAGTTCCGAACCGCCGACGGCAAAATCGTCACCAAGGCCGAAGGAT
This sequence comes from uncultured Planctomycetaceae bacterium, assembly GCA_964530165.1. GTDB lineage: Bacteria > Planctomycetota > Planctomycetia > Planctomycetales > Planctomycetaceae > CAZGYE01. The sequence continues at coordinate 6,871 of CAZGYE010000242.1, forward strand.
CCTACATCTTCTCCTGCCGGCCGGACGGGTCCGACGTGCGCGCCCATTGCGGCGGCGGCATGGACAACCCGGTCGAAGTCGACTTCACCGACGAAGGAGAAATGCTCGGCACAGTGAACATCCTCTACAGCCGGCCGCGCATCGACTGCCTGGTGCACTGGCTCTACGGCGGCGCCTACCCGCACAGCGAAAAAGTGTTCGGCGAATTCAAACGCACCGGCGACTTGCTGGGTCCGGTGCACAAGTTCGGGCACGTGGCCGTCTCGGGGATGATGCGCTATCGCAGTGGTGTGTTGGATCGAAGTTTCCGCGACGACGTGTTCGTCACCATCTTCAACACGGGAAAGGTGCTGCGATGTGAGCTACAGCGCGACGGGGCGACGTTTCGCGCCATGCAATACGAGTTCCTTTCCAGCGCCAGCCGCGACGTCCATCCCACCGACGTGCTGGAGGACGCCGACGGGAGCCTGCTGATGGTCGATACGGGCGGGTGGTTTCGGATCGGCTGCCCGACCTCGCAGATCGCCAAGCCCGATATCAAAGGGGCCATTTACCGGGTCCGCCGCAAAGGGATGACGACGCTGGTCGATCCGTGGGGCAAGCGAATCGATTGGGCAAATCTCGCAGGCAACCGGCTGGTCGCTCTGCTGAACGATACGCGGTTCAAAGTCCGCGAGCGAGCCATCGCCGAGTGTGCCAAACGAGGGGATGCACTGGTTGCATCGTTGTCGTCGACGGTGCAGCGGCGGGACAGTCGCCAGCGCCGCAACGCCGTCTGGGCGCTGACGCGCATCGGCACGGAGAAAGCAAAGGCCGCCGTTCGGCACGCGTTTTCCGATCCGGTGGCCAGCGTGCGTCTGGCGGCTTGCTGCAGCGCCGGCACGACCGTTGACGCCAACGCGGCCCAACAGTTGATGGAAATCGTCCGCGGCGACGAGCCGCCGATCCGCCGTGAAGCGGCCAAAGCACTGGGCCGCATCGGTGATGCAGGAGCCGTTTCCGTGCTGCTGGAAGCGCTGGGGAGAGAGATCGACCGCGCCGAAGAGCATGCCTTGATCTATGCTCTCATCGAGATCAACAACCCGAATAAGACGGCGGCCGGGTTGGCGGCCGTCGAAGCCGACGTTCGCCGTGGTGCGCTCATCGCGCTGGACCAGATGGAGAGCGGCAAGCTCGCACCGGACGTCGTCGCGTCTCTATTGGATTCTGACGACGAGGCGCTCCGGCGGGCGGCCCTGGATGTACTCCGCCGGCGTCCGAGCTGGTCCAGCGAGGCGGCGGCGATCCTGAACCGTTGGCTGGCCGAGCCGGAATTGATGAAGCAGCGGACAAGTAGCGTGCGCGAGTTGACCGCGACGTTCATTGCCGAGCAGTCTGTCGGGCGGATCGTCGGGCAAGCGCTCGACAATCCCAACACGTCCGCGGCAACCCGGGAGCCGCTGTTGGCTGCGATCGGCGACGGTCATTCGCTGCCGTTGCACAAGAGTTGGATCAAGCCGTTAGAGCGGATGCTCGACGCCGATGATCCACAAACGCTGGACCAGGTGATTGCAGCCGTCGCGGCGATCAAGACGAACCAGTTCAACGCAAAGCTCCAGCGGATCGGCTCGAACGCCGGCCTTCCCGCCCTGTTGCGCGTGACGGCACTCAGAGTGGCTACTGGCAACAGTAATCGATTCACGAACGAGACGTTCGCACTGCTGATCGAGCTGCTTGGTCAGGACAACGGACCCACTGAGGCGGCCCAGGCCGCACAGATGATCGGCGCCGCAACGCTGACCAATCAGCAGTTGTTGACGTTGGCCCCGCTGCTGGAACAGGTGGGGCCCCTGGAGCTGCGCGAGCTGATCAAGCCGTTCGGCCGCAACCAGAAAGCCGACGTCGGTCGGGCGTTTCTGGCGGCGGTCAAGCAGTCGCGCGGGTTCTTGAGCCTGCTGCCCAACGAGTTTTCTGACGTGATTAAGCGCTATCCGCCGGAACTGTTGTCGGCGGCAAACCCCCTGCTGGAGCAACTCGAGCAGCGGGACGAACAGAAGCGAGAGCGGCTGGAGAAGTTCCAAGCGGTGCTGGCCCGCGGCGACGCACAGCGCGGCCGGGCCGTGTTCACGACCAAAAAAGCCAAGTGCAGCACGTGCCATCGGATCGGCAAAGACGGCGGAACCATTGGTCCAAACCTCTCGACGGTCGGCCGCATCCGTAGCGGCCGCGACTTGCTGGAGGCGATCGTGTTCCCGTCGTCCAGCCTGGTTCGAGACTTCGAGCCGTACACGGTCCTCACCGCCGAGGGGAAAATGCTCTCGGGCCTGATCGCGCGGG
>CAZGYE010000243.1:0-9184 GCA_964530165.1 uncultured Planctomycetaceae bacterium
AGGCCGATTTGGCCAAACTCGCCGAGCGACAACAGCAGCAGGCGCAGCAGTTGGAACAGTTCCGCAAGAAGACCGCGGACGTCGCCCACAAGCTTGCTGCGTCGGACAGTTCCGCGGCGGAAACGTTGTTGGACGCCGGCGACGAGCTGGATCGGCGATTCACCGCCGGCCGCATGCGGGAAGCCGCCCGGCAACTGGAGAAAAACAGAATCGGCCGCGCCACCGACATTCAGCAGCAAGTCCTCGACGATCTGGCTGAACTGGTGGACATTCTTCGTCAGCGGGGCGCCACCGATACGGAGACGCTCCTCAGAAAACTCAGGCAGGAGGAGCAAGAGCTTGCCGGCTTGAAGAAACGGCAAGAGGAACTGCTCGAAAAGGTCGATCGGGCCCCAGAGCATCCGGATTCCAACCAGCGCAAGCTGCAACTCCAGAAACTGGCGAAAGAGCAGCAGCAGCTTCACGATGACGTTGCTCAAATGGCCCGCCGGCTGCGCCGGCTGCAGGCTCGCCGTTCCAGCGACGCTGCCGGACGCGCAGCCTCCCGCATGCAACAGGCTCGGCAGCGGCTTCAGAAGAGTGCAGGCCGGCAAGCAGCCGGCGATCAACGGGAAGCACTCGAAGACCTTCAACAGGCGCAGCGTGAACTGGCCCGCGAACGGCGTGAAGCCGAGATGCAGCTTGCCCAAGAGCTGCTCGAGCGCATTGCCGACGAGCTGGGCGGAATGATCGCTCGCGAGCAGCAGGTCGTCGACGAAACCGCCCGGCTCGACAACCAGTACAAGCAGCGCGGAAACTGGAGCCGCACTCAGTTGAAGTCACTTCGCAATCTCGCCGAAGTTCAACAGGGATTGAAGCAGGAAACCGACCGGCTGGTCGAAACTCTCAAGGCGGCCGAGGTCTTCGCGCTGGCGCTGAAGGGTGCGTCGCGGCAGATGCAGACGGCCGCCGATCGGCTCTCTCGGCGAGAAACCGACAACGTCACCATCACCGCCGAAAGAGCGGCCAAGCAACGTTTCGTCGATCTGATCGCCGCATTGGAAACCGAGAAGCCGAACGACGCCGCCCAGCCGACGCCGTCAAACGGGGGCGGCGCCGACGGCCAACCGCCGCAGGACGGAATTCCTCAATTGGCCCAGTTGAAGATGCTGAAAACCTTGCAAGAGGACATCAACCGACGCACGCTCGATCTCGACGCCATCCGGCAGCGCACCGGCCGGCTCACCTCCGGGCAGCAAGCCGAGTCCGACGCACTTGTCGCCGAACAGGGCCAACTGGCCGATCTGGCGCGGAACCTGACCCGTGCCGTCACCGAAACGTTTGAAACCGAACCGGACGGCAACGACGTCCGCAAAACTGACGAGGAGAACCGGTAACATGCAAAGGAAAAAGGAAAAAGGAGTGAAGAGGGGCAAAGGGGCAAAGGGGCAAAGGGACAAAGCGTCGAATGTTCGCCCGACCTTGTGTCTTTGTGCCTCTGTGCCTCTGTGCCTTCTTTTGCCTTTTTCTTTTTGCCTTGCCGCTGCAGATCCACTGGAAGACGCCATCGGGCAGATGCGAACCGTCCAGCGGCGGATCGAGGCCGGCGACACCGGCCGGCAGACACGCGAGCTGCAGCAGCAAATCGTCGACAACCTCGAAAAACTCATCGAGCGGGCAAAACGGCAGCAGTCTCGACCGAACGAGTCCCCACAGCCACAGCAGCAACCGCCGGACGGCCACAAACCGGATAAACAGCAACAATCCAACGACACGCGATCCAGCGGCGGCAAAGATCAACAAAAACAAAATGAGGACGCGAAGGGCTCCACCGACCGCGTGGGAAAAGGACGTGACCACCAAGCCGAGCTGCTCCGCCGCCGGCAGACGGTCAAAGAAGTGTGGGGACACCTACCGCCGGCGCTACAACAGAAACTGCTCAACATCTTCAGCGAGAAGTACCTGCCCAAGTACGAAGAGCTGGTCCGCCGCTACTACGAAGCCCTCGCCGAACAAGGCCGCAAACAGCCCAGCCGCTAATTTCCGTTTCACCTGGTTCCCAAGCTCTCCAGGATTCTGCATGAATCAACAAAATGCGTTGACGACAAACCGTTTCGCCGCCGGGCTTGCCCGGCGCGCGGCCCGCAAGCGGGCCGGCTAAATTGTGTCTTCCTGCAAAATCCTGTGGAGCTTGGAAACGAGAAAAAGTTCGGGATCGGTGACATCAAACAGTACCACGTACGGAAAACGTGGTACGCGTCTGTATCGACAACCCGCCGGAGACACTGCGAATCTCTCGGGATCAGCAATCACGTCGGCAACGCATTTCCGCACCAAATCGACAAATGCATCGCCCAAGCCGGGTGAGCGGCGATCGTACCACCCCGCAGCCTCGCGAACATCGCCATCAAAGAGCGGATGATCGGTTTGTCTCCCCTCGCTTGCGCGAACATGGAAGTATTCTCAATTCTCTCCTTTCTCGCATCACGGAACAACCTCAGTCATGGCTGTTTGAGATCATGCGGCAAGCGGGGCTGAACCTGAGGGGTGGTGGCGCGGCGGAGGGACCGGCTGTGCGCGGATGCGTCGGGCGGGGCGCGGGCGCCAACAATGGCCATAAGTTCCATGGACGCGACGAGTGTGAGAATGCCGGCCGGCGGGGCTTCAGTCGCGCTGGGCTGTTTGGTATGAAATTTTCCTCCAAAAAAAGATCTGAGGCAACATTTTCACGCCAACCCCGTTCGCGAGGGTATTGACCGCCTCAATTAAGGCGCAAGAAGCCGTTCCGCTTGGGTTTACGCGCCGGTCTTGGCGGGCAATTAGCAGCGAGCCTCCTGGGGTGGAGAGTGCCTCTTGTCGAGTTGCCGGTGTTTTGGTTCTTCTCACGTGGTTCCCTGGCTCCGATTCCCGAAGCAGGCACGTGACAGCGCCTTCTTGATCCAGGCGAGATTGAACGCGTAGTGCAGGCCGGAGGAGATGACGTGGATGACGCCGTCCGGCGTCTGGCACGCTGAGAGATAGCCGCGCGGCTCGGCGTGGGTCTCGTCGAACAGGACCGTGCCGGTAAGCGTCACGTTGGTGAGCCGCCTCGCCGGGCCGCCGGGCGTAACGGGTTTCTTAATCGGCCACGTCTCGCCCTCGTCGAACGAGAGCGCCGCGAACATGCCGTAAATGCGGCGCTTCTTCCCGGCTTTGTCCGTGACGAAAAACGGCGGCGCCTTCTCGGGGTTACGGCGATACCGGAAGAAGTCGTGCGTGAAGGAGACGAACAGCAGCGGGCCTTCGCGCAGACGCATCAAGATCAGCCGTTGATTGCCGCCGATCGGCGGGAACTCGCTGGCTGAGTAAGTCCACGTGCGGCCCATGTCCGATGAGAGGCTCTTGGGCATGCGTCCCTCGATGCTGTCGCCGCGGCCCAAGGCCATCAGCCGTCCGTCTTTTCGCTGCGTCACGCCGCCGTGGATGCCGGCGATCGAACCGCCGCTGCCGCCCGCGACGAACTTGGGCCGGCTTTTGTCGGCCGACGGGTCGTGCCACGTCGCACCGCCGTCTTTGGAAATGTGAACAGCGGTGCCGCCCCCGCCGCCGGGGACCGCGTCGCACGGCAGCAGCATCCAGCCTTCGCGGGTCTGGAACACCGACTCGACCGGCATGTGCCGCAGACCGTGCTCAGGATTGATCAGCCGGGCCGTCGACCACGTGGCTCCGCTGTCGTGCGAGACGCGCAGGATGGTGGCCGTGCTGCCCCACGTGCCGGCGGCCGAGAGGCCGTTGAAGTGATAGATCGTCCCGTTGCCGTCGGCCCACATAGCCGGGGCGTGGTCGTTGCGGTCGGGCGTGTTCCAGAACAGCGAGGCCGGATCCCATTGCTCGGCCCCGTAGCGCAGTCGGCTGGCGGCGACGTTCAGCTCACGTCCGGGTTCTCTCAGGCAGGTGTACCAGATCGCCAGCAGGTCGCCGTTCGGGCACTCGACAATGGCCGGGTCGTGGTTGTGCCGGGAGAACAACGGGCCAGCCGAGCCGGTCGGGATCTTCACGTAGCGCCGCGGACCTTTGAAGTACGGCTTCTTCGGGTCGGGGCCTTTGGCCAGACCGGCGGGAACCTGCTGCTTGACGTTTCTCTGGTTCAGCGGTCTCGCCGGGGCCGGCAACGGTTTCGTTGCCGGCATCTCGCCCAGCTCAACACGGAAACCGACCAGCCACGACTTGTCCTCGGGCAACATGCCGCTGCGATTGGCCGAGCGGAGGTAACCAAGCAGCGTGGAATGGCTGCCGCCGCGAGTGATGCGGAAGTTCCCCTCGCCGTAGCCGACCGGGTCGGTCTGGCTGCCGGCAAGGTACGGGCCGTACCAGTCGGCGCACCACTCTTCGACGTTGCCGTGCATGTCGTACAGTCCCCAGGCGTTCGCGGGCGTTTGGGCGACGGTGAGCGGCACGATCTCGTCCGGTTTCGAGCGCGTGGGCGCGGGAAACCAACTGTTCCGCACGTTCTTGTGGAAGGCCTTCGGCAGCGACTCACCGGTGTGATAGGCCGTGGTCGTCCCGGCCCGGCAAGCGTACTCCCACTCCGCTTCACTCGGCAGGCGGTACGATTTCCCCTCGCGGCCGCGGAGCCACTTGCAGAAGGCGACCGCGTCGTGCCAATCGACAAACACGACCGCTTCGTCGTCCCGCTTCGAGAAGCCCAGCTTTCCGCGCAGCTTCCTGTGCGATGGATCGAATTGCTCGTATTGCGAGTTGGTCACTTCCGTTGCCGACAGGTAGAAAGGCCGAGAGAGAGTCACCTTGTGCACGGGCCGCTCGTCGAAGTCGCCGCCGGTCGGGCTGCCCATCATGAAACTCCCTGCAGCGATGTGGACCATCTTCATGCCCAGGGAGTTGACGAACACCCCTTCGCCCGCTTGGTCGTTTGCCTGAACCGCTGCAACGATCACGAGGGCAAGAAGAATACCGGATAGAAAATGTTTCATCATCCGCTCACTCGTCGTTGTGACTTTACGCAAGAGAACTCACAGCCTCTCGATCCGCGGCGGCGGTTTTAGTCGTCGGTGATTTCGGATATCTTATCGGTATCGTTTGGCCGTGACGTCGAAGGGCTGTAGCAGTCACACAAGCACTTGGCGTCGCCGCTTCTTTCCGGGGTTTGGAGGCGCATTGGTGCGACTTGCCTTTTACACGTACAGCTACACCGACCGTCTGAAGATGTCAATCCGGACGTGTTTCGAGCGCATCGCGAAAACCGGATACTCGGGTGTCGACGTTTCCGGCACGCATGGGCCGTCCGACGATTCCAGGTCGTTCGACGCTCGACGGCGGCTGCTGACGCGAAGAACCGCCGAGAAGTTGCAACTGCGCATCGAAGCGGTCATCACGCACGCCCCACTGACCGATACGCTTGTTGACCCGGCCCGCAAACCGCTCGACTTCAATGGCAGCATCGACTTGGCGGCCGATTTGGGGGCCGACGTCGTCACGTTTCACATGGGCGGCGACCACAAGGGGGTCTCTCGCGAATCGTTGTGGCGAAAAGCGGTCAGTGCGATCAAGTCGGCTGCCGATTATGGGACGTCGAAACACATTGCGATAGCCGTCGACGGTATCTGGCCCGTTTGGCTGGACGATACGCCCGCGGCGCTCGGTCGGCTGTTCGAGGACGTCGGCTCGGCCAATTTCGGCGTCAATTTCGATCCCTGCTATTTGACGCTCATGGGCGTCGATCCCACGAAATTCGTCAAACGCTTCCGCACACGAATCGTGCACGCGCACCTGAAAGATCACCAGGGCAAATACCCGAAATGGACGCACCGCATCCCCGGTCAAGGCGACATGCAGTACGACCGCGTGTTCCGGGCGCTGGCGGACGTGAAGTTCGGCGGGGCGGCTGCGGTTGAGTGCTTCACCAACATGAAGTTCGAAGAGGCTTGCGATTCCGGCTTCACGGCGATGCTCGAAGCGGCCCACAAAGCTAAGGTGACGTTCCGGTAGTTTGGAGCGGAAGCGAGCGAAGCAGTCCTGGCCGGCGGTGACGGTCGGCCGGGTTCGCTCGACGGAAGATGCCGTGTTCGCCGACATGGAAGGCGACGGATAGACGTCGTCTTCACCTGCGAGAGCGCGCAGGCGTGTGAAACACACCGCACGAGTGCCCATTCTCATTTGCGTTCGGCCAGCTTTCTGCGGGCCGTTTCTTCGAGCAGGTCGAGGACTTCGTCGATGGTGCGGTGCGAGGTGTCGACGCGGATGGCGTCTGCGGCGCATTTGAGCGGGGCCACTTCGCGGGTGGCGTCTCGCAAGTCGCGGGCGCGGATCTCCGCTGTCAGGTCCTCGAGCGAAACGTTGCGACCTTGTTCCTGCAGTTCACGTCCTCGCCGGGCGGCTCGTTTCCATGGATCGGCCGTGAAGTAGAACTGACACTCGGCGGCGGGGAAAACGACGGTCACCTGCTCGCGACGACTGGTCGCCACCGGGTTGGTCTCCAACTCGTTCTTCAATGCGTCGACTTGGGCTTCGGCCGTTACGAGGATTGACTCACAGGCTCTGAGCGCTGATCGCTGAAGGCTTCTCACGTCTGCAGAGTTCCAGAGAGCCATGCGCTGAGCGAGCCGCTCAGAATGAACGGTCCCCAGGCGGCCAGTTCGGCAGTGACAAGATTCGCCCCGCCGAGGTAATGAAACAGTTGCGTCGTGCCGTACACCAAACCCAAGACTCCCGCGCAGAGGGCCAGGTTGGTGACGAGTCCGGTGCTTTCTTTGCGAACGATCAACGGGACCGCCACCAGTACGGCAAGCAGGTTGATGAACGGCCGCATCAGCCGCTCATGCAGGTGCAGACTTTCTGCACGGATGGAAAAAAACGGCCCGGAACCAGAATTGATACGGCGAATTAATTCCGGTGTCGAGACGTAATTACAGCTTTCGCTGCGGTTGTAAAGTTGGTCGGAGCTGACGTCGCTGATGACGAACACGTCGTCTTGATTGTCCCGCGCGAGAACGACCTTCCGGCCTTCCGGCGTGAGAGGGATGTCGGCCAGCTTGGGGCTGACTCCGCGAAGCAGCCAGCCACCCGGTTGGTCCGCCGTTCTCTTGAGATAAACTGCCTCGCGTGCTGTGAGCGTCGTGAGCTCGTCGGCGATTTCAGACACCGGCAAAAGGAATTCCGCGTGTTTCAACCGGTGTTCACTCAACAGCAATTGCTTTCCGTCAATGAGGATGTGCGTTGAGTGGTCGTAAACTGGTTCGACGCCGTGTGCTGTGGCGCCGCTTCTTCCGCCCGGTTGCAGATGGGGTGCAATGCGGGGAATGATGAGTTCCTGATTGGCAATCAGACCCGCATTCACCAGAGCGATTCCAATCATCGACGGGACGGCCAGGCGATACGTCGGAATTCCCGCAGCCAGCAGGGGATGAATCTCGCTGTGGCGATGCAGCGTCGCAAAGACGACCATCACCGAAATCACCGCGAGGATGGGTCCGACCATCTCAAAGAACACGCTGGAGCGGTAGGTGTAGTAACCGGCCATTTTGGCTAAGATGCTCAGCGGTCCGTTGCTGTGCTGCTGGAAGGCGTCGACGTTGGTGAAGCCGTCGATGACCATGAACAGCCCGAACGTGCTGACAAACAGAATCACAAATGCGTGCAGGAAACGAGACAGCAGATATCGATCGAAGATTGTCATTTCTTTTCCGTACCAGCAATCACGACAGACGACCCGGATTGACAGCGGGATTACAGGCAAAAGGTCTGACGCGGTCAAGTCCAAGCGGGGCCGCCGCTGAGGGCCTCGACAAGTCCGTGTCGCGGTCACAGTCCCCCAAAACCTGGTTTCCGCAGGAATCGGCAGAATCATTCCGCTCGGATTTCCCAACTGTCCGATTGGCTGCGGTCGGCCGGTCCGGACAAAATCGTTTCATTCCCGGTCGGGCGGCGACGATGAATCCAATGCACTGTTTTTTCGGCAACTTTTCAGCAGAAAAGTCAGTTTGTGCGTAAACCGGGTAGGGATCGGGAGTCTTCTTGTGATCTCGTCAGTCTCGGACGCGTCATTGACGTATCTCAAGTGTTAGCAATGAGTTAAGCTATGTTGGCCCTGTTGAAAGTCACGAAAAGCAGACTCCGATTCCTTTGGCCGCCCTCGCAAGCAGATGCCCGCCCGCCTTGGCCACAGCGGGCTTACTTGTAAAATTTTAGCATCACACGGTTTACGACATTCGAGGGCCGGCCAACCGTGGATCATGTCGTCTTGGACACCGCCGGCGTCGCCGTTTCGTTTCGGCAAAATCTCTCAGTGAGAGGAAAACGCGAGCTATAGTTGGCTGGCTGCGGTTGAAACCAGGAATTCCATCGCAAGAGAGCACATGGTCGCCAATTGGGGCAGTTTGATCGAATTGGAACCCAAGGGACGCAAGCAATGGCCCGCAAAGATGCACTTGTTCGGCTGCACCAGCGCTTAGCCGCCAAACGCGATGCGCTGCGTAAGAAACTGGTGGACGAGTTCGATTTGTGTCGCACCTCAAGCACCGGCGTCGGTGACGTTGGCGACGCGGCCAGTGATGGGGCCCAAAATGAGATCGATTCGCAGTTGGCGTCACTGGAGAGCCGCGAGCTCGCTCAGATCGAAAGGGCCATCGAACTGATCCGGGAAGGCAGTTACGGGATCTGCGAAATCTGCGAGCGTCAGATTCCGATCGAACGCTTGAAGGTGCTGCCCTTCGCCCCGACTTGTGTCGATTGTCAGCGGAAGCGGGAGGAGTTCCGAGACAATCCCGACGACTTGGACGCGAATTGGGAAACGGCGTACGAATTCGAAGGCAGGATGGACGAGAAGGAATTGACACTCGGCGATCTTGATGTCGATACCTGATCGAAATGCTTTCGGCAACTGACTCTCACCAAAGAACACCGCAGATGGCTGAGAACGACTCCTAACTTCTTTGACAGGCTATTGAACCATGAGACGGCGTTCGACTGTGCTGCTCTCGAGTGTGACCTTACTGCTTGGAATCGTCGTCGGTGCTGCGTTCGATTCGTGGCGGCTGACGACGACGGTCGAGGCCAAATCGCTGGATCGCGGTGAGGCCGACCGGTTGTACCGTGAGCTGGGTGCGAACGCGGGTTCGTTGATCGAAGGAAGTCGGTACCTGTCGAAAATTGCCCGTTTGACGACCCCCAGCGTCGTGCACATCCAAAGTGAACACAGAAGCCCCCGCCG
>CAZGYE010000244.1:0-9175 GCA_964530165.1 uncultured Planctomycetaceae bacterium
GTCATTCGAAATTCTCCCGCATAGACGTTATCCCCGCCGGGCCGAACCTCCAGCCGCTTGATCTCTCCGACCAGCGCGAGTGGGAGAAGGCCGATTTGCATCTCTCCCTTGTTGATCTCGTTGCCGACGTTCGCAAAGACTACGATTTTCTCCTCTTCGATTGCCCGACGAAATTGTCACTCACCGGCTTCGCTGCACTCGCCGCGTCCGACTTCGCGATCGTCCCGCTGGAACCGGCCGACTGGGGTGCCCAAGGCGTCGTGCAGGTCACCGAAGCCGTCGAGTACGTCCGCAAGCATCACAATCCCCGACTGCAGCTACTCGGCTACGTGATCTCCCGATTCAAGCAGCGACGGAAGTACCACCAAATCTACTGCGAGAAGCTACGTGAGCATTTCGGCAAGGACACCTTTGACACGGCCATCCCCGATCTGGCAGGCTATGAGCAAGCCGTCACGCATGCCATCCCCCCGAACCTCCGCCGGCCGACCAGTCGCGAAGCCCACGCGGCCCGCAGATTCTTCGCTGAAGTCCAACAGCGGATCGCGCAGAGTAGCGGCGGCCGAAAAGGCCGCAACCAGCGCGTTCAGCACGCGAAAGCCACTGCCGTTTGACGCGGCCCCAACTTCAACGGGACCTGCCGAAGAGGGACGCCGCCGGCTCAAGGGCGCCTTTCTCATTGCGACCGACCGCATTGTTCCCGACCCCGACCAGCCGCGAAAGAAGATCAACCCGACGTACCTTGAGGAACTCACAGCATCCGTGAAGCGCCTTGGCATTCTGCAGCCGATCACTGTTCGATACATTGAATCCGAGAAGCGTTACCGCATCATCGCCGGTGAGTGCCGTTTCACCGCTGCAACCAAAGCCGGGCTCAAAGAAATCCCCTGCTGGGTGAAGACCCCCAAGGCCGAACACGTGCTTCTGGAGCAGATCGTGGAGAACTGGCAGCGGTCCAACTTGCAGCCGTTTGAGATTGCCGACTCGCTTGCCCAGCTCCAGGACGCAAACGGACTCACCCAACGGCAACTCGCGCGGGAGATCGGCAAATCCGAGGGTGAGGTGAGCAAACTCCTGGCACTCCTTGACCTCGACCCCGAAGTCCAAAAGATCGCCCGCGACGACACTGCGGGCCGCATTTCCAAACGCCACCTCTATCCCCTGCTGCAACTCGATCCGATTCAGCAGCAGAACGTCGTCCAATCCATTCTGGATCGTGATTTGACCGTCAACGACACCGAAAGGATTGTCGCGCGGTTTCTCCAGACGAAGGAGTCCCCTATCCGCCGCGGCGCCCCTGTCACCCGCCGCCGGTTCGTCGCCAAGTACGGATCGGTTCTGCTGATGTTCCGTAAGAAAGACGTCTCCGATGACGACTGTCTCGCGCTTCTCAAAGACGTCATCACGCAAATCAAAGAGCGAGCCGGCGATCCCGCTGATTTCTCCTGATCCCGATCTGAATTCAGGCTGCCTTTTGGCTTAGACGAGCCGAAACCAGCAAGACTTTCCCCGGGAAAACTTTCTGGACGCTTTCCGCTTCCGCCTGCTCTTTGCCGCTTCTCTGTTCACTTTTCGTGCTCAGCCGGCGCTTGCCGAGAGTCGCTCACCACTGCCATACTTTCCCCTGCCTTTCCCGTGTCTCCACCTTCCCTCACCAACCGGCAGTCCCGCCAGACCGTCTCGAAGCGCCTCGGCAAAGCTCAGCTCTCTCTGGTCGAGCACGCTCTCTGCCCGCTCGATGCCAAGCTCACGCTGCAGCCCAGTTTTCTCTTCGAGACCGCCTACTTCTTCACCGACAAGAATCGCAACCGCAAGAAAGCGAAGGCGAAGGTCGGTGCGCTCGACGGCATGTCGCCGCATGACGAACTCTACCTCTGGGGACTGCTGTCTCTCGTCTTCTCGCAGCCGAAAGCCTCCGCGGATTTCTTTGCGACGCCCTACTACTGCCTGAGGAACCTTGGCCTCATCTCAGCTGACAAGAAAGGCGGCCGGGAGTTTCAACTCTTCCGGGCCGCAATCAAGCGTCTCGCCGGCATCCGCTACCAAAATGACCGCTTTTACGATCCCATCCGCGGCGAGCACCGCGACGTCAGCTTTGGCTTCCTGAATTACAGCTTGCCGCTCGACCCGAAGTCCTCGCGGTCATGGCGCTTCGCATGGGATCCCATCTTCTTCGAACTCTGTCAGGCAACCGGTGGGGCGCTTTCTTTCGATTTGGATCTCTACCGGCAACTCGATCCTGCCGCCCGGAGACTTTACCTCTTCCTCAAGAAGGTCTTCTGGCGTCGCGACGTCTCCCCCGCTCTTGAGCTTCGGCATTTGGCTATCGATGTTTTGGGGTTCGCGCCGACGATGTCCCTCAAGCAACTCAAGTGGAAGCTCCTCCGCGTCATTTCCGAGCTTCTCGATTCCCGGCTGCTTCGCCTCCCGGATGAATTCACTGATCTAAAAGCTCTGATTGAAAGACATGCCAAGGGCGTCTTCCGCGTCCGACTCTACCGGGGAGACGCCTTTAACCAAACCACTTCCATGACTTCCTACGACATTTTCGATTCCCCCCTGTACGATCCGCTTCACTCGATCGGGTTTGACGACCGAATGATCGCTCGCCTGATCGACCGCTACTCTCTCACACTCCTTGAGCAGTGGGCCGACATCACGCTGGCTGCTCTGGAACGCAAGGGGCAGAAGTTCTTCACCGAGAGTCCGCAGGCATACTTCATGGATTCGCTCAAAGCGGCTGCCGCCAGAAAACGCACGCCTCCTGACTGGTGGCGCGAGCTTCGAAGGCGCGAACGCGAAATGGAACGAAACCAGGAGGAACAAAAGCAACACGTCTTCTCCGATGAATCAGATGAAGTCTTCGAGCAGTACATCCAAAACCAAGCTCGCGACGTCTTCCAATCTGTTATGAAGAAACTTGTTTCTGATCTTCGGAGTGCCGGCCAGAGTGAACCGGAGGCCCGAACGAACGCCGAGCACATGGCCCGCATGCACTTGCGGAATCGATTCCGGAAAGAGCACCCTGAGTTTACCGGCTCCTGATTTTCATGTTGGCTCACATGGACTTCCTTCTGTTTTTAGTTCTTTTTCAAGCATCGACGGACGAAGTCCGTCGTTCTTTTGTTTCAATTACTTTTGTAACAATACTTTTGGCGTAGGGGTCGCATTGCTCTGATCTCCAACGTACCTCTGGATTTCTCGGTCTAATCAATCAATCGCCTCCACGAAAAGGTCACGGCAAGTCCACCAATTGCCTTTCAAAAGGTCACGGCAAGTCCACCAATTGCCGTGAAAAAAGGTCACGGCAAGTCCACCATTGTGGTCGTGTGGTGACCCAGCATTCGCATCCGCGTTGACCCCAGCGCTGCCCCCGTCATTCAACCTGGGGCAAGCGCTGATCCGCCGGCGATCGGGAGATCGACCTGACGGGCTTGGCGAAGCCAAGCACCCCTCTTATCGAGGGGACACCACTCGCGAAATGGAATTCGCGAGCACCCCGCTTCCGACACGCCGACGACCGACGCCGATCGGGCGGCTCCACCGGGGTGCTCGCGTCTTCTTGAAGACGCTCGTGGTGTCCCACACTCCGCTCCGCCGACAGCGGAGAACGGGCCGCAGAGCGGGGACGCGACCCGCCGGCTACCGCCGTCGGAAACACAGGCGGCGTCGGGAGACGCCGTTTCCCGCGCGCGACATCTTCATCGCAGTTGCCCCTTCCCGTGCGCCGTGCGGTCACTGCTGGCTTCGACGAAATGCCTCAAAAGAGGAATGGAATTCGCACCGCCGCCCATCTTACGCATTCTCACGCGGATCGCGCCGACTGCTGCAAAGCTCGCTCCATTCGTCAGCCGTCAGCGAATCGGGTTGCCGGTTGCGGAATTTGCCGCCGAGCACTCCGGAGGACCAACCGAGGCGTACCTGGCACCGTTCGGCAATCTTCCACAACGCCTCCTTCGCTCCGCGTTCTCCCTCGGTGTCCGCATCGAACATCAGCGTGATCATCGCTCCGTCTTTGTCGCGTGACATCCGCACGAGTTTCTCCACCTGTTCGTCGGTGATCGTGTTGCTGCACACCGCGACCGACGCGATACTCAGTTTCTCCCACAGGGCGATCGTGTCGTTCGGGCCCTCGGTGACGACGATGCCGACCTGCTCCAACTGGTCGCCGTTTGCGTGCTCGAAGTAGCGGTCCTGTCCGAACAGTTCCAGGCCACGGTGGAACTTCGACGGGAACTGGAACTTGTTCGGCTCCCGCCCCCGCTTGCCTCCCGTCCGCCACTTCTCGTGCTTGCCCTCGAACTGCGGATCGCGTCCGAACCAGGCCAGCACCTTGCCGTCTTCGGAGATCATCGGATACACGAATTTGCCCCGCAGCATCCCACCCGCGTCGTGGGGCAGGTAGCCGCAGCGCCATCTTCGACAGGCCTCTTCGGTCAGATACGGCCGGGCCCGCATGTACGACGCGGCGTGGCGGTTCATGTTCTCGTCGGGCACGGTCAGGAACTTCTCGTCGTGATTGACCATCGCCCGCACACGTTCGTTGTCTGAATCACCCAACGGTATGTTTCGTCTCAGTTCCGGATCGGTCGCATTTGTGGTAGGCGCTGATTCCGCCGGCGACGGGCGATCTTCCGCGCGGTCTACGCCGCTGACCATGGCTCTCAGGTCCTTAGCGATCTCCAGGAATCGTCCTCCGCGGGGACGGCCGCCAGAGTGCTCACCGGGCTTCATCAGATCGCACAGGCCGATGAGGTTCCCGCCCTTGCCGCAGCCGTACTGGTGACAGCGCCACTTCTTGACCGGGCTCACTGCATCGATCGCGATGGCACGGTCGCCGGTCTCTTCCGTGTTGCCGCAGTTCAGGAAACAACGCGTGCGGATTTCTTTTCCGATGCGTTTCAGTTCGCCGGTCTCGATGCCATAGAACGCTACGGCCTGCTCGATGGTGATCTGCGGCATCAGCTCATCAACGTTTATAAAGCCCTGCTTTTCGTTGGCCATGCAAGTCAAAATGGAAGCGAAACAAAGGACGGAAGAGTACGCTGATCTCCGACGTATGGCAAGCAGTTCACCGCGTCGGCAGATCACTGAGCGAGACATCTCTGTTTTCACGACCCTGGACCGCTGCCCGCTGACGGCCGAGCAGTTGCTTCGCGTCAGCAATTCCTTCGCACAACCATTTACAAGCCTCCGCCGTGTGCAGGAGCGTCTTCGCCAACTCACTTGCTCTCGCCTAATTCAGTCCTGGTGGTACACGAGTTCCACCGGCTGCCCGGTTCGATACCACAAGCTTTCGCCAGCGACTTACCGTTTGCTGCACGGACCGGATACACGGCCCCGCAGCAAGCAGATGTTCTCGGAGATCTCTCCCTCCCGGCACCGACACACGCAGGCTTTGGCTGACTTCATCGTGCACACAACGCTTGCCGCGAACTTCCGCGGCCTGCGGATACGGAACTTTCACGGCGAGGATCGACTTCGTGTCGACATCGGCGAGGAGTACTTCTTCCCGGATGCCAGCTTCCAACTCGTCTCGCCGGCCGATTACCGCTTCAACTTCTTTGTCGAAGTGGACTGCGGCACCGAGACAGTTTACTCCGACCGTCTCGACGTCGACCATTGGCAGCGAAAGCTCCACCGTTACATCCAGCTCCACCAGTCCGGCGGTCGACGCTTTCGGCTGCTGGTTGTCGCGGTCACGAGCGAGAAACGTCTGCAAAACATTCTCGATCTCGCCGGCAGGATGACGAAGGGCCTCGATTTTCGACTCGTCTACGGGACGTTGCTTGCAGATTACCTGGCGACGGCCGACGCACTGTTCAAACCCTGCTTTCTGTCACCCGACAATCGCGAGGTGAGCCTTCTCACACATCTCGCCCGCCACGAGCAACCGCCGAAGCCCTTTCTGTTGGCAACACCGCTGCGCGCGTGATAAGCTCCGCCCCTGCTCGGCAGACCCGACTCTGAAAGGTGCGAGCCGGTGCAGCCGCGCTCCTCCTCCCGCTCAACGCGGGGCGAGCACTACCACAGAGTCCTTCACGGCCACGAACAGGCCCCGCCAACGAGACCAGACAAACTCGAAGGCGGGTGTTTTCTTGACGCCGGTTGTCTCGATCCCCGCAGGGATCGCCGGCGGCAAGCACGCCGTCGTGACGTGGGCAAAGCGGTAGCGATTGATTCGTGAATTGCCGCCGCCACGGCTTCTTGGTACATTGGTTGATTGACGACATGGGAAAATGAAACTGGCGCGGTTCGGAGTCAGAGATACAAGCCGATTTCCGAAGGGGAGTTTCGGAAAAGGATGGTTTCTTGGACGTACTGAAATTCTCTTCGGTGGATTTCGAGAGCCGTCCATAAAGTGGCGGATTCACACAGAAAACAGAGCTTTGCGCGTAATCACATGAAGACCATCGTGAGAGTCATCAACGAAGCCATCAGGCACGCGGATGCCGAGTGCCTTCCTTGCGACAGGGTGAATCTCGACTACGATCGCCACGCCGAATACCTGGACAGCGACGAACACCGCGCAGAGGACCTCTTCGAGAATCCACGGCCTAGTACCTCGGCAGCGATTCGCACCGCCCGGATTGACCAGACCGTTCGCTCGATTTTGCAGTATTTCCTCGATGGTTCTCGTCGGACCTACAAAATCGCCGACCTCCGATTTCGTGGCTGATATCTCCCCCTGATTGCTGGGCAGGTCGGCGTCGCCATCGTTCGCCGCGACAGCGGATTGAATCGATTGATTCCCATGCGCGAATTCTGTGCATTTGAGTGCGTACTGGCGTTCCCCAATTTGATTGCACAAGAGGATCTCGACGTCCTCTCGCAGCGCATAGAGCAAGAGACGGAGAGGTCGTTCAAACTGCTCCGTTACACCGTGAAGGCCGATCGTGATCCCGTCGATCTCGGAATAGCGAAGATCATGTCCCATATGGCCCACCTTGAGTTGGACGCGATGCACAAGCTTTCGGATCGGCGTTTGTTGACGACAAGCTCCCTCTTGGTAAAGGACGGGCCACTTCGGTACAAGAACATTAAGGGACGCGGGTTTGACATCACGCAATTCCGAAACGTGGTTGGCCTGTCCAAAACCTTCCGCCCATCTTTCGCCTTAGGGACCGGCAGAGGCCGGCGAGATGTCGGGACTGTTACGGCGTCACTTCAGATGGGCGAACGTACTCCCGTCTTCAAGACGCTGGAAGAAGACCGGCACATCGGCATGTGGTATCTGCGGCTGCGCCCACCGGAACGAATGCCTAACCCTCTGGGAGGAGTCGTCAAAGCAGAGTGCTACGCCATTGACGACCGAGACATCGAGAACGGTCTCGACTCAGACCGTATTCACAACATTTCCGCTCATCTGCTCCGCGAGCGCAATGTCACACCCTACGGGCAGGATTCAAGGTGGGCGACACACATCTACCCCGTATATGCAGCTGAGCGTTTCATCAAAGCGAATCTGTGGAGCGATATTCGCTTCGAGGCACTTTTCTAGGCAACCACAGAGGGACAACTGATGGCAACGAAAGTCATCGGAAAAGTGACGGCAACGGAGAACAAACCGACGACATATAACACGATTCGGTTTTGGCTCGCGGAAGACGAAGAAATCCGGATTTTCGACGTCATCCGGATCCGCCACATTCGCGAAAGCTATACCTATGCCATCGTGCGCGATCTCCATTTCATCACGGACAGTGCCGGCCACTTGGCAAACTACGTCTCTTCAGATTTCGGCGACGTGGCCGCCGCGCCGATCAACCGACGCCTCGGAACCACCATCGCGGAAGCGGAAGTTCTGTACAACTCCAAGGACATCGAAATGCCTGTACGCGACGGCGCCGGCGTCGAGGTAGCGGACATCGACGGTGTGCGCAAGGCGCTGGGTCTCGAAGGGTTCAAGCAGCCGATACCGGCTGGCTACATCAGCATGTCCTACGACGTCGAGGTGCCCATCGAGTTTGAAGCCAAGTATCTTCTCGGCCCGGAAGGCGCCCACCTGAATATCGCCGGGATCTCGGGGCTCGCGACCAAGACATCCTATGCGATGTTTCTGTTGAACGCCGTGCAACAACGGATTGGAGATGGGGTTTCCATGGTGCTTCTCAACGTGAAGGGAAGCGACTTGCTGTCCATCGACGAAGCACCCCTGAAGCCGTTGACTCAGGGGCAGATGGACGAGTGGCGGAAATGCGGACTCGAACCTACGCCGTTCCGAAATGTCAGCTATCTCTATCCTTTCTCCCAAAGGCGCACGGAGACCTTATATTCAAACACGACCCTGCGCCGCGATTTCCTGGCAAAGCAGCATGCTGAAGACCGCGCTTTCAACTACTTTTACGACGTGGAGACCATGAAGGAGAAGATGGGGTTGCTCTTGGGAGATGTGGACGACCCGAGCGGAACGCTAGAATCCATCTTTGATCAGATTAGGTCGATAGACGCCCTAAGTTGGGATCTCTTCAAAGCCGAAATCCAGCGGCGCACCCGCGCCGGCCAGCAGCGTGGTGGAGCCATTCAAGTTCAGTCGTGGCGCAAGTTCTCTCGTTTCATACAGACGCGAACTGCCAACCCGGTGTTTGTCGAGCAGTCCCTTACGGACGCTGACCAAAAGAGACAAAAGACGGTCGCGGACGCTATTCGCGGTCTCAGGGCGGGCCAGGTCCTGGTGGTGGATATCGAGCCACTGCCCGACTACCTTCAGTGCCTTGTGGTCGGCGACGTCGTGGGAACGCTTCGCAACATCAAACTGGGCGAAGATGAAAAGACGGAGCCTGGCGACATCGGACGCGTCGTCGTCTTCGCGGACGAACTCAACAAATACGCGCCACGGTCCGACACGAGTGGACGGTCCCTGACGAACATTCTCCTAGAGGTCACCGAACGTGGGCGGTCGCTCGGAGTCATCCTTTTCGGGGCAGAACAGTTCCGCAGCGCCGTACATGACCGCATCCTCGGCAACTGCAGTACAAACGTCTACGGCCGCACCAGCCCCGTGGAGATGGCGAAGTGCCCGGACTACCGCTACTTCCCAGATTCCCACAAGGCCTCAATCACGCGGCTGCAACAGGGGAGTCTCCTTCTCCAGCATGCCGTCTTCAAGACGCATCTCATTAAGAAAGGACGCGGTAATTCAGCAAAGCTGCAGAAGGTTTCGATGGCGGACCGG
>CAZGYE010000245.1:0-9128 GCA_964530165.1 uncultured Planctomycetaceae bacterium
TGTGTGGTGTTGACCAGTTCCACATGCACGGAACCGGCGTGGGAGCCTTCGGTCAGCTCGGCGGCACTGCCGGTAGACTGCGACGTCACCTGCCCGACCAGCCGATGCGTCAGCCGCACGACCGGAGACCCCTGCTGCTTGTAGCAGTCGTTGATCTTAAAGATTGCTTGCTCGATTCTCTGTGTGGCTGCGTCGGTTACATAAGCTGGTGTCCCGTCCGGAAAGATCACCGTGGCCCGAATCTGACGGGCATCGAGTTTGGGAAAGATGATCCAGGGGACGGTCCCGTTGCGGACCAGACTCAACGAAACGACAAACACGGCAACCGCCGTACTGATTGGAATGGCTGGCCGGCGCAAACAGAATTTCAGAAGAGGCGTGTACAGTCGAAAGATGACAAAATCCAGCAACAGGCTGAAATGCCCGTTGACCCAGTCCACTGTGGCACCCAGGCGACGAAACGGATAGACAACATGGTCGGCCAGAAACGCCGCCAGGACCAGAATGGGACCCGGTCCCCAACGCAGCAGCAGCGAGCGCTGTGCGATCCGCCAGTTTCGCGCGCGGCCCGCGAAGGTTCGTCCTTGATGCGGCCGGTGATCGTGTGCCAGATGGCACGGCAGAATCAGCGTCGCCTCGAGCAGCGAAATCAGCAGCATCGCGATGACCGCCATCGGCAGGACCGCGAAGAACTTGCCCATCACACCGGACACAAAGAACATCGGCATGAACGCGAAGACGGTCGTCGCTACTGACGACGCGACCGACGGCAGCACTTCGGCGGTCCCGTCTACGGCGGCCTGAACAAAGCTCTTGTCCAACTGACGATGCGCGTAGATGTTCTCGCCGATCACAATTCCGTCGTCGACGACAATTCCGAGTGCAATCAGGAAGGAGAACAGCGACAGCATGTTCAGTGTCTGATCGAATTGCCACAGAACGACACATGCTCCCAGGACAGAGACCGGGATTCCCAGCGCGACCCAGAACGACAGCCGCAGGTCCAGAAACAGCGCCAGTACAATGAACACCAGCACCAGACCCTGCAAACCGTTGTGTTTCAGCAGGTCCAGCCGTTCATGTACGTTGATTGATCGATCGTCCCAGACCTCAAAATGGTAACCGTGCGGCAACGCGGTCTTCGCCACGTAGTTGCGGACCGCCTTTGTCATCGCCAGCAAATCTTCGCGGGCTGCGGCTTCAACGGAAATCGCCAGTCCCGGTTGTCCGTCGATCCGGCTGATCGACGTCGTATCGACAAAGTGATCCTGCACCGTTCCCAGATCACCGACCGTCAACACCACGCCGTCGGGACTGGTGAGGAGCGGAATCCCGGCAATCTCTCGACCCCACAGGCGTTTGTGTTTCGCCCGCAGCAGAAACACCTGCGATTTGTCCCGAATCTTGCCGCCCGGCAGTTCCAGATTCTGCCGGCGGATCCGTCTGGCAACCTCCGGGAGCGACAAGCCGTGCTTTCGCAGCGTGTTTTCGGAAATCTCCACGTCAATCTGATAGTCTCGTTCCCCCTGAATGTCCGCGACGGAAATTGCCGGGATTTGCAGCAACTCGTCCCGCACACGCTCGGTCACGTCGCGGAGCCGCAATTCGGCATCGGGCGACCGGCTCCCTTCGGCAACAACACCGACCTTGATCGCCGGCTTGCGAATTGTGAGTTGTTGGACTTCGGGTTCTTCGGCAAGGAGCGGAAAGGTCGAAATTCGATCGACCTCCGATTGCACCTCGTTCAGAACTTTCTGCACGCTCGGCACATCGGATTGGAGTTCAATCACGACGTTGCCGGACCCTTCCCGGGCGATGGAGGTGACCTTCTTGATCCCGTCGATCGAGCGCACGGCCTCCTCAATTTTCTGGCAGATCCCACTCTCCACTTCGTCGGGACTGGCACCGGGATAGGGCACCTGAACCAGAATGATCTCCAGTTCAAACCGCGGAAACTCCTCGCGGCGGAGCATCACGACGGCCAGCACCCCCACCGCGAGAATGCTCAGCAATAGCGCATTCATCGCGGGAGTCTTGCGAATTGCCCAGCGCAGGACCGATTTCATTGCGCCGCCACCTCCGTGACAGACATTCCCGTTTTGACACTCGGCAACGGTGACGTGACGACTTTATCGCCGGGCCGCAGTTCGCCGCGCGCAGGCTGCCGAACGACAACCGTCTCCCCTGTGGCCAATACGATTTTTACTGTCACGAATCGTAAGGCCCCGTCGCGGACGA
Source organism: uncultured Planctomycetaceae bacterium (assembly GCA_964530165.1). Classification (GTDB taxonomy): domain Bacteria; phylum Planctomycetota; class Planctomycetia; order Planctomycetales; family Planctomycetaceae; genus CAZGYE01. The sequence continues at coordinate 2,239 of CAZGYE010000245.1, forward strand.
CCCAGACCCGTCCCCCGGGACGGACCGCAACAGACGGGACTGCCAACAGAGGCACTGCCGGGGCAACCGGAATGCGAACGGCCACGAACATCCCGTTGAAAAGTGTCGGTAGCGAGAACCCACCGATCGTAGTTCCACCGGCACCGATCCGCACGCGCGTCGGTGCATCGACCCGCACGCGGCAGGGAATCATCCGCGTTTTCACATCCAGCCCCGTTCCCTCATACCGGGACAGCACGCCGTCCCAAATGTACTCGACACCGTGTAGACGAAAGACAACGTCGACTTTTGTGTTCGGCAGTTCGAATCGCGCTTCGGGTTGGGAACGCCCGGGGCGCTCATCAGAACCGTGCTGCATCCACAACCAGTACAACTGATCCATCCGCAGACTGCATTTGACCTCCATGCGGCTGGTCTCGTTGAGCAGAAACAGCGGATCGCCTTTCTTGACGAAGTTCCCCTGCTCCACATAGTCCGCGACAACCGTTCCGCTCACCGGCGAGAGGACGCGCGTTCGCTTCCGGTCGGCCTCCGCACGTTGCAACTGCACGTGCACGCGTTCCCGCGCTGCCTGCAGGGTTCGCTTGCGCTGCGTGTGCGCGGCGAGCTGGTTGCACAATGTCTGGAGTGCGTTTTGTTTGGACAGTTCCAGACGCCGGGCGTCGTCGAGATCGTTCTCACTGATCGTCCGGCTGGCGCGCAGCTTTTCGCGACGGGCCAGGTCTTTGCGTTGCAGGCCCAGATCCTGACGCGCCAAGTCGATCAGCGATCGCGTATTTGAGATGTCGATGTCTGCCGCTTTGATGTCTTCGTCCGCCTGTGTCAATTCGCTTTGCAGGCGGGCGACTTCCAAATCGTAGTCGGTCGGATCGATCTGCAACAGAAAACCATTCTGATGCACGTAACTTCCGGCTCGGCTGCTCGATTCCTTCCGGGTGATGCGACCGGGCACCTCCGCGGAGAGCTTCACCTGACGATACGGAATCGCGACACCGTCAACCTCGATCGGCAGCTTCTTGTCAAACGCCCGGACCTCAGCGGCTTCCACAAGCGGCGCGGTGTGCCCCGTCTCCTCGCGACGAGCCATTTTCGGCCGTTGACCGAATACCAGGAACCCGCCGATCCCTGTTGCCAGAATTAGCAATGGCAAACCAATACGTGTCAGTTCGGCAAGGAGTGACTTGGAATGATTCATCACATTGACTTTCTGAACCGGGAATGTGGATCGGCTCATCGCTGTCCCAAAGCCGAGCTGCGAGACCTTCCCGCAGATCGTGAAAATTCACACAGCGCCGCCAGAGAAAAGGCTGTGATATGCTCCACAAGCTGCTCGGTGCTGAAGTGTGCCGACAGGTCGTCCGGCGAAATGAGCAGCGCGACAAATTCTCCGGCCACACGGTAATGCAGACATTGTCCAATGACACTGAACGCGAACTGCTGCCGCCGATAAGGCGGCGTCTCCGGCGGCAGTAGTTCGTCCAGAATTTCGAGCAACTGTTCGAGTTGCGGACGAATGAACTCCTCCACCAGCGGCTGACAGGCCATCGTCGGTTGCAGCATTTCCCGCATCATCAGCCGCATCGGCCAGAGGGCGTCCGGCGTTTTGAGCATCCGGGTCAGTGTGGTCCGTACAAAAATCCGGAGCTTGTCGGCAGGATCGGAATCAGCGGGCCATTCGGCCGGAGGAGTCTGCTCCATCCGCAATCTGTGCGCCAAGCGCACCACTTCCAGATACAGCGTCTCCTTGTCTCCGAAATGATAGTTGATCGCCGCCTGATTGGTTCCCGCCGCGGCACAGATTTCCCGCACCGTCGCCGCGACAAAGCCTTTCTCCGCGAAAATCGGTCCAGCCGCATACAACACCCGACGACGAGTCTCATCCGCCACAATCCCGCCTCCCGCACACCATTATAACAAATGTTTGAAACACCTGTATTATACATCTGTTTGCCGGAGAAACAAGGCAGTTTCCGATCGGAATCAGGGCTGCTCAGTGGTTGAAAACAAGATAGGTGAAAGGTGAAAGGGTGGCGTGAGGCCCGAGTCTTCGAGCCTCCAGCGCCTACGCACGCCGGGGGCTACGCGACTGCGACGAAGTCGACACCATCGCCCAGACACTCGTCAAGCGGCCGGTCGTTCCAGTTTCAGGGGAGGCAGAACACGAGGACAAATCGCATGCGACGCATGCACACGTAATGCCAATTTTCGTACAACTGACACATCCAACACGAACGGAATAATGGATAAAATAAATATGTTTATTAAACTAGGAATTATTTGTACTTTGGGTATTACTCCTCCATATACTTTAAATATTACAACTTGAAAAGCCAGTAAAAATAGGAAAGTAAGCTGGTTCACAGAAGTGGAGCTCTGAGATGTTGCTGACTCCGTGGTTGCGATCGATCAAGTCATCCGTTTTCGCGAAGGGGCGTCGCCCGGCTCATCGGCGGCTGACTCCCCAAACCCAGGCCCCGGCAGGGCTGATGGCTGCCGAGGTGGAATTGCTGGAGGACCGCACGCTGTTGAGCATCGCGGCGTTCTTCGATTCCAGCCGGCGAGAGCTGATGATCGATACGGAATTCGACGAAGACGTATTCGTCACGGCCACGGGAACGCCTCCGTTGGTTCAGGTGTTTACCCGAGCCGTGCCGGGCGGTCCGTTCGACGTTCCTGTGACGATCGGCACAGGCAGCGTTCTCACCACCGAGGTTGTCTCCATTGCCGTCCGCGGCGGCGATGGGGCCAATGAGATGGACCTCAGCGGTGTCACGGCATCTGATTATGTAGGACCGCTGAGCATCAAAGTCGACGGCCGCGACGGCCGCGACACGATCACCGCCAGCGAGTTTGGCGGCGTCTATGTCGGCGGACAAGGCGAAGACCTCATTGTTGGCGGGACGGGGAACGACACCATCGAGGGGGGCGACGGCGACGATACTCTTCTTGGCAACGATGGAAATGACAGCCTGCTTGGAGGAAACGGCAGCGACCAGATCGACGGCGGCGAGGGCAACGATTTCGCCGACGGCGGTGACGGCGCGGACTTGCTCGACGGCGGCGCAGGGAACGACAAGCTCAAAGGAAACAACGGCAGCGACACGCTCAACGGCAATGCTGGCGACGACACGCTCAACGGCGGCGCCGCCAGCGATGTGTTGACCGGTGGCGACGACAACGACCGTCTTTTCGGCGGCGCCGAGGACGACTCGCTCAACGGCGGTGTGGGCAACGACACGCTCAACGGCCAGGGCGGCGCCGACACGCTCAGCGGCGGCGGAGACGCGGACCAACTCCTCGGCGCTGGTGGCAATGACTTTCTCCGCAGCGGTGGCCTGGGCGGGGCGCTCACACTGGCCGTTGACAGTATTATCGTCGATCCCGAAGGCAACTCAGGAACAACGAATGCCGATTTCACGGTGACCCTCTCAGGCGCCGCAACCGGCACAATCACCGTCGATTTCAACACGAGCGACGGCACGGCTACCGCCGCCGAGGACTACCAAACGACACTAGGCACGCTCGTCTTCTCGCCCGGCACGACCAGCCAAACCGTTACCGTGCCCATCATCGGCGATCTGGTCCCCGAAGCCAACGAGAACTTCTTTGTCGACCTCTCCAACCCCACTGGCGGGCCGACCATTCTTGTCGGCCAAGGCGAAGCGATCATCGTTGACGACGATATCTCCGTCGGACTGAACTTCACCGGGAGCCAGTTGTTTCAGGACAGCGGTTTCATTCCGCCCGATACGATGGGGGCTGTCGGGCCGAATCACATCGTCGAGCTAATCAACGGTCGCTACGACGTCTACGAGAAGACGACCGGCGCGGAGATCCAGACCAGCTCGCTCAACCAGTTCTGGATCGACGCCGGCGCCACCCTCACCGGCACGGTCTTCGACCCTCGCGTCCTGTTTGATCCGACGGTCAACCGTTGGTTCGCAGGCTCGATTGACGGTGGCGGCGGCAACAGCCTTTTCGTCGCCGTCTCGAACACCGCCGACCCGACGGCCGGCTGGCAGTCGGTGCAGTTTGTGGGCGACACGATCGATGGCACGCGCTTCAACGATTTTGACACATTCGGCCTCGATGCCGACGGCGTGTATCTGGGCACGAACAATTTCGGCGGCCCGAGCGGCTTTGACGTGTCGGTCTATTCCATTCCGAAAGCAGATTTGCTGGGCGCGACGCCTTCGATTGCCAACCTGACGCGGTTCGAGGCGCTCAGTGCCGGGACGTTCGGCAACTCGATTCAGCCGGCCGTCGATTTGGAAGCGTCCGACGGGCGGGCGGCGCTGTTGTCGGCTCCGGGCGGCACGCGGCTGGTTCGGGCCGACGTCATCGGGGCCGGTGGTCCCGGCGCGACGCTTTCCGGGCCGGTCAACATCACCGTGCCGGCTTACAGCGTGGCCCCGGCGGCGCGCCAGCCCGGACCGAACGACAACATCGAAAACGTCAGCCCCCGCCTCAACGGGAACGTGGTGGAAGTTGCCGGGAGCCTGTGGGCCGTCCATGCCGTCCTCGACCCTGCGTTTGGGGGCTCGGCCGTTCGCTGGTACGAAATCGACGAAGCCACCAATGCGCTGTTGCAGACCGGACTCTTCAACGATCCGAACCTCGACTTCTACGACGCCTCGATTGCCGTCAACCAAAACGGCGACGTGGCGATCGGTTTCAGCGGGTCGGGCGACACGCAGTTCATCAGCACCTATGCCGTCCTGGGCAAGACATCCGCCGGCGTGACGACCTTCGGCGCACCGATGCTGTTACAGGCCGGAGCCGGCGAATACTTCGTGGACTTCGGCAGCGGTCGCAACCGCTGGGGTGATTACAGCGCCACCGTGGTCGATCCGACCGATTCGACCCGCTTCTGGTTCTTTCAGGAGTTTGTCCCCGCCACTGACCGTTGGGGCGTCCAAATCACCGAGCTGCAGGTGGGTCAACCGGCTCCTGCGCCTTTCCCGCCGCCAGCCCAACTCCCGCCCGATTTCGGCGATACGTTCCGCGGCGGGGCCGGCGACGACACACTCTTGGGCGACGAAGGGGACGACGACTTCAACGGCAAAGGCGGCAACGACTCGATCTCCGGCGGCGACGGCAACGACAAAATCCGCGGCGGGGGCGGGCGGGACATTCTGCTGGGCGAGGGCGGAGACGACACACTCCGCGGGCAGGGTCACGGCGATACGCTCAACGGTGGACGCGGCAGCGATCGGCTCGACGGCGGACCGGGCAACGATCTCATCGTGGGCGCTGACCCGACGATCGTCATCAACAACGTCCCCACGGTTTTGGAGGGAGACTCCGGCGTCGTCCGGGCCGACTTCACCGTCAAACTCTCCAGGGCGAGCACGACGTCGGTCGTCACGGTCGATTTCAGCACCGCAGACGGCACGGCCACCGCCGGTGAGGATTACGAAGCCACGAGCGGAACGGTCACATTTCCGCCCGGTGAAACGTCGCAGACGATCACCATTGCTGTGTTCGGCGACACGCTGGTCGAGGAAGACGAGGATTTCTTCGTCAACCTGACAAACGCCACCGAAGCGGTGATCGGAGACAGCCAGGGTATGGTGACGATCGTAGATAATGATCTTGAAACGCCGCCGCCGCCCGCGCCGCAGGCGTTGTTCGCCGTGCCCATCGATGGCACGAATTCGATCGTCGAACTGGACCCCAACACCGGCGCCGAGCTGAATCGGTTTTCGGCGCCGGAGCCGATTAGCGCAGGTCCCGATTCCCTGGCTTTCGACGGGACGAACGTGTTCTTCCTGAACGGGTTCGGAACAAACACGCTTTACGAACTGGATCCGAATACCGGCGCGGTCATTGATTCCGATCCGATCACGGTTGGTTCCGCGCTGGACGGACTGGCCGCATTGAATGGGCTGATCTACATTCAAGATTTCGGGGCCAGTGACATCATCGTCTTCGATCCGGTCACCGATACGGTCGTCAACACATTCGACATTGATGGACTCAATCCGGGTGTGACCCTGGTTGGCGGATTGGCCGCAATTTCCGGTCCGGCTGGACCTCAGCGATTGGTCGCGACGCAGAGCTTCGGGTCAGGCGGGGTGCATGAGATCGATCCTGCTACCGGCCTCGTGACCAACACCTTTATACCGAGTACACCCGGAAACGGTACTTACTTTGGCGTGGCCGCCGTGAACGGAGAGATTTATCTCGGGAGTTCGGCCACGTCCTCGCTCGATGTCTTCTCACGTGCCGGCGTGCTCCAACGTTCGGTCACCTTGGCGTACAGCGTCAGCGCCTTGGGGGGTGATGACTTCAGTTCAAGCGGTGCACAATCGAACGGCGGGAACGACACAGAACTCCAACGTGCACTCAGTTACCTGACGACCAATGCCGACGACTTCGGGCTGACAGCCGACGACCTGGATGACTATATCGTGACCGATCAGTACGTCAGCGAACACACCGGCGTGACGCACATTTACTTGCAGCAGACGTATGGCCCTTTAGAGGTCACCCAGGCCGTTGCCAACGTGAATGTGGGGCCGGGCGGTGAGGTGCTCAGTGCGTACAGCAGTTTTGTGGCTGGTTTGGGGGTGGAGCCGGACGCGGGGGACATGCTCCCAACGCTCAGCGCGTCGGAGGCATTGATGGTGCTGGCCGAGAACTTCGACTGGACGTTGGATGGGACCGTCGGGTCCGGCTTCGTGGCCGACGGCGATCCGGCACAGACGACGACTTTGCCGGCCAGCGGCGTCTCGACAGAGGACATTCCGGCTCGGTTGGTCTGGGTCCCAACGGCTGACGGCGGGGTCGAGCTGGGCTGGACGCTAAACGTCCAGACAACCAATTTGGAACATTGGTACGAGGTGACCGTCAGCGCCGCCGACGGCGAGATGTTGAACACGGTCGAC
>CAZGYE010000246.1:0-9113 GCA_964530165.1 uncultured Planctomycetaceae bacterium
CGGATGGTGATCGGCGAGCGTATTGGCGCGCTCGGCTCGAACGGGGCGACGCTTCACTCACGCCCCGCCACCCGTCGTCGAAATGAACATCGCTTCCGCCGGCCTGTTCCCGGCGGGTTAGCTTTGTCGTTAGGCTTCAGTCAAAAACCCAACGGAGATGTGACCATGCGAGTCCTTCTATTATCGCTTGTGACGCTGACCGCAGTGATCCTTAACACTGCCGCCGCAGCCGACAAGAAGGGTTGGTCAAAGTCCGTCAATGGCCTGCAGGCACGCCTGAGCTTTGCGCGCAAGGAAATGATCAATGGCACACCCATCGTTATCACCTATCTGGAATTCCGTAACATTTCCGATGTCGGGAACGTCATGGAAATCCCCCTGAACCCGGAGAAGATCCAATTCGCTGTGACGGATTCAACCGGCAAAGTCGTTGAACCGTCGAACGGTCCTTTTGACGGGACCAGCGTCGAACTTGGCATGATCCGGCTACCATATGACAGCTTCTTGCGGTTCAATATCGCCCGCCGAGGTGCTGGTGTTCCTAAGGATGAAGCGGCGCTCCTCGACCTCGGACCTTCACACAACTGGGTTTTCAAGCGTGGTGACAAGAATACCTACTACCTACAAGCCACATTTACGATTGCACGGACCAAAGCGCGTCACTGGTTCGGAACTATTGAGATTCCCAAGACTAAAATCCCGACGACCATGAAGTAAACCCGCAAAGCCTAGAAAGGCAAAAGGGATAAGTCCAATTATTGACAAGTCGTACTGGCCGTGATACGGTCTTGGCATGCCACGCACTGCTCGCATCGCGCCTGGGGGGATGGTTTTTCATGTCCTGAATCGGGGCAATCACCGAATGCCGATCTTTGAGCAGTACGAATATTGGACTTATCCCCTTTTCTTTTTTCCCCTTTTCTTTTCGTTATGCATCCAATAGGAGCGCACATATGGATGGCGGATACTTCATGCATTCCGGCATCCTCTTCAGCGTAGCGAAGGCGGCATACCAGCGCACAACTTCAGCTCCCTCAGATCGGACCGGCGGACAAAACGATACGCTGGTGGCAATCCTGTTTTCCGCCGCCACGCTCGAATCGTTTATTATGGAAACCGCTCTTACCGCCGAAGGCGTCGGGAACATGGGCGGTACTCCCATGCTCATCCGCGACATGGCCACCGCCATTCACGAAGCAGAGAATTCTCGCGGTTCCGCCCGACTAAAGTACATTCTCGCGAAGGCAATCCTGCCGGGTGACTCCTACGACAAGGGCGCCCAACCGTTTCAGGACTTCGACCTTCTTTTCTCGCTTCGCGATCATATCGTGCATATGAAACCAGAAAAGATCACCGAAGAACCACACAAAATGATCAAACGGTTGCAAGGGCTCAATCTTTGCGCCGAAGAAGAACCGAATGTCAAATCCAGCTGGTTGTCACAGGTATCCACACCCGCTGTTGCGCGCTGGTCATGCAATGTTGTTGCTCGCATTGTACAATCCGTTCGTGAATGTTTTCCCCCGGAGGATCCGGATAATCCCGCGTGGTTGCAGTTTCTCACGTTCACAATGAATAGTTTTTCTGCAATCACAGAGTCTCCAACAAAGGATGCCTAACAAGGCGTTGCACCGGAGCTGGCTCGCGTTTCGGTTTTTCAGCGCCGATTCCTTCGTTCACGTTTTTTCGTTTTTCAAGGTTCACTCGCGTTGGTCCGCCAGCGCGGTGAACTTGTTCGTTAGCCGGTGGTGATTCGCGACGGAAGCACATCCCTGGGATTTCGAAAATCCGAGGGATGTGACGCACGTGGGGGGCTCGTCACTTCGCTGGCCGCGTCGGGCTGATGACCTGCGGGTGGTCGCTGCCCTCCAGCCAGTTGTGGATGCGTGTCTGCGTGCGTTCGATAACGCGGTCTTCGGCCCTCAGAACGGCCGACAGCCATTTCGCCAGCCGCCAGGGAATCAAATGGTACAGCCCGGACTCCCGCCGGCACGGAATCGACCGGCGACAAAACATCGGCAATGCATCCTGTTCACTTTGGAAATGCCGCAGTTGCTCAGAAATCTGTTGGCGATCCGGATATGGGCGCGCGAGCAGTTCGAGCACCAGACGCACGTCGTCTTCGCCGGCAGGATACGAGACCGCATCGGGATGTGGGAGACGTTCGTAAGCGAGCCAGAGGATTCGGGGCATTGGTCCCTGTTATCAGTAGGCAGTAGCCAGTAGGCAGTAGGCAGTGGGCAGTGATGAATCGATACGCTTCCGATGGAAACGATGCGAAACTAACGGTTGTTTCGAACGATTCATGCGTCAGGATTCGCTTTCGATTTCGCTCTGCATGGTGACTGGATCGACTCCATCACGGCGCGCCACTTCGGAGCGGCTGATGATCTTTGCATCGACCAGACGGACGTCGGCAAGCCGCTCGCGATTCCGGTCACGATTGACGAGTTGTGGAAACGTCCATTGCGGCGCAACTTGCTCGAAGAAATCAGCGGGCAACAACCCGTGGTTGATCCCTTCGGTCATCACCCATCGCCAGATGTGGTTGAACTCAGTGGCAAAGAATTGCTGTTCGCTTTGGAACAGCTTGACCGCCGGTCCCTCGGCAACCATGGTCGAAGCGAAGTTCGCGTTGGAAGCATCTGACGTCAGCATGAACTCGGGAAGTCCCGCTCCCGCCGCGATCGACAGCAACAGCAGCCTGCCAAGCGGAACTGCGTCGACGAAGTTGGTGTTCGGCTGCAGGAATTCGAGTTCGGTGCCCTGTGACGTGGTGAGGATGGTGCCGGCCCGGTAACGCTCTCGCCGTGTCGTCCCGTAGGGATCGGAAACCGAGCTGACTTGGGCCGAATCAGCCAACGCGGTTGCTCGTGACGGCGAACCCTGCACCTTTCGCCAGAGCACAATCGACGCCTGCAGCTTGCGGGCCAGTAGTTCGGTGTCACGCCATTTTTCGAAACAGGCGAGCACGTCCAGGATCGGCATGAGGATCGTCACGCCGCGCTTCTGGTTCGAATCGATGCCAACTCTTGTGTGAAAGACGCTCTCGTCCGGCAGCTCTTCCAGCAATTCCCCCGATACGGGGTCGATCCGCAAATACGCGGCCGGCGTTTCGACGTCGTCGGGATTGGTCAGAATGCCGTGCGAATCCGGATGTTCGCTTGTCGGTCCGATCGCTTCGGGATCGATGAAACGTACTGTGGGTGGCCACGTCGCCAGCGGGAACTTTCGCAAGAAGCATTCGCCGTCGCGCCACGTCCGGCGAGCATACTCACGGTAAGAGAAATGCCGGCGGTTCTCGGTGACGAATTCGGTCCAGAGCCGTTCGGCGTCCCGAGCGAGCGCGTCGGTGTCGCCTTCTCTTCGGACGCGTTCGTGATTGAGCCGCAACCCCGGACCGACCACGTAAATTTCCAGCAGCCTCAACAGATTGCGGGCATGCGGATTGTTCACGACGAGCTGCCGCGCTTTTGTGCGAGCGTCGGTCCGGTCGGTCTCGTCGAGTTCTGACTTGATGTCACCGAGCAACTTCCAATTGCCGGGATCCTCCGCGACCGGCTGAGGCGTCGACGCTTCGACGAGATTCAGCACCCGTTCCTGAACCAGGCGCTGATAACGGGCCTTCAATCGTGCGGAGTGGATTTTGTCGCGAAGATAATCGAACATGGCTCTCTCACTTGAATTGTTGGTTGCGCGAATGTTTGTGTTCGTCCCACGGGTTGCCACCCGTGGGCTTCAGCTTGCTGCTTGATCCCCGTCAAAAGTTGAAACCGCCTGTCCGGCTCGGGGGCGTGATTTCCAGCCAGTCCTGCTCCGTCGGATTACCAACGGCGTGTAAACAAGCGGCTCCGAGTGCAAAGGCGCGATCGTCGTGATGGATGCCGTCTCGCAAATGGTCAAACCGGCAGCGCCCCGAAGCGGATTGCTTCAAGACAAGTGAAGCCAATTCGGTCTCGAGATCATCGCGGTCGCTTCTGGAAGTCAATTCTCCACAGCCCGGATACCAGGTGATCTCACGATTGAGAATCAGCTTGCGCAGGTTGACGGCCAGCGCGTGGTTGCCTCGGCCGCTGAGAAACTCGAACCGGCGAATGTCGTAGGTGCGTTCGAATCGTTGAATCGTTCCCACGAGCTGGTATTCATCGACGATGAACGTAACGGCGTGAAAGTCGGCGGCAACGCGTTTGATCCAGTCTTCGACCCAGGCGACTTTGACCGGGGCGTCGGGCGTCGGTTCGACGACGTCCATGCGATCGACGATGATTCTCGATCCGTCTCGGTGAATGACGACGCCGACAGTGAAGTCGTGTTTCTCGGCATAGTCGATCGCCGCGATGTACTGGAGATGTGGCTGGCTTTGTTCGCAGATTGTGAGAGTATCGTCACGGCACGCTTCCGCTTCGGCGAGCGTGACAAACTCGCCGTCGGAATGCTGCCAAATGTTGCGCCACAGTCGATCGAACACCGGTCGGGGCAGGAGCGCTTCTTGTTCATTCAACCATTCCTGACCGATCCACGGCGCCTGTGGGCCGTCGAGCGATGAGAAGTACCAGGTGGAACGTGTGCGGGCCGCCTCGCGGATGTTCCATTGCCATCCGCGACCCACGCCGGCGTTGGTCAGAACGGCCAAGACGCAGTTCGGCCGTTTGGCCGCCGATGAGAAAAGCGAGAACCACAGATCGGGTTTCTCCCAGTGGCAGAGCTCGTCACAAATGACAAAGTCGGGCAGCGCTCCCCATGAGCTTTGGACGTCTGAGGAGATGATCTCCAATTTGCTGCCCGTCGCGGGATTGATGACGGCATGCCGCTGGATGTCGAGGTCCGCACACAACTCCGGATTCAGCCTGGCGATGTTCTGGACTGAGTTCCGGATCAGGGCGGCTTGATCCCGGTCTGCAGCCGCAGCCAGGCCATGCACGAAATGAGGCGAGCAGAGAATGATCCATGCAATCTGAACGGCCATGTCCAGAGTCTTCGAATGTCCGCGCGGCCTTTCGATGTATGCTCGCCGGTACTTGGGTTCGACCGCTTCTCCGGCCAGCCGCAGCCAGGCGTCGTCAAGTGCTTCGAAATCGTTTCGCTGCCAGTCTTGCATCAAGATGGTGAAAGGCGTCGGGTCATCGGGCGAAAGTTTGAGCAGACGGCGAAATGCGGCCGGCGAAGTCCTATGTATTTGAGCGTTGAATCTTAGTCTCAATCTCAGGGGGAATTTCAACGCCCATCGCTCTTGCCAGTTCAATGAGTTCTTCGTCGGAGAGGGCATCAAGTAGGTCCGAATCGTTCTGCACGGAAATCTCATCCTTCCAGCCGGGTGGAGCTGAGGTCTCCAGCCAGCGCTTCTGAGCAGAAACGTTCCCTTTCATGGCTGTTTGATACAACGCGGCGACCACGTTCTGACTGAGTGCAGCTTCAACTTCCTTGAGCCTGGTCTGAAAATCTTCATCGGTCGCCAATGTTCGTGCATAAGATGTGAACGAGACGCCAACTTGCTGACATGCCCCGGCGGGGCTGGCGCCTCGCGAAAGTAAATGTAGAAAGAATTCTTTCTGTTCCGGTGTCAGCAGCGGTGCGGTCTTCTGCTCCTGACGCTGTGTCAAACTCGTCTCATCTTCCGTCTTCCCGGCACGTTTGGTTTTTCCGGTTGTCGAAGACGTAGTAGACCGGCTCCGCGTAGCGGCTTTTTTCGAAGGTTTCTTTTGAGACGAGTGTCTGTTTGCCATGCTTATCGCGGCGGCCTCCGTAGATCGCCGAGTGACTTTCAATCGAACAAGATTTATTGACCGTGATGCCCACCCTCAGGAATCCGGCTTTTTCGAAGAACGGGTTCATGTGTCCCATTTGTGCCAGTGCCTCAATCCACGGCCACGGGCAGGTCCGGCAACTGCGGCGAATAAACGCAGCCGCCAGTCCCGCGCCGCGATACGTGGGATGAATGACCACTCGCGACAGCGTGACCAACTGGCGGTTGAGTGTGCGAATCTTGATGCGTGACCATTTGCCGGACAGTCCAAAGAAACGGTTGCGTTGACTCAATGTGATGGGCGGTGACGTGAAGACGCAGATGCCGATCGGTTCCGGGCCGTGCCAGAGAATCGTCACGTAACGAGTGAAGCCGAGGTTGTGGCTGCGATAATGCCACCGTGCGAAGTACGGCCAGTCGGATTTGGCGCCCGGGCTGACCCACAACTTCCGGGCGATACTGAGACTTTTTTTTTGATCTCGCCGCGGCTCCACTCCAACCGGCCGTCGAGCCGGCAGCCCACGTGCAGCGACGGTTGCAGATCGTCGAGAATATCTTCGTGGGTCGTCGCCAACAGGAACCCGATGTCTGTACGGTTTGACAGCCGGCGGATGTTGAAAGCAATCACTTTCGCCAGCGTACGGTCGAGAGTGGCCGTGAATTCGTCTGCGAGGATCCACTCCGGCGCGCGTGAGAGGGCCAGCGCCAAACGAAAGCGGTATCGCTGCCCGTCACTCAGCTCCCGCGGTGTTCTCAGCAGTAATTGGGCTTCGCCCAGACCGCATGTCGACAATAGCTGCAACGCTTCCTGTACCGGCAGATCGAGTGCATCGACGAGAATCCGGTCACCGAGATCGAGTTCATTGATGTCCAGCACATTCTTCAGTTGCCCCGCCATGGCCCGCATCAGGCTCGATTTGCCGGACCCGGACGAGCCGGTGAAGCAGACAACGTCGCCCGCTTCCACGGGGAGTTCCAAATCGTCGGCAATGACGTACCGGCCGGTTTCGAATCCGATGCCGAAATGATCCATTACGATCGACGCGTGACTCGACGGACGCTTGGATAGGAAGTCGTAGGCGACGGAAAGTTTCATGACGTATTTTGAACGTGGAGTTCGGAATGCACGGAGCGACAGGCAGCCTCGCTTGCCGCGGTGTTACGATGGCAGCTTGATGTGTACCGTAAGATTCAGCCGATCCATGAACTGATCCAGCTCCGGCCGAATGCTCTCCCAGCGCTCGCTCGGGATTTCGAGGGTGACGCGGACGAGACGGTCCTGGGTTTCTATGGGTGTTTCGTCTTTGATTTGCGTCTCTGGAGTCAGGACGAGGCCGCGGATGTCCTCCGGGTCGAAGCCGGTCAGTGTTGCGTCGAAGTCGGACAATTGGTCCAACTCGGCGACGACATCGATCAGCTTTTCGGGATCCCAATCGCTGCCGACTTGCGAGTTGTTCAGCGTGACGTTCAACGCCTTCTCTCGATCCAGTGGGAGCGAGACCACGACGACGTCGACCTCTTGAATACCCTGATTCTTCAGAATCTCCAGGCGCTGATTTCCCGCGACGACGTGGCCGGTCTGTTCGTTCCAAACGATGGGCTGAACGAGGCTGAATTCGTTGAGCGATCGTTCCAAACGTCGGTAACCGGGGTCTCCGGGCTTCAGCGCGATGCGCGGGTTGTAAGGCGCCGGTTTGAGACGATCAATGGAAAGGGACTGTAGATTGATCAAGGGATTTTCCTGAAGTGTCAAGAAGGAAGCCCGCCGGTCGCAACCGGATGGTCATGCAGTGTCTCGATCAGCGAACTCCAGAACCTCTGGCGACATGTGAAAGCGCCTGCGCAATTCCTGTTTGATCTTGACCAGGCAGCGCGTGACGTGTCCCTTTGGATGCCCGAAGACAAGACCGATTTGCTCCAACGGCCAGCCCGCGTTTTCTCGCAGGGCCAGCATTGCCAGGTATTTCCATTTTTTCGGGTCCTCGTGAGCATAATGGTCGTGAACCAGGCGCCAGAAATGGTCCGGTCCGGTTCGCGGAAGTATGATCTTGGTTCCATCCTGCTTGATAGTGGACAATGCCGAAGGTCCTTGCCGATGGGCGGCTGAAGTCGAAAGACAGCGCTGATCGACCGAGCCGGAAACTGATCTATCCGACCTACCCGCGTTTGTTGCGCGCCAAATGATCCGGCGGGCGACGCCAAATGGCGAAGCTCAACCACGGTTGACGAGTGTGACTCTGGTCGCATCGATAGGGGAAGAGCAATTCTGGATTTTTTCTCTTGCGTGAAACCAGGTCGCGTGATCGTGTATGTTGTTTGAAAGAAAACGCCGCTAGAATGAAAAAGAGACAAGAAAAGGGGGGAGGGAGTCTGCTTCCTGATCCCAATTCTTCAATCATCAGGTCAAGAACGGATGAAGCCAGAGTTGGAGCGATACAGTCGCCAGATTCTTTTCGCGGGCTTGAAGGAAGAGGGACAGCAACACCTGCTGGCGAGCAGAGTGTTGTTGTGCGGTTGCGGCGCGCTGGGCACGGTATTGGCCGACACGTTAACGCGGGCCGGCGTCGGGTACATACGGATCGTCGATCGCGATTTTGTCGAACTGAGCAACCTGCAACGGCAAGTGCTTTTCAATGAGCAGGACATTGCCGATCAGCTTCCCAAAGCGGTCGCTGCCGCTGAGAAATTGCGGAAGATCAACAGCAGCATCACCATTGAGCCGGTCGTCGCCGACATCGATCACACGAACATTCTGCAGTTGGCCGAAGGAGCCGATCTCATCCTCGACGGCACCGATAATTTCGAGGTTCGTTTTCTCATCAACGATGCATCGCTGGAAACGGGAACTCCGTGGATTTACGCCGGCTGCGTTGGCAGCCACGGGCAGACAATGACGATCTTTCCCAACGAGACGGCCTGCCTGCGCTGTTTAATCGACTCGGCTCCCGAACCAGGCAGCACCGAAACGTGCGATACCGCCGGCGTGCTCGGTCCTGCCATCAACGTCGTCGCCTCGATACAGTCCATCGACGCGATGAAGATCCTCTCCGGTCAGCGCGAGCTCGTTTCGCCATCGCTGACGATTATTGACGTCTGGGACGGCAGTTTCCGCAGGTTGAGCGTCGAGGACCTCCGCGAGCGCGCCGCCTGCCCGGCCTGCAAAGGCGGCCAACGCGTCTGGCTCTCAGGATGCCAGGGGTCACAGAGCACAATTCTCTGCGGACGGAATGCGGTACAGGTTTCACACGGGCAGAAGGTCCGCCTCTCGTTGGACGAATTGCGGGATCGGCTCGACGGGGTCGGAGAGGTCACGCACAATCAATACCTGCTCCGTCTTCGGCTCAGCAATCCCGACTTCGAGCTGACGGTA
>CAZGYE010000247.1:0-9090 GCA_964530165.1 uncultured Planctomycetaceae bacterium
GTCGCAACAGCGTTCTATCGCCCCGCTGGGGCTCGGGGAGAATGGACTCGATCCCTGTCCCCAGGGCTCGCGCCCTGGGCTACCATCTAACGTCCCTCCGGGACTCAGAAGAGGCTCTTCAAACACGCTCTAAGACCCCGATCGTGCCGCGGGCGGCACATCCCAGTGCTCCGGCGGCTGGAGGGTCACGCGGACGCGAACCGGCAGGTCCGGGCCGCCGCCACGGCAGCCGAACTGGGCACGGTAGCTGCCGGCCGGGAGAACGACCGCTTCCGCCTGATCCGCCGTCCGTTCCGGCTCACTGAGCGCCGGCCCGTAGCGGGTGATCGGCTCGTCCGGCCAGAAGAACAGATACTGGCCTTCCGTGAGAGTCCCTCTCCAAGTGAAACGCTTGCCGGCGACTTCGACGAACGGATCGACAATCGCCCGATCGTCCAGCCGACGCAAGGCCTTGACGTCGTCGATACCGCAAGCGACCCGCGTGTGGCCGGGAAGACCGTTGTAGTAGAACATCAGCGAGCGCAGCTTGCCGTAGTCGATCGGGTCTTTTTTGGGCCGGGGGAGTTGCTGGTAGCGCCAGCCCGTGAAGTCGTTGGTGATATAGTAATCGCAGGCCCGTTTGCCGTCGTGCAATTGAAGTTTGAACAGACCGCCGCGACCGTCGCCGCGGAGCCAGAAGCCAATACCGCGATGCCAGGAAATATCCAACGGCGGATCGAAGCGCCGGCTGATGACCGACCAGCCGCGGTTGTCGGCCAGTGTGCTTTCGGCCGTGTAGATCGCACACCGCTTGCCTTCCTTCGCGTCCTGGAGGGTGGATTCGAACTGCTGCGTGACTCCCGGCAGAACCGAGCCGGACTGGCCCGGCTCGATTGCGTAGACCGGCTGTTGTCCTTTCGGTTTTCGCAGATACGGCCTGAGATCGTCGAAGGTCTCCAGCACCAGGGCGTCAGAGGCCCGGTAGGCAGGCCCGGGCCGCAGCCAGGGTCCGCCTTGGGCGTGAATCTGCACGCCCAGCCGCGCCGGGCCTTGCTTCACTTTGAACGCCCAAGTTCGAGCTTGGTCGTCCGGCACAGCGATCTCATGCCACGGTTTGTAGACGACCCGCTGGAAGACTTCACGATCCTTGGATCCGAGCAGCCGGTACTCACGGCGATGGTCCAGTAACTTCGCCCGCTCGTCGGGTTCTTTCTTGCCGCCCAGGATGGGATCGATGCGCAGCCGGGCTTTCATCTCTTCGGGAACGCGACCTGATAGCCGCAACCGCTCGTAGCGGCGGATCAGGTCGAGTATCTCACCCGTGAAGGGATGCCGGCCGGCGGCCTCGGGAGAGACCTGGAACGACATCGACGAGTCGTAGCCGATGGTCGCTCCCAGAACGTACTCATACATGTCAGGCGTGGCGCGCGGGTCGTAGCCGTAGTACCATCCGATGTCCAGCGGCATGAGGCTGCGGCCGAAAGAAACAAACCACTGCGACCGCTCGTCCAAGTAGCCTTTCAGGTCGCCGTGGCCGTCGGCCGACGCGCTGCGGGCCAACATGTGCCACGAGTAGTGGCTGAAGCTGCTGGCCTGAAGCAAGATGTTTTTGTTGTCGAGCTTGTCGTAGAAGGCCTTGTGGAGCCGCGCGTTGTAGTACCAGTGATCGCCCTGCAGCCGCTCAGAGCCGTCGAAGTAGAGCATTTCCGCGCCACAGGCATTGGCCACCCGAGAGAAGTGGCCGGCCACCTCGTCCAGAAGCGTCGTGTCCAAGTCGATCATGTGGTAGCCGTAGGATCGCACTAGGTGGTCGATGTGGGCGTTCCGCTTGTGGGCGGCCGGTCGCGTCCCCAGCCAGCCTCGGCGGCAGCCCCGAAAGCCGTACGGCCCTTTAAGCAACCGTTCGGCATAGTGGATCAACTCGTCACCGACTTGCAGCACCGTGCCCTGTCCCCGGTAGCCGCCGTCCTCGGCTGGAAACTCGCCGGGCGGCTTCAGCGACGGCAGGAAGTCGGTCTTATTGTCCACATCGGCGGCCAGTGTGGCCGCGACTCCTTTGAGGAGCCGAGAGTCGGGAACGGGCGTCAGATACGGGTCGGGAGGATAGATCGACGCGGCCAGCAAGTGGAAGCCGACATGGAAGCCGGCCGCTTTGATCCGCCCGACGGTCCGCTTCAAACCCTCCAGCCCGTCCGGGAAGTTCGTGCGATTCACCTCGTAGTGACCGGTGGATTGGCACCAGGAGCCCTGGCCGATGAGGACCGTGTCGAATCCTCCCCGCCGGGCAATGGCCAGAGCCTCGTCCAGTTCGCTCTCGCTGAATCGTGTCAGAAAGAAGTAGGATCGTTTGATCTCCGGCGACTGCTTGTTCCACTCGCCGCCCAGCCGCGGACTGGGCAGCCCTGCCGCCGGCTCGAAACGCGAGATCGTCTCCAGAAACTCCGCCCTGGGGCACGCAAGGATTCCGAACGCCGCCGGTTCGATCTTGTGCTTCTTGTACGTTTGGACGACCAGGTGCGGCATCGGCGTCGCCCAAAGCGGCGAGTCGGGCGACTCGAAGTCCTCGAGCAATACCACCTGTTCCCGGCCATCCCGCTCGACGACCGCTTCTACGTGATCGATCAGGCAAGTGACCGTCTTATCAGCCGGCATGCTGTTGTAGTAGAAGTTCAGCTTCGCCACGTGGTTATAATGGAGCGTGTTGATCGAGCAGTGTGTGAGCGTGACTTGTCGCCAGCCCTGAAAGTCGATTGGAAGGTAGTTGTCGCGATAGCCGCCCTGGCCGTCGTAAAGCTGGATCTTCAGTTGCTCTGTCTGGGCGTCGCCGTGGACCCAAACGCGGATCGCTTTGCAGCCGGTCAGGTCTAGCGGTTGCAGAAACGATCGGCCGCGGACGCTCCACCCACCGGGTTTTGCGTTGCACGAGGCCGTAAATCGGGCGGCCGCCTTGCCCACCTTGGCCTTTTCGACCACCCGGACGAACTCGTGACGGCAGCCGTCACGGTCGGCCCGATAGACGCCGGACGACTCGCGCAGGGCATGCACATTGATTTCCGAGGCCATAACCGCGGCCACTCGGCCGTCCAGCTCGGCCGCATTCAGCGTCCCCAGTAACTGCGCGGCAACTGGTACGGGTAGGCTGAACAACCGCAGCCGAAGCACATCTTCGGCGCCGGTGAGTCTCGCAAGTCGCAGCACCGCGAAGCCACGGTCGCGTTTGACATGGAACTCGGCCGTCGCGCCGCCTTCGAATACGACCGCCAACGTGTCGCCTGAGAGCGAGACGGACTGCGGATGAAACCGACCCTCTTCCGTCTCCAGCAGGAACGCCGACTGCCCCGAGCCGGGCCACTGCGTCCCGTCGGCGAACCGGAGCGAAGTGACGGCTCCGCGTTGATCCAGCGTGAGCGTTGCTGCAGCAAGATCCAGCACGATCTGGGCGTTCACGCGGGTCGAAGCCGTCAAGCTCAAGAGCAGTAGAACGGCGGAGATATTGCGTGTCATGGTCATGGGTCGTTGGATACGGAGCATGCTTCAGTTCAAACAAGTCGCCATGTATATCCGACCACTAGTCCAGTTCGGGCGGCACGTTGCCATAGGACCACGGTTGGCCGCGGAAGGGCGGAGCTTTCGGGCGCATGGGCACTTCACCAGGAGTCATCTGAGAAGCCAACTTAAGTGCCGTCTCGACCATCTGACGGCCCGCCGTCACCTCCAGATTGCTGTAGCTGGTCAGCCGCGTTTCATAACCGCCCCCGTGTTCCCCCAGGGCCTCCTCGGTGGGAACGTAGCCCACACACCCATTGGCCAGCGAGACCGGGTAGGTGAACGGAAAGCGGCACTTGGCCTTCAAATCGAGTCCGAACTGGCAGAAAAACTCGGCTGGATCGGTCAGAAAAACCGCGGGTCCGACTTGAATGGCTTGCACTTCCGCCTCGGCGAAGGGCGCCTTCGCCAGACGCGCATCGAGCAGCACGATCTCTTTGGCAAATGTCCATTCCGCGGCGCCCACGACTTTCGGGTCTTGCCTGACCCTCTCCCAGCAGCGCTTCACACGCTGGGGTTTGGGAACGCGGCGTTTGATCTTTAAGACCTTCGCACGTGCTGCGAGCGGCATCTGGTTGCCAGGCTCCATCGTCAGCAGAACCTTGACCGCCTCGGCGCCGATCGAGCCGCCGACAAACTGCGCCGACCGCTCCGCCGGTCGTCTGACGTAGGGGCTGAGGTTGTCGACCTGTGTGACGTCGCCGGAAGCGCCGGCCAGAAAAACCACAACCGCCTTCGGCCCCAACGCCCCGCGAATCACCTGCTCCAGGTAGTAGATGTAATTCGCGGAAATGCCGCCCGGACTGGTCGTGGCATGACAGGCGTAGTTCACCACGCAGCCGAGAAACTTGCCTTTCTCATCCCAGACCCCCAACACACCCACTTCCGGATCCGTCGGACCGGCAACCTCAACAATGTCGGGATTTCCCTGCCCGGGGTGCGTGAAGCACAGACCGTTGCGCATGCGAAAGCGGCGATTGAAGGCGACCTTGTCCTCGACGCCGCTACCGACGCCGCACTTCGCGTCCACTCGGGAACCGTCCGACTCGCAAACCGCCGAGATGACTGCCTCCTCGACGTGCTTCAGGTAGTCCCCATCGGCACAAGACGATCTCTCATAAGCCAGCGACTGCACCTCCGGCGAAGCGTGGTCATACTCTCCCGGCAAAATCAACCCGGTCGGCCCCGACGAATGGGAATGGGAAGCGCCGATGAGAATTGCCTCGGGCGGGATCCCACATTTCTCGTGAATCGCTTTCCTGATCGCTTTGACCGTCTGGCGACGAATCACCAAAGCATCGACTCCCACCAAGGCGACGCGACGTTTACCGTCGTCGAACACGACTGCTCGCACCTTGCACGGATCGTGCAACGACCGGTGATAAGACTTTCCGTATCCGCCGGGTCGTTCCATCCCCAGTTCCGGGGTGATGTCGCGCTCGGCAAAGCCAACCTTCAGCGTCGCCTTCGCCGCTTTTGGGGCTGCAGCCTGCGCCTCATCGCCCGTGGATCCCATGCTGCAAATCATCGCAGCGACAAGAAACATCAACCGCCCAAGCACGTTGAACATTGGCACTTCCTCCTGATGAGATCCTGCTGTTGTGTTATCATCGCGGTCGCCGAACTGGGGAGCCTAACATCCCGACGGCGTGACAAGCAAACGTGACTCGCATTATACTTAATCAATGCCGGTATCGTCACTGCACGGCGTACTTTGCTGTGCGAACCAACCCAACATCCCGTGAGGTCATCAATGAAATCGAAGATGGTCTGGATGCTTTTTGTAGTGGGACTGTTCCTTCTGGACGCTCGCTCGTTTGCCGCCGATCTTCCGTACGACATCCAGAAAGGCTCCTGGTGGGAAACTATGCTGGTTTCGCGGAATGCGCTGCTAAGGCAGGAGGCTGCACGTGCAAGCGCTCAGGGCGAATCGATTGCACCGCGGCTGGGACCGTGGTATTTGCTCGGCCCGGTTCCCATCCCGGGCCAGTACGACTTCTCGAAGGCATACCCGCCGGAACGCAAAACGAATCGGAACCGGGGATACGATGGGGGCGCTGAGAACGCGACGCTGGGCTGGACCCTCGGTCTGAAACTCAGGGACGGTACGCCGCACACACTCTTTCGCGGCAGGCATGTGGTTTATTTGTCTCGCACCATCACCACTTCGGATCGAAGAGCGCTGCCGGTTTATGTTGATACGTGTGGCGAGATGGCCGTGTGGCTGAACGGCAAGCAGGTCCAGGCGCGGCGCGGCGGTAGGCTGACGACCCACAGCTTGGGACGCAGGAACGTCCAGATCCAGCCAGCGGAGATCACGCTGAATCTTCTTCCCGGCGAGAACAAGCTGCTCGTCAAGATCGGTGTGAATCCGGGTCCGAGACCGGCGAACAAAGATCCGTGGCGGGAATTCACCGCCCCCGCCAGGCGACCGTGGGGAACGGTTTTTGCCGCGGGGATCACCAAGTCCGGACCAGCCGAGCGCTACGAGAGTCTTGCGTATCGGGAATGGTCGCAGTTTTATTTTTCGACGCGGCGTGAGGTCGGCGCCCGTCCTGATTCCAGGGCCTTGGCCCGCGAAGAATTGTGGCGGCTTGTCGCGCGCGACTTCTCGGATGCGACGGCGCAGCGAGAATTGGCCTGGGAGCAAAAAGACCTGATCTGGGACCTGGATTGGGACCCCGACGATCTCAGCGAGCTGGGCAGACGGTATGCGAGCGCGATCGGTCAACCAACCCTGAGAGCCGAGGCCGGGAAGTTGTTGCCGCAGTCTCAGGAGCTCAGCGCTTTGAAAAGGATTCGGCAACTGTATCTTCGCTCTCGAGCCGGCCAGGCGGGAGAAAACGCCTTGAAGAATTCCGGCGATCGTCGCGAGCTGCACCACAAGTTGAATTCCGTTGGCCGGGCAATCGCCGACTTGACCGAGACCTTCGGACCGAGCTACCCGAACGGACGGCAATTCGCTTCACGCCTGGCGGAGATTGAAAAGCTGGCTCGAGCGGCCGAGGCCAAGCAGAGTGCCGGACTGTACCAGCAGGTCGTCGACCGTCTGGAAAAATTGCGCACCGATGCGTTGCTGGCCAATCCCTTGCTCGACTTCGACCGGTTGTTGTTGGTCCGGCGACGGGGGAACCGATTCCGACGCACTTTGCCCGACAATTGGGCGAGCAACGCCAGCCTGCCTCAAACCGGCCACGACAACGACATCGCCGTCCTTTCTCCAGTCGGACCGCACGGAAAGCTGACGAGCATTTTCAAGCCAGACGGAGAACGGCTCGTCAAAGACGTCGACTTGCACTTTGATGCCGAGAAGATGCTCTTTTCCATGCCGGACGGTAAAGGCCGTTGGCAGGTTTTCGAGATCCGCGCCGACGGCACCGGCTTGCGGCAAGTGACGCGCGGCGATCAGGAAGGCGTCGACAGTTTCGATGCGTGTTATTTGCCCTCGGGCAAGATTGTCTTTTGCTCGACCGCACCGTTCGCCGGCGTGCCGTGCGTAGGCGGTCAGGATTTCGTGGCCGTGCTGTATCGGATGAACGACGACGGCTCGGGCGTCCGGCAGCTTTGTTTCGATCAGGACCAAGACTGGCATCCAGCGGTCCTCGCCGACGGCCGCGTGCTTTACACCCGCTGGGAGTACACCGACATGCCGCACTTCTTCAGCCGGTTGCTGTTCCACATGAACCCCGACGGCACCGAGCAGAAGGCGTACTACGGCAGCAATTCGTACTGGCCAAACTGCATCTTCTACGCCCGGCCGGTTCCCAATCATCCCACGAAGCTCCTCGGCATCGTCAGCGGTCATCACGCGGCGGCGCGGAGCGGTGAGCTGATCGTTTTCGATCCGGCCAAAGGACGGCACGAGGCGGACGGCGTCGTGCAGCGAATTCCGGGACGCGGTCGGAAGGTCCAACCCGTGATCAATGACCGTCTGGTCGCAGGCTCCTGGCCCAAGTTTTTGCATCCATACCCCTTGAGTGAAAAGTACTTCTTGGTCGCTTGCAAGATGACCGAAGAGGCCCGGTGGAGCATCTACCTGGTCGACGTCTTCGACAATATGCTGTTACTCCACGAGGAAGCCGGCTTCAATCTTTTGGAACCCATTCCGCTCCGCAAGACGGCCAGGCCGCCGGTCATCGCCGACAAGGTCGATTTGAATCGCAGCGACGCGGTAGTTCACATCACCGACGTTTACAGAGGGCCGGGGTTGAAGGGCATCCCACGCGGCACCGTCAAGAAGCTGCGGGTGATCGCCTACCATTACGCCTACCGGAACATGGCCGCCGACAGCCGGGCGATCGGTTGCGATTCGTCCTGGGACACGGTGAAGAGTGTTCTCGGCACCGTGCCGGTCCACGAGGACGGTTCGGTCCTGTTTCGCGTTCCGGCCAACACGCCGCTGACGGTACAGCCGCTGGATGCCGAAGGCAAGGCCGTGCAGTTAATGCGCAGTTGGATGACGGCCATGCCGGGTGAAACCCTCACGTGTGTAGGCTGTCACGTGTCGGCCAACAATCCACCGCCTGTTCAAGGGACCGCGGCCGTGGGACGGGAACCATCGGAAATCAAGCCGTGGTATGGACCGGCGCGAGGTTTCAGCTTTGAACGTGAGGTGCAACCGGTCTTAGATGAATACTGCGTCGGCTGTCACGACGGCCGGTCCCGCGAAGGGGGACAACAGATCGCCGACTTACGCTCCGCCGAGAATTTTCCGAGCTACAAAGGCCGATTTACGCCGGCCTATGACTCGCTGCATCCCTATGTGCGCCGACCAGGAGCAGAGTCTGATTCCCACGCTCTGCCGGCCATGGAGTACCACGCCGATTCGTCTGAGCTTGTTCAGATGCTCCAAAAGGGGCATCACAACGTCCAACTCGACGCCGAGGCCTGGGATCGGTTGATTACGTGGATCGATCTGAACGTCCCCTGTCACGGCACGTGGGGGGAAGCGCAGGGGGAAGATCGCGTCGGCAATCAGCGACAGAGACGTTTTGATCTTGCGAAGCTCTACGCCGGCACAAACGTGGACTGGGAGGCAATTCCGGTCGCTCTTCGCCGGCCCCTTGAGCCGATCATCCCCGAACCGGTGGCTATCGCGCCGGCGAAATCGGTCGCGTGTCCGGGCTGGCCCTTCGACGCGGCCGAAGCCAAACGACGGCAAGTGGCGGCCGGCGCCAAGATCTGGCAGACGCTCGACTTGGGCGACGGTGTCGCCATGCAGCTTGTGCTGATTCCCGCCGGTGAGTTTGTCCAAGGCGATCTGCATGGAGAGGCTGACGAGCGGCCTTTGAAGCGGGTCCGCATCGACAAACCGTTCTGGATGGGCCAATTCGAGGTGACCAACGAGCAATTCGCCCAATTCGACCCGGCACACGACAGCCGATACGTCAGGACCCACGGCATTGTTTCCACTCGCGGCTATCCACTGAATCTTCCGAAGCAGCCTGTCGTCCGTGTCTCGTGGCGGCAGGCGATGACCTTTTGCCGATGGCTCTCGGAAAAGACCGGGCGGCATGTCACCCTTCCGGCCGAAGGCCAGTGGGAGTACGCCTGCCGGGCGGGGAC
>CAZGYE010000248.1:0-9071 GCA_964530165.1 uncultured Planctomycetaceae bacterium
GCCGACCAGTCGGTCACGTTGGTACGCAGCAGGTAACAACCTTCGCCCAGCGTGGTGTAAACGGGCCAGAAACCTCGACCAGCGAAAGCCATTCAGCATGATGCCGTGCGATGGACATGGACGCCTCTAGTACGTGCTCAAGTCGCCAATCCAATAGCTGCCACAGCCCTTACAAGAGCTACATCTCCCAGATGAATAACCACTACCGTTACAGGAGCCACATACGACACGAGGAAACCGTCCAACGAGTGCTCCGACACCCTTGCATACCCCACACCTGCCACTGCTATATCCACTTCCATCACAATTGCCGCATTTCAAAACGTCAACATCGTCTGAGCCGCCCAACTCCGGCGGCACGCTGAGCAAGACCTTCCCTGCCCCGCTGCAAACGCTGCATTTCCCGCTGCTATAGCCGCTTCCGCTACAATTCCCGCAAGTCACAAGGAAGGCATCTGGCGTTGCCTGAATTACAACGGTTATGTAAACGCTGATCTCTTTCATTGTCGTTCCCCATCAAAGACTTTCGCAGACAGACCTCTACGTCGCCAGCCGTTCCGGCACCAAGAACGTCACCGCCACCGGGAACATTCGCGGCTGCGGATCGGCAAAGCGTGCTCGAATGGATTTTGTTTCCCGCTCAATCTCACCGGGAATCTCGCGGACTCTGGCCCGCAGCGAATCCATGTTCCGTTCGAGTTGCTGCCGCTCTTCGTCTTCCCAACCTTCGAACGTCAATTGACGCAGTTCGGGGTCGTTCAGCTTGTTTTCAATCGTGGTTTTCAACTCGGTCAGAATTGTTCTGATGTCGTCGGCCTCTTTCTTCTGGCGTTCCGCGAGGGCTTTCTCCAAGCCGCTCGTGCGGTCCTTCATCCGTGCTTCCAAGGCATTCTTGAGGGCCTCGGAATGCGTCTTGTAGACAGCGAGCAACTCGTCTTTCAGGGCTTCGCTCGGCTCTTCCGTCGTCGCGGCAGCCAGAGCGTCGTTCATTTCGCGAAGCGTCTTGAAGCGACTGAACCGTTCCTCCCGCAGGAGACCGCCGCCGAGATGATCTCTTCGTGAAGCCGGTGACAATCACCGCCGATGACGACCAAGCGGGCATGGGCAATCATCGCCGGGTCGCGAAGAACAGTGTCGGGAACCAAATAGGCGGCTATCCGATGCAGCCGTTTCTTCCCCTCAGTGGACCAGACCTCGGCCCGCAGGAGTCGCAGACACATCTGAACAAGCCGGTGATTCAGGTGGGCAAGAACCACCTCATCACGACCTTGGGCAAGATGGTGGTCGAAGACGATGGGGCGAATCCTGTCTGTGTGTGGATGGCGTAGACCCTCACCGCACAATCCCCAGCTTCCCTTGAGTTCCGGTAGATGAAACACGGGGCACGTGTGTCGCTTGGGGTCCGGCCAAATGCCGTCAACCTTGGTCGGTTTGAGTGGCGGTTGTCCGGCCACTTGCAGGGCGACTTCGACGACCTTCTGAACGTTCTCTGGTGAGAGATGCAATTCTCGCCGGGTTTCGGTGAGCTGGTTCCGCAACCGCTCGATTTGCTGTTGCAGATCGCGTTCGAGCTTGAGCATTTCGCGGACAGGTTTAGCCTCCTTCTCGGCCCGGTCCGTATTGAGACGTGTGCGACGCCCCAACATGGCATCTTCGACCTGCTCAGCGATGACGGGCCCCACTTTGCCCAAGTCCTCACGGATGACTTCCAGCTTCTTCGCCGCTCGCATCAGAAATTCAAGATCGCCTGCCAGGTCACCTGCCGGCAAATCCAGGCCGGAGTTCTCACGGTCTTTGTAGCCTTCGCCGACGAAATGATAGATGTTGACCTCGTTCGCCTTCTGACCGTGCCGGTCGATACGACCGTTCCGCTGCTCCATCCGGTTCGGGTTCCACGGGATTTCGTAGTGGATGAGCTTGGAACAATGGTTTTGCAGGTCGATGCCTTCTGATGCCGCATCGGTGGCCAGCAGAATGCGAACGGGACTGTCGTCGGGATGGGCTTGGAACGCCGCTTTGATCTTTTCACGGTGATCGCTGTCCATGCCGCCGTAGAGCGTCAGGAGCCGGTCGCCAGCCGTGAACCCCTCGAATGCGAGCCGCTCTTGCAGCCAATTCTGCGTGGCCCGGTACTCGGTGAAGATGATGACCCGTTGGTTGGTCCATTTGTCGTGGCGACCGATGTTCTCTTCCAACCACTGCATCAGGACTCTGGCTTTCGAATCGGGCCGAGCCGATGCAGACACTGCCCAATCCTGCATCTGCTTGAGTAGCTGCTTCTCTTCACCAGTCGTTTCGCGAAATAGGCGTGTGGAAGCATCAACGGTATCGTCGGTGGCTTCTTCGTAATCACGGTCGTCGGCGTACTCCTCATCGACGCGGTCGATCTGCCGTTGCAGCACACCGAGGGTCGGCTTCTTGGTCGCTCGTTTTCGTATCGCCGACTTCAACGATTCTTCGTGCCGGGCCAACGTGAGTTGGAATGCCTTTGGGCAAGAAAAGAGCCGTTTCTTGAGCGTCTTCAACACGAACTCGGTCGCGAATCTCTCGGTGTTGTCGGATGCTCCGCGTTCACGCAATTCCGTGTATCGCCTCAACGCTGCGTGAACTGCTTGCTCCTGTTCCATGCACCTGACCTCCAGAGGTTCCAATTCACGTTTGGGAAACTTCCGCAAGCCGCTGAACCGTAAGAACTCGGACTTGAGGCGACGGACCATGACCGCCCCAAGTTGCTTTCGCAACGGCATGGTGCCGCGTGCAAAGCGTTGATCGTCGAGCAATTCCAGCAAAGCTGAGAAACTCTCGACATACCCGTTGTGCGGTGTCGCGGTGAGAAACAGCTTGTGCTCAAAATGCGGAGCGATGGTGCGAACAGCTTGAGTGCGAAGCGAATCGGTGGCGTATTTGCCGCGACCGGATGGAGCCACGTTGTGGGCTTCGTCCAACACAAGAATATCGTAGCGACGGGGATACAGCGGTTCGCCCTCTTTCGGGAGGGTCTCTTTGAAGAGCCGCAACGGTCGCTCGCGTTTCAGGAAGTCGATGGAGGTGATGAGGCGTGGAAAGTGCGTCCACGGATTGACGTGGATGCCACGCTCCCGCCGTAGTCTCTTCATCAACTCGCTGTTCACGATGCGAAAGTCGAGGCCGAACTTGTCACGCATCTGATCCTGCCATTGGACCTGGAGGCCGGCAGGACAGGCGACAACCACACGGCGGGCACGGTGCCGGTTGATGAGTTCAAGGATCACCATACCCGCTTCGATTGTCTTTCCGAGGCCAACGTCGTCAGCAACGAGCAAGTTTACCCTCGGCATTTGGACTGCCCGCACCACGGGGTCCAGTTGGTAATCTTCGATGTCGATGCCGGACCTGAACGGTGATTGCACTGACTTCACATCAGCCGACGAAACCGCCCCCCACCGGACGGCGTCGAGAAAGGCATTGAGACGTTCAGGGTCATCGAAGCCGGTTGGCTCCGGAAGGGCGACTTTTTCGATCGTCCTGGCTCCAGGCTCCAGTTCCCAGATGACTTGGAGTTCTTCGCCAAGGGCGTCGTCCTCGACGGATGCGAGCGAAACCAGATGCTGTGCCCCGTCACCGCCAGTCCTGGGCCATCGCAGCCCGCGAATGCGATCGTGGCCACGATGTCTGATTCACGACAAGGATGACCGATGCAAAACGGAAGCCCGTTCGTTTTTTTGGCCGACAACGCCCATTTGGAATGCTGCGGCCAACCTCCCCGGCTTACACGCGGAGGCGACAAATTCCACAGCTACTTCGAGAACGTGTTCGGCGAACAGTTGGTGTTCCAATTCGACTTCGATGAAGGCCGAGGCCGACTGTGGTCCGGGGACGCTGGGTGGGGAACTCCCATCGAGATCACCGAAACAGAATTTCCAGTTTTTATCGGAAAAGAAGAGCGTGCGTGGCTCATAGCGTGCTGGGACGTTGTCACCACGCGGCTTAGCGTCTCTTCGCACTCTTAGTTAGAGGCACCCCAAACGGCCGACATCTCCGCTTCGTGCAACATTTGCCGCCACAGTATGTCGGCCCGTTGAATCCGCGATAGCGACCACTCGCATTGTCTCATCCGCCCGTTCTTGCGGCGAGAGTACATGATTTTTTTTCGTCGCATGAGCCTATAGATTTCCTCAAAAACGATCCCCTGCATTCGCCACTCGTAGATTTGCTGCATCTGTGCCAATTCTTCGGGGTCGTCCACGACGCGTCGTTTCGCTCCTGTGCCGACCAATTTGCGGCCGATCGGAGTCTCGCCGTTTTTCGGCAAGCCTCTTTGCTGACGGCGTGCGAGGGCCTCACGAATGGCTCTCCGCCGGGGTAGGTCTTCGATCCGTTCGAGCGCGTGCAGCATGTTGGATACGGCCTTCGTGGCGTCAGGGCCGACTACCGGCACGGCCTCGTCCACAAAGTGCAAAGCGATTTGTTTGCCGCGAGCAACTTCCGCCAACTGCACAAGATCGCAGCGACGAAAGTAGGACACGGTGAGTGACGAAAAAACGAGGTGATCGCCCTGTTCGGCCCGATCGATCATCTCCCCGCCGGCGGCTCGGTCAACCAGCGGTGTTTGGGAACTCGCAGGACAGTCAATGAAGATCCCGCCCCACGCAAATCCGCGTTTCCACAAGTGGGCGGTGTAGTAATTCTCGCAAGAGTTCTTTTGGAATTCGATTGCAAGATGCGGTTCGTCCCAGTCCCCGACCGTGTGCATACAGTACGCGTGCGCAATTCGTTCCATCGTCTCTCCCTTCGTGACATTACTGTTCCTGTCCGTCGGTTGGCCGAATTGGGTCGGTCGCGGCAGCTTGACCCCAATTGCTTGTCGATACCCAATCATTCACACAGGCTTTCAGAAAGACAACCTCTTTCCGTCTTCGTCCGCCGCCGCTGGCCTTGTTTGGCACTGTCCATTCGCGATTGGTTCCTCTGAGGCTAAAATGGGTGCCGTAGGAGCTTCGTCGATCGGCAGTGGCGCAAACTGGCCGGACGATGAAGATCGACCGCCTTTCCCCGTCAACGCCGGCGAGGCCCCGTCAAGAGGTACTTCTGATGCCGAAATTCTCTGAACGATTTGAGATTCTGCACGCACGTCTGAATGAACTGACTGACCGCTTGCAGGAAGACCGGTACGATGTCGCTACTCGCCTTGTGGAGAAGATCGTGAAGCACGTGGCGCCAAAGTCACCCAACGAAAAGCGGAAGGATGACGGTTTTCCGTTGCTTTATCCCCGTTGGCTGAGAAACTGGCGCGCCTCTAAGCAAGTTTACTGGGGCAGGATCAGCGGGACGCCGCTGGAGAAGCCTCAGCAGGAGGCGCTGAAGGCCGTGGTCACGGAACTCGTTCGATTCCACATCGACGCGAAGGACGACTACGAGTTTCAAAAGGAATACGCACAACCGCTGAGAAAATCGTGTCTGGTGTACCTAAAGTCCGTTGGAGATCGCGTGCTCGCCCGGCCACCCAAGGTTTTACCACATTGGGATCGCGACGCGAAGGTTCTCAAATACGACGGAAAGACGGTCAAGCAGCTTCGCCAAAACGCCGGGAATCAAATGCGCGTCTTGGACACCTTCCAGGAGCTTGGTTGGCCTCGTGAGATTGACGACCCTCTGACGTCGAAGAAAGGAGTCACACAAATCAGTCGCGCCCACAACACCGCCAAGAGTCTCAATCTTCGTCACGACGCCAAATTGATTAGGTTTGGAACGACAAGTCTAGGCACTCGCTTTTCGTGGGCAAGAACGGTTCGCAAGTAGCGTTTCCGCCGAATCACTTTTTTGGAACTCGCCCCATCCCGCCCTATCTCGCACCATGAATTCCGTCGTCTCATCTGCTGGAATTGGCGTTGTAAGTTCACAACGAACGGAGACGCCCAATGCCACAGCCTCTGACAACCCGCCAAGTCGCTGACGAGATCACCAGGAGCCCGGTCATTCCCGGCACCGTCGAAGAGTGGCAAGTGCGCCGCCTGTTTGAAGACGGAGACCTACCCGAAGTCCCGAAATTTGGCGGCAAGCGCATGGTGGACCACTCGCTGGTCCCTGAGATTGTCGAGGCACTTCGGAACCGTGGCTGGCTTCCAGCACAGCCGGTAATTCAAGCCAGCAGGTAGCAGGGCAGTAAGACGACGAAGGCCGGGACCCCACCAAGAGCACCGGCCGCGTCATGTTTGAAAGGCTTCAAGATGAATTCTACGAACAACGCTGCGCTACAACAAGTCCTGTCGCGGCTCCAAGGCGTGCAACAATCCGGCAACAGCTACATTTCGCTCTGCCCAGGCCATGACGATCATGATCCGAGCCTCTCTATTGGCGCGGGCGATGACGGTCGCGTGCTGTTGAAGTGCTTCGCCGGCTGCTCGACCGAAGATGTGCTTCGGGCGATCGGCCTGACATTCCAGGACCTGTACCCTGACCAACAGCAGCCGCAGCGATCTGCATGTAATCAGCAGAAGACGGCCGGGGCCCGCACGTCCGGTAAGCCGACAGGTAAGATCATCGCTGAATACGACTACCGCAACGAGAATGGAGAGTTGCTCTACCAAGCCCTTCGGTTTGATCCGAAGGACTTTCGGCAACGCAAGCCGGATGGACAGGGCGGCTGGTCCTGGAGCGTCAAAGATGTCCCGAAGGTCCTGTATCGGTTGTCCGACATGATTGCTGCCAAGGACAGGGCAGTTCTCGTTACTGAGGGCGAGAAAGATGTTGATCGCCTTCATTCCATCGGATGCATTGCGACGTGTAACGTTGGCGGCGCCGGGAAATGGCTCGACGAATACTCCGAGCAATTGCGAGGGCGAACGGTCATCATCCTTCCCGACAAGGATGAGCCCGGCCAAAAGCATGCTGAGAAAGTCGCCGCCGCCTTGCACGAGATCGCGAAGTCCGTCCGCATCCTCAAGCTCCCCGGACTTCCAGAAAAGGGCGACGTTAGCGACTGGATTGACGCCGGCGGAACACGAAAGAAGTTGGCGGAGTTGCACAGGGCCACGCCTGAGTGGAAATTACCCGAAGAACCTCGCGAGTGGAAGAAGCCGATTCCACTCGGCCTAGAGGTTCCTCCATTCCCCGTCGCTGTCCTCCCAACCTTCATCAGGAACTGGGTCTTGGCCGAGGCCATCGCGACCCAGACACCGGCCGATCTCCCGGCAATGCTTGTCTTGGCAGTCGTCGCCGCGTCCATTGCGAAGAAAGTCGAGGTCCGTGTCCGTGCCGGCTGGATCGAGCCAGCCAACATATACGTTCTCTCGCTGCTGGAATCAGGAAATCACAAGTCGGCTGTCTTTGCCGATGCGACGCATCCACTCCGCGAATTTGAGAGAGCGGAAATCGAACGGCTGGAACCGGATGTTCGCCGATCTCAATCTGAACGGAAGGTGCTGGATGAGCGAATCAAGCAATTTGAGACCAATCTCGTGAAAGTGAAGAACGAGACTGAACGCAGGCATTTGCAGCATGAACTGGACGCCCTGATCACCGAGCGTGCCGAATCAACTTACGTCGCTCGGCTGAAACTCCTGGTTGATGATTGCACGTCCGAAAAACTCGGAATGATTTTGGCTGAACAGGGAAGCCGAATTGCATCCCTGTCAGCCGAGGGGGGCGTTTTCGATCTGATGGCTGGCTGCTACTCTAAGAACGGACTGGCCGACATCGACCTGTACCTGAAAGGTCATTCTGGGGAAGACCATCGTACAGATCGGGTTTCACGGCGTTCGGTGTCACTGACTCGCCCGGCTATCACGATGGGCTACACGATCCAGACGGACGTCCTGAAAGGACTGCTGGAGAAACCCACTTTTCGCGGCCGTGGTCTCCTCGCCCGGTTCCTGTACAGCCTGCCGGAGAGCCGTCTTGGGACGCGAGATATCAACCCCCCGCCGGTCCCTGAAGGCATCGCGGAAACCTACCGGCGACTGGTGTTGGCGCTGTGTGAAATGCCGTTTGACACCGACAATTCCGGGGAAACCAGCCCGCACTATCTGAACCTGTCGCCGGAAGCACTTGGCGATCTGCACCGGCTGATGACCATGATCGAGCCGGAACTCGGAATCGGCGGACGTTTCGACTGTATGACGGATTGGGGAGGAAAACTTGCCGGCGCGGTCGTCCGTATCGCTGGCATTCTGCACTCCGTCGAACACCCGGACCGACCGTGGGACACGCTCATTTCCCAGCAGACCATGGCGGCCGCTATCGCGATCGGACGGTACCTCGTTCCGCATGCCCGTGCCGCTTTTGAGTTGATGGGCGCTGACGCTGAACTCGAAGGGGCCAAGAAGATCCTGCGTTGGATCAAACAGAAGCGCCTCACGGAATTCTCCGCGAGGGATGCTCATCGGGCGATGCAGCGTCGGATCAAGAAGGCGGAGGACGTCGCTGCCTGCCTGAAAAAACTCGAAGCCCACAACATCATCCGCGATAAGGTCGAAGCAATCGCTCCTGGCAGGAAATCATCGGGACGACCGTCCTCACCAATGTTTGAGGTCAACCCGGCCATCGACGATCCAGATACCCTGAAAAGCGCTGACAAAATTGACAAAACCCCCGAAGACGATCAGCCGCCGGAGCAGTCGGAGAATTCTGTCGGTTCTGTCAGCGCAACAGCCAAACTCGACTCCGGCTGAACACACATCGGAAGCAGCCCGCCAAGAATGGACGGAGGATGAAGAGGTCCTCATCGGCTGGTTTCACGATCGACGTGGCAAGCTGCCCACGAAACCTTTCGAGTTATCACCGGGCACCCAAGTCGCGGACCCGGAAAAATTCTACGCCTCACTTGATCGTGACGCCGCCGCCGGTCCAACCGGCCCAAGAGCACGAACCGGGGCCTTGCAGGCCGACCTGCGGCGTCTGAGGGCGTTGTGCGTCCTCACCACTGATCAGGCAGAACCTCCGAATGAATGTGATTGATTCCACAAGGAAGGGAGTTGGCAAGGATGAGCGATCTCAACAACACCACGACGGTAGACCTCCGCGGCGGCCCGTACCACGGCATCGCAGAACTGCCCGTGCATTTGCCCCCGTGGGCGGAAGGCGTGGTGCTCGGC
>CAZGYE010000249.1:0-9061 GCA_964530165.1 uncultured Planctomycetaceae bacterium
GAGAGGCTATCTTTGCCGGCGCCGCCGTCGATGACGTCATCCCCGGCCCCGCCGAGAACGGTGTCCGGCCCGCCACCGCCGTTGACCGAGACCAAAATCGCCGTCGCCGCTTGCGGCTCAGCATCCACCAAATCGGCCCCCCGGCCCGCGTCGATCGTGATCTGCTGTAGGTCCAGCACACCGGTCAGATCGTCCACGGTGATACGATCCGCCCCGCCGCCCGAGTCGATCGCCACGATTTCGACCATTTCCGAGGTAATCGTGTCGCCGACCGGATCGCTGGGAATGCGGTGGTGCACGGTGACCTGCTCATCGGCCGCTCCGACCGCAATCCGGTCGTTGTGCGTCTTCGTGGTTACGGAAATCTCGTCAAAACCAAGCCCGCCGTCGACCTGGTCGGTCCCGTCGCCGGTCTCCCAGGTGACGGTGTCGTTGCCGGCATCGCCGGAGAGCGTGTCGCTGTTTCGTCCGCCGTCGAGGAGATCGTTGCCGTCGCCGCCGGAGAGCGTATCCTTGCCGGCCGCTCCTTCGAGGATGTCATCTCCTGCTCCGCCGTCCATCAGGTCGTTACCGGCCCCACCGTTGAGACTGTCGTTGAAATCACCGGCAAACAGCGTATCGTTCCCGTCGCCGCCCAAGAGGGTGTCGTCATTCGCCCTGCCAATGCCGGTAAGTGTTCCGAGAACCATGCCGGCCTTCGGAGCGGATTGCTCGCCGGCGCCGAGAACCTGCGCCGAAGGACGCAGCACGTCACCGCCCAGCCACAGGTTTCCGGCACCGGCCGGCGGCACCCGCAACGGCGTGAAGGCGTCCGCCTGGCTGATGTCGACGGTGTAGCCCAGATCCTCGAACTGAGCGACGGTCACGCGACTGATCGGATTGGCGACCCCCGGATTCAGGAAACCGGTCATCAGCTCGTTGGTGAAGGTCGTCTCTCTCCAGTGAGCGTCGGCGGTCCCCGGACCACCGGTGGCTTCTACGGGAACATCCGGTTCGCTGACACTGAAAATCGTGTTGTATTCGGCGGTGGCTTGCGTTCCGGTGAATCGCGGATCCGTGCCTCCCCCGCTGGCCGGGTTACGCAACAACCCCTGAAGGTCCCAAATGGTGCCGAAGCCGAGCACGTGTCCCATCTCGTGCAAAATGACGTTCTGAAGCTCCCCGCTGCTTTCCAAGCTGCCCAGATCGGCCGTGTCGAATTCCATCACGCCTGAAGCCGGCAGGAATGTGCCCGGCCGCAAAAACTGCGGACCCGCCTGCCCCAAAATGCCGCCCACTCCGTCGATGGCGATCCCACTGGCGTCGATCTGTACGTCGTCCACCAGCCCGATCCCGGGAACGTTGATGTCCGGTACATCGCCGGTGATGATCTGTTCCCATCTTTGTTCCGCCTGGGTGAAAACGGCTTGCTGGCTGGAAGTCAGTCCGCTGCCAAAGGAGACCACAATGTCGTAGGTCGGCGCCGTGCCGCCGCCGTCGTCGTTGGTGATGGTGCCCAAGCCCTGTGCATCGGCAATCGTCGCGCCGCTGGGGTTCGTGAGATTGACAAAGTAGGTCTCATCCGGCTCGTTGGTCGTGTCGCCGTTGATGGTAACAGTGAGCGTCCCCGTGGTTTGACCAGCGGGAATCGTCACTGTGCCGGTGCTGGCCACGTAGTCCTGTCCGGCCGTGGCGGTATCGTCGGCCGTGGCGAAGTCGACCGTCACGGCTGTACCGGCGGCTGCCGAGAGGGTGACCGTAAACGTGGCGTCGGTCGTTCCGCTGTTGCCTTCTGCAACCGTCACGTCGTCGATCGAAAGCGTCGGCCCTCCGCCTCCGCCGTCGTCGTTGGTGATGGTGCCCAAGCCCTGTGCATCGGCAATCGTCGCGCCGCTGGGGTTCGTGAGATTGACAAAGTAGGTCTCATCCGGCTCGTTGGTCGTGTCGCCGTTGATGGTAACAGTGAGCGTCCCCGTGGTTTGACCAGCGGGAATCGTCACTGTGCCGGTGCTGGCCACGTAGTCCTGTCCGGCCGTGGCGGTATCGTCGGCCGTGGCGAAGTCGACCGTCACGGCTGTACCGGCGGCTGCCGAGAGGGTGACCGTAAACGTGGCGTCGGTCGTTCCGCTGTTGCCTTCAGCGACCGTCACGTCGTCGATCGAAAGCGTCGGCCCGGTGACGCCGTCATCGTCGATAATCGTGCCAATGCCCTGTGCATCAGCGATCGTGGCATTCGTCGGGTTCGACAGATCGACGAAGAACGTCTCATCCGGCTCCGGGATGTCGTCGCCAATGACCTGCACGGTAACCGTCTGCGTGGTCGTCCCCGGCGGAAACGTGACCGTGCCGCTGTTGACTTGGTAATCCGCCCCGGCAGTGGCCGTTCCGTCGGCGGTGGCAAAGTCGACCGTGACCGTCGAGGCACTGGGTGCCGAGAGAGTCACGGTAAACTGCGCCGTCGCGACTGCGCCGCCACCGTTGAGAAGCACGGAGACATCGTCCGACCCCGCGTTGGCCACGGCCAAGTCCAAGAGGCCATCACCATTGAAGTCGCCGTCGGCCAATTCAATAGCAGTAACTCCTCCAGTTGGAATGTTCAGCGCTGCAGCAAATGTGGCGTCCCCATTGTTCAGAAATACTGAGAGGCCGCTGACCGACGTGTTCGTGACGACGAGATCCAAATCGCCGTCACCGTCGTAATCGCCGAATTCAACCGCATCTGAGATTTCTGGTGCGCGGTCGATCGTTGTTGCTACGGTGAAAACGCCCGATCCATCGTTCAATAGGATCGAGATGCTTCGGCCGACTCTATTCGACGTTGCCAGATCCTGATCGCCGTCCCCATCCAAGTCTCCAGCGGCGATGTCGAGTGGGAAATCCCCTACTGGGATGTTCGTGGGCGCTGCGAGTGTTCCACTGCCGTCGTTCAACAGAACAGCGACAACATCTTGCCCGAAACCTTGGTTTGCTGTCGCTACGTCCAAGTCCCCGTCGTTATCAAGGTCCGAAAGAACAAGGGACTCTGGCTGCGACGGAGCGGCGAAGAACATTGCGGTAGCGAACGTGCCGTTGCCATTGTTGAGCAGAACGGACACGCGGCTCGTGTTGGCCGCACCTTCGCTGGTGACGACATCGATATCTCCGTCGCCATCCATGTCACCGGACTGAATCCCCGCTGGAAAAACGGAGACCGCATAGTCCGTGGCCGCGCCAAATGTGCCAGTCCCGTTGTTCAGAAAGACAGAGACATCAGCATCAAAGCTGTTTGTCACTGCCAGATCATTATCGCCGTCGCCGTCGTAGTCGGCTGAGGTGACATCACGAGGCGTGTCACCGGTGGTCAGCGTCACACCCGTTGTGAATATGCCCGTGCCATCGTTCAGCAGGATGACAATGGTATTATCGTTGAAACTCGGCACAGCAAGGTCCAGGTCAGCATCGCCATCGAGATCTGACGCCACGACGTAACGCGGATTCGCACCCACGGCAAATTCTGTGCTCGGCCCGAAGAGAGTGCCCGAGCTGTCGCCTTCCGGACTGATCGTCACGTCGTTGATTGATAGCGTCGGCTGCGTAATCGTGTCGTCGTCGACGATCGTGCCCGTGCTCTGGCCGTTGGCAATGATGGCGCCCGCGGAATTGGAGAGGTTCACGAAGAAAGTTTCGTCCGGCTCGACAATCGTGTCGCCGATCACCGCGACAGTGATGGTCCGCGTGGTGAGGCCGGGAGCGAACGTCAGCGTGCCGCTGATTGGTGTGTAATCCACGCCGGCCGTCGCCGTCCCGTCGGCGGTGGCGAAGTCGACGGTCACCAGTTGCGTGCTGGGCGCTGAGAGGGTCACCGTGAACAGCGCGTCGTTGGTGCCGCTGTCGCCTTCGGCAGTCGCGCCGACCACACTGATGCTCAGTCCCAGGGCGGTACTCTGGACCAGGTCGTTGCCGCTGCCGCCGTCCAAGAGATCGGCGCCGTCGCCGCCGATGAGCGTGTCGCGACCGCCTTGGCCGAAGAGCGAATCGTCGCCGTCGCCGCCGACGAGCGAATCCCGGCCGCTGCCGCCCCGCAGCGTGTCGTTGCCGTTGTTGCCGTTGAGCTGATCGTCGCCGGCATCGCCGTTTAAGCTGTCGTCGCCGTCGCCCGAGTTGAGGGTGTCGTTGCCGTCTTCACCCCGCAGTAGATCGTTGCCGCTGGAACCGTCGAGCGAATCGTTGTTGACGCCGCCTTTGAGTGTGTCGTCGCCGCTGCCGCCGTCTATGGTGTCACGGCCCGCGTTGCCGGAGAGCTTGTCGTTGCCGTCGCTGCCCAGGAGCAGGTCGCCGTTGGCGCCGCCGAACAATTGATCGTCGCCGGCGCCGCCGTCGAGCGTATCGGAGTTGAAGCCGCCGTTGAGGATGTCGTTGCCGGCATTGCCGTTCAACGTATCGGCGCCGTTTCCGCCGCGGATGTTGTCGTCGCCCGTTCCGCCGTCGACGGAATCCTCTCCGTCGCCCGCTTCGATGGTGTCGTCGCCCGAGCCGCCGTCGATCAGGTCGTCGCCGTCTTCTCCGAAGAGAGAGTCGTCGCCGGCATTGCCGGTGATCGTGTCGCGTCCGTCGTCGCCGTTGATCGTGTCGTTTCCGCTCGAGCCGGTGATGACGTCGTCGCCGTGTCCGCCGACATAGGTTCCCCCGATCGGGCTGGCGATGATCGTATCGGCGCCGCCGCCCGCCTCGACTTCAATCCCTGCACCACCGGTCAGAGCGGTGAAGTCTGCGGCCGTCACACCGGTCAGGTCGATTCGATTGTCGCCCTGTCCGCCGGTGACCGAGATGGCCCGCACGTCGCCGGCCGGCAACGGTCCGGTTTGCGGCATGTTGCCGTTCACCAACACGGTGGCGCCGGCACCGACGGTCACGGCAACATCGTCGGCCGTATCGGTGGCGATCATCAACGTCCCGGTGGCCAGATAGAACTGCGAACTGACGCTCAACAGCGTTCGATCTTCCAAGCGCTGGACGTGCGCGCTGAGCGGGCTAAGCCGCAAGCGGCTTTTGTGTAGAGAGTTGCGCCGCGAGCTGTTCCTCGCAGAATTCCTCGATTCGCAACGCACGGTGGACTTCAGGCAACGCAGCCACGGAGTCAAGAACATGTCAGTCACCTCGATTTCAGTCAAAAAAACGAGTCGGACGGCCCGTCTCATGCATTCTATGCAAGATACCCAGAGTATCAAAAGTGCCGGCCCGTTGGGAACTTGAAACATCTCACTTTGCGGAGAATCGCTGGAGGTGAGGGTCGCCGGTCGTTTTGACGGGAAGAACCGGTACAACCGGCGTGGGAACCGGTACAACCGGCGTGGGAACGGCAGAGTTGACGGGGTCGACGCGAATGTTCAATAATTGACCGAAAGAAGGCAGGCTCGCACGAAGGAGACAGGGTTATGAACCAGTTTGCCATCGCGGTCACCCTTGTGGGTCTTTTGTGCGTCTCGAGCGACGCTGCGGAGCCGGGGTCGAAAAAGGCGGGCGGCAAGACGAGCACCTCGTCCTTGAAAGGGAGGTTCGAGAAGCCCGACAAAGGCACTTTTCACGCGACGATTACGGCCGGGGAACGGACGCAGGAGATGACAAGTCCCTCGAAGGCGATTTCGGCACTGCGGCGGATCACGAGCAAGCGGCGTCGCGCGAAGGACGTCGAGTTGGAGTTCAAGGCCCTGATCAACGTCAATGGCGGCGAGTACGAGTTCACGAAACCCGCGGACGCGCAGGCGGCCCTCAAGGCGGTGGCGGCGGCGATGGCGCGTGCGAGAAAAGCGAGGATCGGCTTTGGAGAAATCGGCAAGATCGAGAAAGCCGAAGACGCCGAAAAAGGCGAGTCGCTCAAAGAGATCAAGGCCAAAGCGAAAGAGAAGCAGCAGAAAGCCCTCTCGGAGCAACAAAAGCGGTTCCAGGCTCAGCGCATCGTTCAGTTTCGGATTCGACAGGCCTTCGCCAACGAAATGCAGCGGAGCCGTGGACGGCCACCCAATCCGTTGCGGTTGCAGCAGATTGTCAAAGCGGAGCTCGACAAGGCGAAGGCGGCCGGTCTCATTTCCGCAACTGCCGACGCGTCCAGTTTCAACATGAATGCGGCCGATCTCGCCAGACAGTCTGAGTTGGAGTCGATCCGTCAACTGCTCGGCAAAGCATTCCGCAAAGCGAATCAAAAAACAGAAGGAGCCGAAGAGAAAGAAGAGAAAGCTGCTAAACAAGGGGCTGTTGAAAAAAAAGCTGATGAAGAGAAAGCGGGCAAGAAGCCGGGTGATGAGTAAGCAGGCCGCATAGTCGGCGTTTTGCGAATGCCGCGAATTCGGACTTTTCACGATCGCTGCGGATGTGATACAGTCTCCGCCGCTTGCAGCCACTATCAAGTGAATCGTCGTGTCCCTCTCTTGTCGTCTGCTGGTTTTTCTCCGGGAGGTGGTGGGAACCGCTCGCCGGTTCAGTTCACTCGTCGGAAGGTCGCTTCGCCGTGTCTGCTTGTCTGCAGAGAATCATCCTCACGCTCGCCGGATTTGCGGCGAGTGGAATTCTCGCCCTGCCGATTGACGCAGACGAGTTTCCCGCCGGTTTATTCGCGAGCCGATTCGAACACAACCCGAGCACGGCGACCGATGACTACCCCGGATACGTTTGCGACGGCGAGTCTTTCTGGACCTGGCAACTCTTGCCCGACGGACTGCTTTACAAGTCCTATTTGGCCGGTGAGAAAGAGCCGCGTTTTGGCAGCGCATGGCTCCACGAAAAAGATCGCGGTTGGATCTGGGACGTTTCCCTCGGCGGCCGAGCGGGAATTCTACGCTACGGAACACAGGACGCCGTTTCCCCGGAAGGCTGGCAGTTGGATATCGCGGGGGCCGCCTTTCCACGACTCGACTCGGAGGAGAACGACGATTTGGAGTCGGCCGACTTCCGCTTCGACGTCCCGCTCACCTGGTCGCAGGGACCGTTCGCGGTCAAGTTCGGGTATTACCACCTCAGCTCGCACGTGGGGGACGAGTTTCTCGCTCGCAACCCCGGTTTCAGGCGCATCAACTACGTGCGTGATTCGGCGCTGTTGGGTCTCAGCGTCGACCTCACGGGCGACGTTCGCGCGTATGCCGAAGTCGGCTGGGCGTTTTCGGTCGACGGCGGGGCCGAACCGTGGGAATTCCAGTTCGGCGTAGACTATAGTCCCATGGTGGCCACTGGTCTCTACGGTGCTCCGTTCCTGGCGGTCAATGCTCATTTGCGCGAAGAGGTTGATTTCGGCGGGAGTTTGAATCTCATGGCCGGCTGGCAATGGCGCGGCCGAGAGTCCGACAACCTGCTGCGGTTCGGTCTGCAATACTTCAACGGCAAAACGAGTCAATACGCGTTCTTCAACGAGCACGAAGAGCTGATCGGCCTGGGACTTTGGTATGATTTCTAAATGACCGCACCGCTCGGAAACGTTTATCTGGTGGGAGCCGGGCCCGGTGATCCGGGATTGCTCACGCTGAAGGGACTCGACTGCCTCCAGCGGGCCGATCTGGTCCTCTACGACGGGCTGGTGAACCCGCTGTTGCTCGAGCACACCACGGCGCAGGCCGAGCGGACCCGCCGTGCGCCCAACGCGACTAGTCGGACGCTTCATCAGCAGGAGATCAACGGGCGGCTCATCGCAGCGGCCCGGCAGGGCAAGCGGGTCGTCCGGCTGAAGGGGGGCGATCCATTCATCTTCGGACGCGGGAGCGAGGAGGCCGTCGCACTAGCCGAGGCTGGTATTCCTTTCGAAGTGGTTCCGGGAATCACGACGGCGACGGCTGCCAGTGAATATGCAGGCATCTCGCTGACGCATCGTGAATTTGCTTCGGCCGTCGCATTTGTCACCGGCCATGAAGATCCGCAGAAGGGAAAAACGTCGATCGACTACGACCAATTGGCCGTTTTTTCGGGAACGCTGGTCTTCTACATGGGTCTCGACCGGTTGGAAGCGATTGTCGAAAAGCTGCTCAAGGCCGGAAAGGATCCCGGCGTTCCCGCATGTGTCATCAGCCGGGCGACGACACCGGCACAACGCACCGTGACGGCCCCGCTCGGGAAGTTGCCCGCGTCTGTCCGCCAGGCCGAGCTGCCGCCGCCGTCGCTGATTGTGATTGGGGAATGCGTTCGCCTGCGGGAGCGAATTGCCTGGTTCGAGAATCGGCCGCTGTTCGGGAAGCGAATCGGCATCACCCGGCCGGCCGCACAAGCCGGTCCCGTCGTCGCCAGGCTGCTGGAGCTCGGCGCACAACCGGTTTTGTTGCCGACCATCGAGATCCTGCCGCCCGAAGACACCAGCGACATCGACCGCACACTGGGCCGGCTGGATGAGTTCGATTGGCTGATCTTCACCAGCGCCAACGGTGTCGACGGACTATTGAACCGTCTCTGGAAGACCGGCGGCGATCTGCGGCGCTTGCAGAGTGTGCAGATTGCGACAATCGGACCGGCGACGGCCGATCGACTGGCCCGCTTTCACCTGCGGCCCGATCTTGTCCCTGAAGAGTTCCGCGCCGAAGCGCTGGCCGAGGCGCTCGCGTCTCACGTCAGCGGCCGGCGCGTGTTGTGGGCGCGGGCCAGCCGCGGCAGAGACGTTCTACCAACCGAGCTGGAAGCCGCCGGTGCGACGCTGGAGCAGTTGGTTGTCTACCGCAACGTCGACGTCGAGTCGCTGCCTGCCGCGGAGCTCCGGCTGATTGAGGACGGCCAACTCGATTGGATCGGTTTGAGCAGCCCGTCGATCGCCCGCAGCCTGAAGCGGCTTCTGAGTCCGGCGGCATTGTCGCAGATCGGAAAGCAGGTCCGGCTGGCCAGCATCAGCCCGGTCACAACGGCGGCGGCCCGCGACGTTTCTCTGCCGATCGCCGTCGAAGCAGAGGTCTACACGTGGGACGGCCTATGCGACGCCATCATGTTGAACTAATGCAGACAAACCGAATGCCGTGAATTCGTTTCTGCGATCCTCTGCGGTGAGCGATGTAGGGCAGGCTCCTGCCTGCCGTCCTCTTCTCCTACGTTGAGTCAATCTAAAATGCGGCAGGCGGGAGCCTGCCCTTCTATGAAAGCT